>NZ_BAAGXS010000018.1:0-363274 GCF_054779715.1 Actinophytocola sediminis | reverse complement strand
CTCCACGGCCGCCGCGTCGACGTCCACGGCGGCGACCGGCGCGCCCAGCACGGCCAGTGCCGCGACCACGGCGGCGCCGATGCCGCGCGCCGCACCGGTGACGATCGCGACCCGCCCGTCGACACCGCGCTCGTCGACACCGCGCTCGTGGTCCATCGCCGACTCCCCGCCTTGGTTGGGCGCCCCACCCGACGTCGGCGCCACCAGTTGATATTAGGAGAGGCTAACCTTACTTAGCAATAGACCTTACGGGGCGTCCTCACCAGCCCAGCTGCGCCACAGCTCGCGGTAGCGGCCGCCGGCGGCGATCAGCTCGTCGTGCGTGCCGCTCTCCACCACCTCGCCCTGTTCCAGCACGATCACCCGGTCCGCGGACGCGGCCTGGGTGAGCCGGTGGGCGATGACCAACGTGGTGCGCCCGGCGGTCGCGGCCAGCGCCGCGGCCTCCAATGCCCGCGCGCCCGCGCTGCCCGCCTCCGCGGTCGCCTCGTCGAGGATCGCGACCGGCGGGTCGGCCAGCACCAGCCGGGCGAGCGCGAGCTGCTGGGCCTGCGCGGCGGTGAGCTGGTGGCCGCCCTCGCCGACCTCGGTGTCCGGCCCGTCTGGCAGCGCGCGCACCCAACCGAGCGCGTCGACGGTGTCCAGCGCGGCGAGCACCTGCTCGTCGGTCGCGTCCGGGCGGGCCAGCCGCAGGTCCTCGCGCAGCGGACCGGCGAACACGTGCACCTCCTGGCTCAACAGCGCCACCTGCGCCCGCACGGCGGTCTCCCCCAGCGCGGACACCTCGACGCCGCCGAGCCGGACCGTGCCGCCGGTCGGCGGCAGCACTCCGGCCGCGATCGAGGCGATCGTGGTCTTGCCGGCGCCGCTCGCGCCGACCAGCGCGACCCGTTCGCCGTCGGCGGCCACCGCGCTCACCGCCCGGACCGCCGGCCTGCCCTCGTCGTAGTGGTGGGTGACGTCGACGACCGCCAGCGACCGGTCGGCGGGGGTGGCCGGGTCGGCCGGCTCGACCGGCGGCGGCAGGTCGACGACCCCGGCGAGCCGGGCGAGGCTCGCGCCGGCCTCCTGGATGTCGTCGGCCTGCAGCACGAGCAGGCCGATCGGGTTGAACAGGCGGTGGAAGTACAGCGCGGCCGCGGTGGTCGCGCCGATGGTGGTCAGGTCGGCGCGCACCAGCAGGAACCCGACCACGAGCACCGCGGTGAGGCCGACGAACTCGGCCCGGTTGCCCCGGGAGGCAAACCGGGTGAACAGGCTGAACACCCCGAGCGAGAGGTTGACCGCCTCCGCGGAGCGGGCGTCCACCCTGGCCGCGCGGTCGTGCTCGAGGCCGTAGGCGCGCACGGCGTGTACCCCGTGCAGTGAGCTGACCAGTTCCTGGGTGCGCCGGCCGATGGCGGTGCGCTCCTTGGCGTAGAACGGGCCGGAGCGCGGCAGGTACCAGCGCACGGCCAGCCAGTAGGCGGGGGCGGCGGCCAGGCCGGCGAGCCCCAGCCGCCAGTCGAGCGCGAACAGCCCGGCGCCGGTGAGCACGACGGTGAGCGCGGCCTGGACCATGTCCGGCCCGGTCGTGGTGATCGCGCCGGTGACCACGGAGACGTCGTCGCCGACGCGGGACACCAGGTCGCCGGTGCCGACGCGTTCCAGCGTGGTCGACGGCAGGTGCAGCGCGCGGTCGAGCACCCGTTCGCGCAGCCGGGCGAGCATCGTCTCGCCGAGCCGGGCGATGAGCGTGGCGCCGACCCCGGACAGCACGCCGCTGAGCAGCGCGGCGGTGCCGAGCAGGATGACGGCGAACCAGACCCGGTCCGCGCCGGCACCCCCGGCGATGTCGTCGACCAGCACGCCGAGCACCCAGGGCGCGACGAGCCCGGCCAGGCAGGCCACGACCGACACCGCGACGGCCGCCAGCGTGAGGCCGCGGTGGGCGCGCAGTTCGGCGACCAGGACCGCCCAGGTGCGGGTGGTACTGGCAACGGGGAGCGTCATCGCAGGACCGCCTCGCGGTAGTCGGTGTCGGCGCCGACGAGGTCGGCGTGCTGGCCCTCGCGGTCGACCTTTCCGTTGCGTACCACCACGACCCGGTCCATCCGGCCGAGCAGCGCCGGGCTGCTGGTGACGACGATCGTGGCGCGCAGGCCACCGGCACGGGCGCGGGCGAGCCGGGCGGCGAGGCGTTCCTCGGTGACCGCGTCGATCGCGGTCGTCGGGTCGTGCAGCACGAGCACGGGTGGGTCGGCGAGCAGTGCCCGCGCGAGGCCGACCCGCTGGCGCTGCCCGCCCGACAGCGACCGGCCGCGGTCGGTCACCGGGGTGTCCAGCCCGGCCGCGCGGTCGTCGAGCAGGTCCTCGGCCGCGGCGGTGTGCATGGCCTCGGCCAGCTGCGCGTCGGTGGCCTCCGGTGGCGCGCCGGCGAGCAGGTTGGACCGCAGCGTGCCCTCGAACAACGCGACGTCGTGGTGCTCCACCAACACCCGCGATCGCAGCGCGGCCAACGAAAGGTCGCCGACCGGGGCACCGTCCACCTGCACCTCGCCGGTCAGGTCGGCGGCCGGCGCCCGGCCGGAGAGCAGCTCCAGTAAGGCGTTGGCGTCCCGCTGGTCGTCGGCGACCACCCCGAGCAGTTCGCCGGACCGCACGCACAGCGACACGTCGGTCAACGTCCGGTAGGTGACCGCGCGCAGCTCCACTCTCGGGTCGGCCGGCGCCGGCGCGGCCAGCTCGCCCGGCTCGACCAGGAACGGCGCGGCGAGCACCGAGGCGACCCGGTCGGCCGACGCGCGGGCGGTGGCCGCGATCCTGGTCGCGAACCCGAGTACGCGCACCGGTTCGGCGACGAACTGGGCCAGCCCGACGACCGCGACCAGCTCGCCGACCGTCAGCCTGCCGAGCAGCGCGAACCAGCCGGCGACCCCGGCGACCACGGTGAGGAACAGCCCGGAGGCGGCCGTGGTGACGCCCTGCTGCAGCCCGATCGCGCCGGCCGCGCGGCGGGTCGCGGCCAGCGCCCGCGCACTGGACTTCTGGTACCGCACGGCGGCGTGGTGTTGGGCGCCGATGCCCCGCAGCGTGCGCAGGCCGGCGACCAGGTCGGTGGCCAGTGCCGTGGTCCGGCCGAGTTCGGCCTGTTGGTCGGCGGTGCGCCGGGTGAGCAGCGGCGAGAGCAGCTGCAACCCGACGACCAGCAGCGGCACGCCCACGAGCACCCCGAGCCCCAGCGGCACGTCGATGGCCAGCAGCGCGACCGAGGACGCGACCAGCCCGGTCACCGCGGCCGCCGCGAGCGACCCGGCACGCATGATCAGCACCGCGCGTTCGGCGTCGGAGGACGCGATCGACAGCAGCTCGCCGGACTTCAGGCCGGTGCGCAGCCCGCGCGGGTCCAGCACCCGGCCGGCGAGCTCGACGCGCACCCGGTGGGTCTCCCGTTCGATCGCGGTCACCAGCTGCCGGGCGCCGAAGCGCCAGGCCAGCGCCAGCACGGTGAACAGCACGGCCAGGCCGGCGACCGACCACAGCATCGCCGGCACCGAGCCGGTGGCCACCGCGCGGTCGATCACCACGCCGATCGCCACCGGCACGGCCACCTCGGCGACCTGGTGCAGGCTCAGCAGCAGCACGCCGAACGCGATCCGGCCGGCGTGCCGCCGCATCGCCCGGCGCAGCAACGCACCCCCGGTCATCGTGGTCAGCTCTTCGCGGCGAGTTCGGTGAGCACGGTGTCGAACCGCTCGACCAGCTCCAGCGCGGTGCCAAGCGACGCCGCGCCCGACAGCACCGGCCACACCCGGCCCGCCTTGGCGGCCGGCAGCTGAGCCCACAACGCGTTGCTGGTCAACGGTGTGTTGTCCGGCGCCTCGGTGACCCCGTCCGGTGCCGACGGAATGAGCAGCACGTCGCTCTGGTCGAGCACGGTGATCCGCTCCATCGAGTACTCCTGGGTCGGCTCCGGCTGGGCGGCCGACGGCTCGGCGAGCGTGACGCCGCAGTCGACGAGGACCTTGGTGTCCGTCCACTTCTCACCCAGCGTCCAGAACGTGGTGTCGGAGGCGGCCTGGGCGAAGGTGAAGGTGTACTTGGCGAGCACGTCGGCGTGCCTGGACTTGATCTCCGCGCACGCGGACTCGTACTCGGCCAACAGTTTCTCCGCCTCGGCGCTCCGGCCGAGCACCTCGCCGACCTTGGTGGCGACCTCGGTCAGCGACAGCTGCTGGAAGCTGATCACGACGGTCGTGGTGACACCGGTCAGCTGTTGGTACATCGCGTCGTCGGTGTCGATGGTGCGCAGGATGAGGTCGGGCTCGGTGTCCGCGATCTTCTCCGGGTCCGGGGTGGTGAAATCGCCGACGAGCGGCACGTTCGCGAGCTTGTCCTCGTAGCGGGGGCCGGTGTTCTCGTAGCCGGAGCCGCACGCGGCCACCGGCACCAGCCCGAGGTCGACCACCGCGAAGGCGCCGAAGAAGTCGGCGCACGCGACCTTGGCCGCCCGCTCGGGGACGGTGACCGTGCCCTTGTCGGTGTCCACCTCGCGGCCGGCGGCACCGCCGGCGCCGTCGTCCTCGCCGCTGCCACACGCCCCGATCAACGTGACGGTGGCGACACCTGCCGTACCGGCGAGGAAACCCCGCCTGCTGACCAGCTTCACTCAAACCTGCTTTCCCGCCGGTGGTCGGCGAGCTCTGGGATGGGATCGGGCGTGTGGTGGCGTCCAATGGGAACGATCAGGGGGGTGCCGGACACGGGGTCGGGCAGGACCACGCTCGGCAGGTCGAACACCTCCGCGACGAGCTCGCGGGTGACCACAGTGGACGGTGCGCCGGTGGCGACGATGCCGCCGTCGCGCATGGCGATCAGGTGGTCGGCGTAGCGGCAGGCCAGGTTCAGGTCGTGCAACACCATGACGATCGTGGTGCCGTCGTCGCGGTTGAGGTCGGTCAGCAGGTCGAGAACCTCGATCTGGTGGGTGACGTCGAGGTAGGTGGTCGGCTCGTCGAGCAGCAGCACACCGGTGCGCTGGGCGAGCGCCATCGCGATCCAGGCGCGTTGTCGTTGGCCGCCGGACAGTTCGTCCACCGGGCGGTCGGCGAGCTCGAGGGTGTCGGTGACCCGCATGGCGGACGCGACGGCCGCGTCGTCGGCGTCGCTCCAGCGGCGCAACAGGCCGTGGTGGGGGTGGCGGCCCCGGCCGACGAGGTCGGTGACGGTGATGCCCTCTGGCGCGATCGGGTGCTGGGGCAGGATGCCGAGCCGGGTGGCGACCGTGCGGGTGGGCATGGTGTTGATGTCGTTGCCGTCCAACAGGACCCGGCCCCGCGTCGGGGAGAGCAGCCGGGCCAGGCCACGTAACAGCGTCGACTTGCCACAGGCGTTGGCGCCGACGATCGCGGTGATCATCCCGTGTGGAATGGCGACATCGAGGTCCCGGACCACCTCGAATCCGTGGTAGCCAAGGGAAAGCCCCTGTCCCTTGAGGACGTCGGTCATGCGCGCCCCGTTCGGTTGGTGGTGGCCATCAGCCACAGCAGGTAGGGCGCGCCGAGCACGCCGGTCACCACGCCGACCGGCAGGGCGACGATGCCGAACAGCACGAGTACGTGCTGGGCCACCAGATCCGAGCCGACCAGCACCACCGCGCCGACCAACGCGGCCGGTAACAGCGCGGGCCCGTTGCCCCGGGTGAGCGCGCGGGCGATCGGGGCGGACACGAACGCGACGAACGCGACCGGCCCGGCCGCGGCGGTGGCCGCGGCGGCGAGCGCGACCGCGGTGACGATCAGCCCGAGCCGGTGGCGTTCGACCCGGACGCCCAGCCCGGTGGCCGCGTCGTCGCCGAACTGCAGTGGCCGCATCCCGGACGCGAGCACCAGTGCCGTCGGCAGCAACACGAGCAGGGCGATGGCCAGCGGGACGACGTCGGTCCACGTGCGGGCGGTGAGGCTGCCGGTGAGCCACACCAACGCCTGCTGGGCATCGCGCACCTGCGCGCGGGTCATCAGGTAGGACACCACGCTGGACAGCACGGCGGCCACCGCGATGCCGACCAGCACGAGCCGGTAGCCGTTCATCCCCCGCCGCCAGGCGAGCAGGTAGATCAGCACGGCGGTGCCCAGCGCGCCGCAGAACGCGCTGACCGACACCGGCGCGCCGGTCGCGCCGAACACCACGATGGCCACGACCGCCGCCGCGCTCGCGCCCATGGTGATGCCGATGATGTCGGGGCTGGCCAACGGGTTGCGGATCAGGCCCTGGAACACCGCGCCGGAGATGCCGAACGCGGCGCCGGCGAGCGCGCCGGTGAGCGCGCGCGGCGCGCGGACCTCGTTGACGATGTACTCCGCCCGCCGCGTGCCGCTGCCGGCCAACGCGCGCAGCACCTCGTCGGGCGAGATGGCCACCGTGCCCACCGACAGCGCGGTGATCACCAGCGCGGCGGCCAGCACCGCGAGCGCGATGCCGACTGTCCGGCCGCGCCGCAGCCCGCGCCGGCGCACCGACGCGACCCTGGCGACCGCCGACCGCTCCTCCACCACCGTCACAGCGCCGCCACCTTCCGGCCGCGCACCAACAACACCAGCACCGGCGCGCCGACGATCGCGGTCACCACCCCGACCTGGACCTCACCCGGCGGCGCCACGACCCGGCCGAGCACGTCGGCGGCGAGCAGCAGCGCGGGCGCGAGCACCAGCGAGTACGGCAGGATCCAGCGGTAGTCCGGCCCGGTCAGCACGCGCGCGGCGTGCGGCACGGCCAGGCCGACGAACGCGATCGGCCCGGCGATGGCCGTCGCCGCGCCGCACAGCGTGACCACCGCGACCGCGGCGATCCCCTGCGCCACCGCGATGTTCACCCCCAGCGAGCGGGCGACGTCCCCGCCGAGGGACAGCACGTTCAGCAGCCGCCCGCACGCCAGCGCCAGCACCGCGCCGACCCCGAGGAAGGGCAGTGCCTGGACAACCACGGGAAGGTCGCGGTTGGCCAGCGAGCCGACCTGCCAGAAGCGGAACTCGTCGAACGCCTCGGTGTCGGTGAGCAGGATCGCGGTGGTCAGCGAGCCGAGCGCGGCGGAGGTGGCCGCGCCGGCGAGCGCGAGCTTCACCGGGGTCGCGCCGTCACGGCCGAACGAGCCGATCCGGTAGACCAGCAGCCCGGCCGCGGCGGCGCCGGCGAAGCCGAACCACACGTACCCGGTGAACGTGGTGACGCCGAAGGCGCTGATGCCCAGCACCATCAGCAGCGAGGCGCCCGCGTTGACCCCGAGGATGCCGGGATCGGCCAGCGGGTTGCGGGCAAGGCCCTGCATGACCGCGCCCGCCAGGCCAAGCGCCGCGCCGGCGACCAGGCCGACGACCGTGCGCGGCACCCGCATGGTCGCGATGATCAGGTGGTCGGGGTCGGTGTCGTCGTAGCCGGTGACCACGTCGAGCAGCGTGCCCGGCGAGAGCGACACCGAGCCGACGCACACGCTGACCACCACCAGCACCGCCAGCGCGACCAGCGCGCCGAGGAGTCCCGCGCCGAGCGCGACCTGGCGGGCTGGACGCGTGCTCGTCCGCCGCTCACCGACCGCTGTCGTGGCCACCGCACCGCCTATGTCACTCTCTACCCGATCTGGATAAGGCTAGCCTAAGCAAAGGTAGCGGCCACAGTGCATAGGCGATCATTCACTGGACGCGATAATTAGGTTAGGCTAACTATAATTTGCAGGAGGTTGTCGGATGACACGAGGTCAGCTGCCCGTACTGGTGACGGTCGTCGCCACCGCGCCGCTCACCGAGCGGATGGTGCGAGTCACGGTCGCGTCGGACGAGTTGGCGGATTTCGCCCACGACGGCCCGGACCAGCTCGTGCGGGTGTTCCTGCCCACCGGCGAGTCCCCGCCGGTCCTGCCGGTCACCGCCGACTGGTGGCCGGAACTGTGCGCGATCCCGGAGTCCACCCGCCCCGCGCTGCGCAACTACACCGTGCGCCGGTTCGACCGCGAGCGCTGCGAGCTGGACATCGACTTCGTGCTGCACGGCCACGGCGCCGACAGCGGCCCCGGCGCGGCGTTCGCCGCCAGCGCCGCGCCCGGCGACAAGATCGGCGTGCTCAGCGACGGCGCCGACTACGCCCCGCCCGCCGACACCGAGTGGCAGCTGATCATCGGCGACGAGGCGGCGCTGCCGGCCGTCGCCGCGATCATCGAACAGCTGACCTGCCCGGCCGTGGTCCTCGTCGAGGTCGCCGACAGGACCGACGAGCTGCCGCTGGCCGACGTCACCTGGCTGCACCGGGGCGACGCGCGGCGGGGCGAGGCCGTGCTCGCCGCGCTGCGCGAGCGGGACCTGCCGACCGGCGTGCCCTACGCGTGGGTCGCCGGCGAGTCCAAGCTCGCCACCGGGGTGCGCCGCCACCTGGTGAACGACCGAGGTTTCGCCAAGGACCGGATCTACTTCTGCGGTTACTGGCGCGCTGGATGACTCCCCCCTGACAGGTAGGAGAACAGCCCTGTGAGTGAGCGTGCATGGTGGACCCGGCCCGCGCTCGCGGTGATCGTGCTCGCCGCGACCGTCGGCTATGCCTGGGATCTGACCGGGCAGGGCTTCAGCTACGCGTACTACAGCGCGGCGGCCAAGACGATGTCCCAGAGCCCGCAGGCGTTCCTGTTCGGCACCTACGACCCACTCGGCGTGCTCACCATCGACAAGCCACCGCTCGGCGTGTGGCCGCAGGTCGTGTCGGTGTGGATCTTCGGGCTGCACGGGTGGGCGGTGTTGCTGCCCCAGGTGATCGCGGGAGCCGCGGCCGTGGTCGTGCTGTACGCGACGGTCCGGCGGCTGTCCGGGTCGGCTCGCGTCGGGCTACTCGCCGCCGCCGTGCTCGCCACCACCCCGGTCACCATGGCGATCACCAGGGACAACGCGCCCGACCCGTGGCTGACGCTGACGCTGGTCAGCGCGGCGTGGGCGCTCGCGCGGTCGCTGACGAGCACGACCGCGCGCACCCGGTGGCTGCTGCTGTCCGCCGCGCTGCTCGGCTGCGGGTTCCTGGTGAAGATGGGGCAGGCGCTGGTGGTCGTCCCGGCGTTCGTGCTCGCGTACGTGATCGGCACCTCGGCGCCACTGCTGCGGCGGTGGCTCGACGTGGCGGCGGCCGCGGCGGTGGTCGTGGTGACCTCGCTGTGGTGGGTCGTGCTGGTGGACCTGTGGCCGGGCGACAAGCCGTTCGTCGGCGGCAGCACCGACGGCTCGGCGTGGGATCTCACCGTGGGCTACAACGGTTTCGGGCGCATCGTCGGCCAGGACGCGGCCGAGGGCAACGAGGCGGGCGCGTTCTACAGCGAGCCCGGGATCGGACGGCTGTTCAGCCAGTCGCTCGGCGGGCAGATCGCCTGGCTGGTGCCGCTCGCGCTCATCGGCGCGGTCGCGGCGGTGTCGGTGTGGAAGCGGATCGACGACCGGCGCGTGCGGGCCGGGTGGGCGTTGTTCGGCGGCTGGCTGCTGTGCGGGGGGCTGGTGCTGAGCTTCATGACCGGCGTGTGGCTGCCGTACTACACGAGCATGCTGGCCCCGGCCGTGGCCGCGCTCGCGGCGCTGACGATCGCGCTGTTCTGGCGCTGGCGCACCGAAAGCGACCTTCGCCGGTTCGCGCTGCCCGGGGTGGTGGCGCTGTCGGCGGGGTGGGCGTACCTGTTGATCGACCGGGACCCGGACTGGAACGGATGGCTGCGGATCCCGGTGGTGGCCGCCGGGGTGCTCGCGGTGGTGGCGCTGGTGGCGCGGCGACACCAGCTCGGGTTGGCGCTGGGGCTCGCGGCGGTGTTGGTGGCGCCCGCGTTCTGGTCGGCGGCGACCGCGGCCGGGTACTGGGTCGGCTGGGCGACGAACCCGGCGGCCGGCCCGATCTCCGCGCAGACGGTGTTCTTACCCGACGAGGAACGGCCGGAGTGGGACACGTTCTTCGCCGGCCGCGCGGCGGCGGAGCTGAAGGCCACGACCGGGCAGCTCGATCCGGAGCAGACCGCGATCCTGGAGTACGTAAGGGAAAACGCGCCGGACACGGAGATCCAGCTGGCGGCCGAGGGCGGCGCGTTGTTCACCGGCAACTACATCATCAACAGCGACCTGCGGGTGGTCGCGATGGGCGGGTTCACCACCGACGACCCGGCGCCGACGGTCGACCAGCTCGCCGGCTGGGTCGAGGACGGCCGGGTACGGTTCGTGCTGACCGACTTCGAGGAACGCGCCCGGATCGACTGGGCGAGGGAGCACTGCGTGGTCGTGCCGCCCGAGGACTACTTCCCCGAAGCCGCAACGGAACTGTTCGACTGTGCGTGACGCCTAGGCGTTGGCCGCGTACAGGAAACTCAGGTCGCTGCCGATGTACACCACGCCGTCGGCCACCACCGGCGAGGACCAGAGGGTGTCGCCGACGCGGGTATGCCAGCGCTCGGTGCCGTCGACGGTGGCCGCCGCGTAGAGGTTGCCGTCGTTGCTGCCGACGTACACCACATCGCCGGCCACGGCCGCCGTGGACCGCACGTCGCCGTCGGTGCGCAGGCGCCACCGCGGTTCCCCGTCACGCGCGTCGACCGCGTACAGGTGGTCGTCGTCGCCGCCGACGTACACGACCCCGCCGGCCACGACGGGCGTCGTCGTCACGCGGGCCGCGAAATCCTGAGCCCAGCGTTCGCTCCCGGTGGTCACGTCCACGGCGTAGAGGTTCCGGTCGTCACTGCCGAAGTACACGACGCCGTCGGCGACCGCGGGCCGCCAGACGACATCGTCGGCCTGAAACGACCAGCGCTCTTCACCGGTGGTCGTGTCGACGGCGTACAGGTGGTGATCCGCACTGCCGAGGTACACCACCCCGTCGGCCACCGCCGGCCCCCAGATCGTGCCCCGCGCGGGAAACCGCCAGTGCTGCTCCCCGCTGCCCGCGTCCACCGCGTACAGATGCTGGTCCTCGCTGCCGACGTACACCGATCCGCCGGCCAGCACCGGCGACGACCACCCCAGCGCGCCCTCGGTGTGCAAGGGCCGCCGCCAGCGCGGTTCGCCGCTGGCCGCGTCGATGGCGAACAGGTTTCCGCTGTCACTGCCGACATACACCACGCCGGCCGCCACCACCGGCGACGACCGCGCCATCCCGCCGAGGGGGTAGGGCTGCCAGCGCTGCTGCCCGCTGGCCACGTCGACGGCGTACAGGTTTCCGTCGTCACTGCCGACATACACCACCCCGGCCGCCACCGCGGGGGTCGAGCTCACCGCCCCACGGGTCGAGAACCGCCACTTCTCCTCGCCTGGAACCACGGTGTGGTCGTCGCTGAACACCTCCCGGCCGAGGAACCCGAGCGCCGCGACGGCACCGACCCCGGCGGCTCCGGTCAGCAGGTGCCGGCGGGACAACCGCGTGGCCGGCGCCGCGCGCCGCTGGACCTCCTGACCGAGCGGGCGCGGGTGGACGGTGTTGCTGGCGAGCACGAAGGCCGCCGCGGTGTCCTCGCTGCGCTGGTTGGGTCTTGGCAGGTTCTTCGCCTCGAGCCGGCGGCGCAGCTGCAGGTAGATCCGGTTCAGGGTCAGCCCGCGCGGACCACCGGGAACGCCGTCGCGCGTCAGCAGGTCCAGCAGCTCACCGGTGAACGCGGTGTGTCGACCCTCGGCGGCCACGTGGGCGAGCTCGTCGGCGGCGGTGAGGGTGTAGGTGCCGGACGTCTCGCTCAGGTCGGCCAGCTGCGTCCCGCCGACGGTGCCCAGCCCGATCGCCCGCCCGGAGAAGCAGGAGTCCAGGATCACGATCCTCGTGGTCGCGGGCGTGCCGGCGTACAGCATCCGCTTGATCTTGGCGTACTCCAGACCCGTCGTGTCGGGGTTGGCGTGGTCGGTGTCGGCCAGCGCCAGGCACAGCTCGCCCTGCTCGGAGACGACTCCGTGGCCGACGAAGTACAGCAGCAGGACCCCGGTCGTCGCCCGCACCAGGTCGCGCAGCTGGCCGAGGAACTTGCCGGCGTTGGTGGGGTTGACGAAGCTGGTGACCTGGTCCGGCCGCCAGCCGCAGAGGCCGGACTCGACCAGCAGCGTGCGCATGCCGTCGACGCTGTTGCCGACGGCGGGATAGGACCGGTACGCGGCGTCCTGGTAGCGCGGCACCCCGATCAGGATCGCCCGCGAGCCAGGCGGAATGACGGGCTCACCGCTCATCGCTGCCACGCAGGATCTCGCCGAGCAGCTTCAGCTCCTGGGTGTTCGGGTTGCGGGCCCGCAGTTCCACCGTACGGGCCCTGGCGGTGACGGTGACCTTGGCGGTGATCTCTCGCCGCCGGGTACCCAGCCAGGTGTTCAGTGAGTTCGTGAGCACGACGCCAAGCCCGCCGGAGCCGACCGCGACCGTGAGCAGCTCGATCACCCCGCCGCTCAGCCCGCCGGCCGGTGGAGCGCCGGCCACCTGGTGGACGCGGCCACGGAAATCGCGACTGGCGTTCAACCAGTCGGTCAGGGCGAGGTACTCGTCGATCGTCCCCGGCTCGATCCGGATCTGCAGCTCCACGGCCGTTCCCCTCCCGGTGGAAACTACCCCGAGAAAGCACAGGTACCGGGAAAAGTGCTGGCAGTGAAGGGAATCTCCCGCAGTGTGCCCGACAACACGGGCGGTCGGCCCGAAAGTACAAGGCCGACCGCCCGTGCGGGGAGTGTTATCCGAGTGCCGGCACCACGGTCTTGGCGACCGCGACCGCCTTCGCACACGCGACGGCGGGGTCGAGGCCGCTTTCCTGCTCATCGCTGTACATCACGGACACGAGCTCGCCGTAGCCTTCCGCCTCGTCCTCGGACGGCGTCTCGATCCTGCGCCAGGACACGTCACAGCTGATCACGACGTCCTCGTCCTGCGCCTGGATGGCCGTCACGCCACCGCCGAGATCGGCGGGCTCGCCGTCCTCGGCATCCGGCGGCAGACCAAGGAAGAAGCGCACGCCCACCTGCGGGTAGCTGGTGCCGTCACCGGACCAGAGGTCGCATTCGTGCAGGCTCTTGGGTTCCACGAACATCTGCTGTCCCAGCGCGGTCTCCACGGCCGCCTTGTCCGCCACCGCGCACGGGTCCGCGGTCAGCACCGAGCCGGGCGCCTGCTGGTACTGCGGCGGGGCGGTGCGCACGGCCTGCACGACCTTGCCGAGCACCGCGCGACCCACCGTGCAGCCGTCGCCGCCAGGGAAGTCGACCTGCAGCGTGATTCCCAGCGACAGCTCGAAGGAGGTCACGACGGAGATCCAGCACGACTCCGGGTCCTCGTCGTCGAGGACCAGCGGCAGGCCCTCGAGTTCCCCGGACGGGTCGTCCGCCATGATCAGCTGGTCGCCGACGCGCAGCACCAGCTCCACGGTCTTGCCGCTGGCATCGACGTCGACGCCGCACTCGCCCCACTCCGCCGACGAGGTGCTGTCCGGCACGATCGTCCCGGCGTCACCGAGGTTCTTGGCGTCCAGCAGCGCACACGGATCCACGGTCCGCAGCGCCGCCGCCGCGACCGTGGGGTCGTCGATCTCCGGCACCGCGCTGGTCGTCTCGGCCGAGTCCTCGGTCTTCGAGTCCGCCGACGACGACTCGCCCCCGCAGCCGGTGAGGAGAAGTAGCGCCGCCATACCCGCGGCCAGCCGCGCCCTGTTGGTGATCATGTCAGAACGGTAACGAACTCATCACCCGATGAGTTACCCACTCCCCAATAGTCACCGACATCCGCGAATCGGTAACCTGCCGCCCCCATGGGGTCCACCTACCGCAGCGAAGGGTCCCTTCGCTGCGGTAGGCGCAGTCAAGGGACCCTTCGCTGCACGTCAGTGGCCGGCGTGGCCATCGGGTTGGGGCATGGGGTGGCCGTGCTGGTGTTCGATCTTCAGCACCTCGGCCGGCATGACCACGAACGGGCGCATCATGCCCATGTCCTCGTGGTCGCGCATGTGGCAGTGGTGCAGGAACCGTCCACTGTGGTCGAACCGGGCGGCGACCGTGACCGCCTCGCCGTTGTTGACCTGCACGACGTCCTTCCAGCCGCCCTCGACCGGGGTCAGCTCACCGGTGGCGGTGAACTCCAGCGGGGCCACCGTGCCGCCGCCGACCGTGCGGCCGGCGTCGTCGAGGATGAACTCCCACTTGTCCTCGACGTCGTAGTGCTGGCGGCCGGTCACGCGGAAGTGGGTGGCGTGGATGTGCTGCGGGTGCGGCCAGCCGGCCACGTCCAGGTTCATCCAGGTCCACCGCTCCCACCCGCCGGTGGTGGCCATGAACTGGACCGGGTCGTTGAAGTGCCGCGCCACCCGCTGGTAGGTGCGCACCGTGCCGTCCTCGCCGCGCACCTGCACGACGCCGTCGACCGGGAACGGGCCGGGCGGCGCCGGCACCTCGGTCATCTCCCACTGCTCGATCTGCCCGGTGCCCAGCGGCGGGAACATGATCATGCGCGCCGGCGCCGTCGCGGCGGCCGGGTCGACCTTCGGGAACTTTCTGTCCAGTGTGGCCGGTGGCTGGGGGCCGCCGCCGCCGCGACCACTCACCCGGAACTCCATCACCTGCGGCCACGGTCCGGGGTCATAGTCCACATTGGACAAACGAATGCGCTTGCCGCGTACCGCGCCGAAGTTCACCAGCACGTCGGCGCGTTCGGCCGCGGCCACCGGCAGCACGCCGTCGATGGTCACCGGTGCCGGCAGCAGGCCGCCGTCGGTGCCGATCAGCCGCACCATCGCGGCGGGGACCGGGGAGCCGTCCTCGAGGGTGAGGGACAGCTGGTAGGGCCGCACGTTGGACACGTTCGCGATCCGCAGCCGGTACCAGCGCGGCTCGACGTCGTGGTGCGGCCAGATCACGCCGTTGACCGTCGTGAACGGACCGGAGAACGACGTCGCCTGCAGTTCCGGCTCGGTCGTGTACATCACCGTCTTGTACAGCTGGGTTCCGGTGAGCTCGCCGTTCGCGTCGAGGTCGAAGTTGCGGTCGCACAACACCAACGGCACCTCGTAGCGGCCGTCCGGCAGGTCGAGCGCGTCCTCGGTGCGGTCGCGGATCACGTACAGGCCGGCGAGTCCGGCGATCGTGTTCCACCGGGAGATCGGCATCGCGTGGTCGTGGTACCAGAGCAGGGTGGCCCGCTGGTCGTTGCCGTACTCGGCGACCTGCACGTCCCCGCGCGGGATGCCGGCCTCCGGCCAGCCGTCGTTGTCCATGCCGGTCTCGGCGCCGTGCAGGTGCACGACCGTCCACGCGGGCAGGTTCGACACGTCGGTCAGCTCCGGCGCGCCGTCGCGGCCTGGCCGGTCCCACAGCGGCGGGTCGGCCTGCGCGATCATCGGCGCCACCGCGACCAGCGGCATCGTCCCGGTGAGGTCGTTGACCCAGCGCACCCGGGTGCGTTGCCCGGCACGGACCTCGATCGTCGGGCCGGGCACCGTGCCCTCGTAGCCCCACACGGTGGTGGGCGGCAGTTGGGAGTGCAGGCGCACGCGCGCGGTCCGCATCCGCACCACGACCTCACCATCGCGGTCGGGCCGCAGCACGCGGGGGATCGGCAGCGCGTCGCGGAACGGCTCGATCGGTTCGGGGTGCGCGGCCGCCGGTTTCCGGTAGCCGACCGGCATGACGTTGGCGGTGACCGACCGGCCGGGCAGGATGGGCGCGTTGCCGGCGCGGACCGTGGTGGGCGCGCCGCCCTCCCCCGCCAGCAGGTTGTACAGGCCGGGTAACGGTCCACTGGGGAGGATCACCGGCACGATCGCGCCGGTGGCCAGCGCCCCGGTGAGCAGCTTGCGGCGCGACCAGCCGCGGCGCTCCGGGGTGCCGTTGTCGGTTTCTGTCATGGGTTCTCCGTCTCTGCGTTGTCCAGCAGCGAGCCGACCGTGCGGTGGGTGAACACCGCACGCGGGGTGAGCCGCACCCCCGCGCGCGCGGCGGCGACGATGAGGCGCAGCGCGGCGAGACTGTCGCCGCCGAGTTCCAGGAAGTCGTCGTCGACGCCGACCGCCGGCACGCCGAGAGCGGCGGCGAACGCGGCGCACAGCGCGTGCTCGGCCGAGGTGGCCGGTGCGCGAAACGGTGCCGCGGCGGCGAACCGGGGCGCCGGCAGCCGATCGCGGTCGACCTTTCCGTTGCCGGTCAACGGCAGCGCGTCGAGCACGACGATCGACGCGGGTACCAGGTAGTCCGGTAGCCTGCGCGCGGCCCATGCGCGCACGTCCTCGGGCGCCACGGTGGCGACCACCCAGGCCGCGAGCCGTTCCCCGACCGGGTGCGCGACCGCCTCGGTGACCTCGGGGTGGGTGGTGAGCGCGGCCTCGACCTCGCCGAGTTCGACGCGATAGCCCCGGATCTTCACCTGCCCGTCGGCCCGGCCGAGGTAGTCGACGTGGCCGGATTCGGTCCACCGCGCCAGATCGCCGGTGCGGTACATCCGCTCCCCCGGCGCGAACGGGTCGGCGACGAACCGGGCCGCGGTCTGTCCCGGCGCGCCAAGATAGCCGCGGGCGACGCCGGCGCCGGCCACGTACAGCTCACCGACCACACCGGACGGTACGCGGTTGAGCGTGCCGTCCAGGATGTAGGCGCGGGAGTTGTCCACGGGGGTGCCGATGACCGGCCGGTCGCTGTCGGTGGTCCACGCCGCCAACGTGTCCACTGTGGTCTCGGTGGGGCCGTACAGGTTCACCGCGGCCAGGCCGTCGGTGGCCGCGAGCCGGCGCCACTGCGCGTCGCCGACGGCGTCCCCGCCGAAGCCGACCATCGGCAGCGTGTCCAGCGCGCCGAGGTCGGCGAGCGGGCCGAGCATGACCGGTGGCACCTCGACGAAGTCGATGCCCCTGGCGGCGATGACGCCCGCGAGCGCGACCGGGTCGCCTCGGTCCTCCTCGGGCACGATGTGCAGGGTGTGCCCGGCGAACAGCCACAGTTGCGGCTGCCACGCGGCGTCGAACGCGAACGGCCAGACGTGCGCGACGTTCAGCCGGTCCCGGCCGGTGCGCTCGCGCAGGGGGTCGTAGAGCGCGCGGCGGTGGCTCGCGAACAGGTTCGCGATCGCCCGGTGTGGCACGACCACGCCCTTGGGCACGCCGGTGGAGCCGGAGGTGTAGACGACGTAGGCGGGATGCTCCGGCGACAACGGCGCGCGCCGGTCGACATCGATGACCGGCGCGGCGGGCGCGGCCGGGTCGAATACCGGCCAGTCGCCGGGCACGGCCCGGTCGGTCAGCACCACGACGGGGTTCGCGTCGCCGAGCACGACCGAGGTCCGCTCGTCGGGTTGGGCGGGATCGACCGGCAGGTAGGCCGCGCCGGCGAGCAGCACCGCGAGCATCGCGGCGATCGCGGTGACCGACCGGTCGAGCCGGACCGCGACCACGGTCTCCGGTCCGGCGCCGAGGTCGACCAGCGCGCTGGCGAGGCGGTTCGCGTCGGCGGCCAGCTCGCCGAACGTCACGGTGTGCTCGCCGCACACCACGGCCACCCGGTCCGGGTGGCGGGCCGCCGCGTGGGTGAACAGGTCGGGCAACAGCGGGCCTGCCGGGTGACGGGCGCCGGTGCCGTACCCGGTGACCAGTCCACATTCGACGGACGCGGCCGACGGCAACGCGGCCAGCGGCGCGTCTGGCCGGGTGACCAGCGCGTCGAGCACGTCGGTGAACCGGGCCGCGATCCTGGCGGTGTCGTGTTCGGTGAGCACGTCCGGCCGGTACTCGAGCACGATCTCGACGCCCTGGTGCGGGAAAACGGTGACGGTCAACGGATAGTGGGTGAGCGAGCGGCCGGTGACGACCTCGACGTCCAGGCCGCCCGCGGTCTCGGCGGCCCGCAGCGCGTCCTCGTCGATCGGGAAGCTCTCGAACACCATCAGCGTGTCGAACAACGTGCGGTGCCCGGACCAGCGCTGGATGTCGGCCAGGCCGGCGTGTTGGTGTTCGATCAGCCCGGCCTGCGCGAGCTGCAGCTCGGCCAGCGCCGCGCGCACCGTCGTGCCGGACGAGAGCCGGACCCGCACCGGCACGGTGTTGATCAACAGCCCGACGACCGCGCCGACGTCCGGGATGTCGGCGGCCCGCCCGGACACGGTGGCGCCGAAGAGCACGTCGGTGGACCCGGTCGCCCGGCCGAGCACGACCGCCCAGGCCAGCTGGATCACCGTGTTGAGGGTGACCTCGCTCGCGCGCGCCAGGTCGGTCAGCCTGCTCGCGAGCGCATCCGGTATGTCCAGTGGCAGCAGGCGCGCGGGCTCCCCGGCGGTCGTGGGCGCGGCCGGGTCGGCGAGCAGGGTCGGTCCGTCCACACCGGACAGTGCAGCCCGCCAGACCTCGGCGCTGTCCGGTTTCGCCGCGAGCCAGGCGAGGTAGTCCGGGTAGTGGTCGAGCGGCTCGCCTGGCAGGTCGCCGTAGCCGGCGAACAGCGCGCGGGCCAGCAGCGGCACCGACCAGCCGTCGAGAACGGCGTGGTGGTTGGTGATCACCAGCCGGTGCTCGTCCTGGCCGACGCGCAGCAGCGCGAACCGGATCAGCGGTGGCGTCGCCAGGTCGAAGGGCGCGGCCAGTTCCGCCTCGGCGACCGCCGGCACATCGGCGGCGGTCGCGGCCGGGAACTCCGTCCACGGCACGGTCAGTCCACTGTGGATCACCTGGACGACCTCGCCGTCGGCGGTGAGCCGGAACCCGGCCCGCAGCGCGGTGTACCGGTCGAGCACACGTTGCGCTGCCGACCGCAGCCGGGCGGCGTCCAGGTTTCCAGTGAGGCGCAGCACGAGCTGCATCGCGTACGGGTCGGGGCCGTCAGGCTCGTAGCCGGACAGGAACACCATGCCCTGCTGGAGCGGGGTGGTCGGCAGGACGTCGGCGACGCCCGGTTCGGCCAGCAGCACCGGATGCCGCGCCCGCCACCGGTCGAGCACGTCGTCCGCCGCCGCCGCGGCAACGGATCTGGTCACCACCGCCGCGAGCGCGGCGACGGTCTTGTACTCGAACACGTCGCGTGGGCTCAACGCCAGCCCGGCGGCGCGGGCGCGGCCGACGAGCTGGATGCACACGAGACTGTCGCCGCCGAGTTCGGCGAACCCGTCGCGGGTGCCGACCGACGCCAGCCCGAGCACCTCGGCGAACAACGTCGCCAGGGTGCGTTCGGTCTCGGTCGCCGGCCGGTCCGCGCCGACCAGCCCGGCCAGGTCCGGCGCTGGCAGCTCGCGGCGGGCGATCTTGCCGCTCGGCGTGGCCGGCAACGCGGGCAGGTGCACCAGCAGCGACGGCACCTGGTGTTCGGCGAGCCTGGCGGCCGCGGCGGCCCGGATCTCCGCCGGGTCGAACGGTTCGCCGTCCTCGGTCACCAGGTAGCCGACCAGCCGCACCGGCCCGGTCGCGCCGCGGTGCACGGCGACCGCGGCCGCGGCGATGCCGTCCAGGCCACCCAACACCGACTCGATCTCCGCCGGCTCCACCCGGAAGCCGCGGATCTTCACCTGCTCGTCGCTGCGGCCGAGGTGGTCCAGCGTGCCGTCGTGGCGCAGCCGCACCAGGTCGCCGGTGCGGTACACGCGCGCGCCGTTCGCGGCGGCGACGAACCGGTCGGCGGTCAGCGCGGGGCGGCCGAGGTAGCCGCGGGCCAGGCCGTCGCCGGCGAGGTACAGCTCGCCGACCCCGCCGGGCGGCACCTCCCGCAGCCACGCGTCGAGCACGTGGGCGACCGTGTTGGCCACCGGCGCGCCCAGGGTGAGCGCGGCGCCGGCGTCGGGGGCGCAGAGGCTGTCGCCGCTGACTTCCGAGCAGCCGTACAGGTTCAGCACCCGCCCGTCCCGGCCGATCGCGGCGACGTGCGCGTCGGTGAGCGCCTCGCCGCTGGCGATCCACAGCCGCACCGAGTCCAGTGCGCCCCGGCCGTGGTCGGCCATCGTGCGCAGCAGGCTGGGCACCCCGGTCACCCTGGTCGGCCGGTGGGTCTTGACCAGGTCCACCAGTGCCAGCGCGTCCGTACGGTCCTCAGTGGACGCCAGGATCACCGGTGTGCCCGCGATCAGCGCGCCGAGCAGCTCGGTGGTGCCGTCGAGGAAGCTGATGGAACTCTTGGCCAGCACCAGATCCTCGGCGCCCAGCGGTTCGGCGCGCTGGAGCCATTCGAGCCGGTTGGCGAGTCCGCCCCGGGTGCCGACGACACCCTTCGGCTCGCCGGTGGAGCCGGAGGTGTAGACCACGTACGCGGGGTGGTCCGGCCGCACGTCGACCGGCGGCGCGGCCCGGCCGGTGGCGGTGACCGTGGTGAGGTCCAGTTCCGGTGCCAGGCCACGGAGTTCGGCCGGCAGCGCGCCTCGGGTGAGCAGCAGCGCCGGCCGCGCGTCGGTGATCATGTACCGCAGGCGCGCCACCGGGTAGCCGAGATCCAGCGGCAGGTACGCCGCGCCCGCGCGCAACACCGCGAGCAGCGCGACAACCAGGTCCGCGTGGTAGCCCGTTGCCAGTCCCACCAACGATTCCGTGCCGACGCCGCGCGCAGTCAGCTCGGCGGCCAGGTCGTCGACCTCGGCCGCCAGCTCGCGGCCGGTGAGCGTGTCCGCCCCCGCGATCAGCGCGACGGCGTCGTGGTCGAGCGCGAGCAGCGAGGTCACGTCCGGGTGCGCGACGGCCGCGACCGGACCGGTGAGCGCGGTCGGGCCGGTCACCCCGAGCGCGCCGACGGGGGTGTCCGGATCGGCGGCCACCGCCGCGAACACGGCCGCCAGCCGGGACAGGATGCCCTCGGCGGTGGCCGGATCGATGCGGTGCCTGACCTCCAGCCGCAGCTGGCCGCCGCCGGGGGCGGCGGTGACCATCAGCGGGTAGTGCGTGCCGTCCTGGCCGCTGACCCGGTCGACCCGCAGCCCGGTGCCGCGTTCGGCGGACACCAACGCGTCCTCGTCGACCGGGTAGTTCTCGACCACCAGCAGCGTGTCGAACAACTCGCCGACCCCGGCGACCCGGGTGACCGTGCCGAGGTCGAGGTACTGGTGGTCGAGCAACGCGGTCTGCTCGTCGCGAAACCGGCGCAGGAACGCCGAAAACGGCTCGTCGCGGCGCAGCCGCCCGCGCACGGGCACGGTGTTGAGGAACAACCCGATCAGCTCACCGGATGCCGGCACCTCGGCCGGCCGCCCGGCGACCGCCTGCCCGGTGAGCACGTCGGTGGTGCCGGTGTAGGCGGCGAGCACGGTCAGCCAGGCGGCGCCAAGCACGGTGGGCAGAGTGACCCCGGCGCGGCGGGCGAGCGCGGTGAGCGGGTCGGCGTCCAGCACCAGGGTGGCCCCCTGTGCCGGGGTGTCGGCGCGGCGGCCGGTGGAGAACGGGGTGCACGAGGTGGCCCCGGCGAGCGCGTCCCGCCAGGCCGTCTCGCTCGCCGCGCGGTCGCGGCGGTCGAGCCACTCCAGGTAGTCGCGGTACCGGCCGGCGGGTGGCGGCAGCTGCCGGTCTCGGTACAGGGCAAGGAGTTCGCGCACCAGCAGGGCGTTGGACCAGCCGTCGAGCAGGATGTGGTGGCTGGTGATCAGCAGCCGGTGGGTGGCCAGGGTGTCGCGGTCGGCCAGGCGCAGCAGGTGGAAGCGGAACAGCGGCGGCGTGTCGAGCGCGAACCGGTCGGCCAGCGCGGCTTGCGCGATCTGCCTGGCCCGCGCCGCCGGGTCGGGCAGCGCCCGCAGGTCGGTCTCGGTCCACGGCGCGGTGACCGTCTCGGGGATGAGCGCGACCGGGCGGTCGACGTCCTCGAACCAGAAGCAGGCCCGCAGGTTCGGGTGCCGGTCGAGCAATCCGTCGACCGCGCCGCGCAGCCGGGCCGGGTCGAGGTCGCCGGTGAGGTCGACCGCGAGCTGGACGGTGTAGGCGTCCTGGCCGTCGGGCTGGTAGCTGCTCAGGTAGAGCAGCCCTTCCTGGAGTGGGGACAGCGGGAGGATGTCGGCCAGTGCCGGTGCGTTCATCGTGCGGTCCACTTCGCTTGGATGCGGTCCAGTTGGGACTGCGAGAGCCGGGCGAGCGGCACGTCGACCGGGGTGTGCGCGCCCGCGTCCGACCGGTGCGCGGCCGCGACCACGGTCGCCAGCCCGCGCACGAGCAGCCCGGCGAGGCGTCGCACGGACTCCTCGGTCAGCACGTCGCTCGCATAGGCGAGGTCGATGCGCAGCGCTGTGTCCACCGTCACGGCGTCGATGGTGAGCGCGTGGTCGACGCGGCGGTGGTCGTCGACCGTGCCGCCGATCCCGCCGTCGATCGGTTGCCACGGCCGGTCATCGGCACCGCCGAGGCGGCCGAGGTAGTTGAACGCGATCGGCGCCGGGGAGCCGTCGTGCAGCAGGCCGTAGCCGATGCCGTGGTCGGGCACCCGGCGCAGGTGCGACTTCACCTCCCGCAGCACGCGTTCGGCCAGCGCCGGATCGGCCTCCGCCCGCGCCACACCGATGCCCGTGGTGCCCAGCCGGACCGGATGGATGCTGGTGAACCAGCCGATCGTCCTGGACAGGTCGGTGCCCGGAACCAGGTCCTGGGCCCGGCCGTGCCCCTCCAGGTCGACGACCAGATCGTCCTCAGTGGACCAGTCGCGGAAGGCCAGCGCGAGACCGGTGAGCAGCACCTCGTCGATCCTGGCCCGCAGCGCGCCGGGCACGGTGGTGAGCAGTGGCTCGGCGGGCGTGGTCGTGCGCAGGTGCGCGACCGTGGCGTGCGTGCCCTCACCGAGGAGGGCTGGCGGCGGGTCGAGCACCGCGCGCCAGTAGGCGCGTTCGGCGTCCTTGTCGATCGCCGCCAGACCGGTCGCCCACGTCCGCAGCGAGGTGCGGACCGGGCGCAGCGGGCCACCGGTGTACGCGGTTTCCAGGTCCGGCAACAGGATTCGCCAGGAGACGCCGTCCATCACCAGGTGGTGCACCAGGATCAGCAGTTCGGACGACTCACCAGGGCCGTGGTCGAACCAGACCGCGCGCAGCAGCTGACCGGTGTGCGGGTCGAGCTTCTCCCGCGCCAGCAGGAAACCCGCGCGCGGCTGGGTGCCCGCCGGGCAGCTGAGCACGTCGAGCGGGTCGTGGTCCTGGTCGGGTTGGCCGATCTCCAGCGCGTCGCCGACGAGCCGGCCGCGCAGGGCGTCGTGGTGGGCCAGCACGGTCCGCAGTGCCTGCCGCAGCGTGGTTTCCTCGATGTCCTCGGGCAGCCGGACCACCATCGACTGACCGAACTTGCCCACGGCCGGGTCGTGGGTGACGAACCACCGCATGATCGGCGTGAGCGGCACGGTGCCGGTGCCGTCGTCGTGGGTGTCCTGGCCGGCAAGGTCGGTCGCGACGGCGGCCAGGCCGCGCACGGTCCGGCGCTCGAACACGTCCCTCGGGGTGAGCGCCAGCCCCCGGTCGCGGGCGGCGGCGACCAGTTGGATGGCGACGATGCTGTCCCCGCCCAGTTCGAAGAACCCGTCCGTGGCACCGATGTCGTCGCTGCGCAACAGGTCCCGGAACAGCGCGAGCAGGGTCTCCTCGCGCCGGGTCTCCGCCGGCACCCCGGCGCCGAGGGCACCGGGTTCCGGGGTCGGCAGGGCGTCGCGGTCGAGCTTGCCCGCGACGGTGAGCGGCAGTTCCTCCAGCCGCAGCCACGCCGACGGGATGAGGTACTCGGGCAGCCGGTCGGCCAGCGCGATGGCGTCGACGTCGGCGCCGACGGTGTAGCCGACCAGCAGCCTCCTGCCGTCGACCTCGCGCGCCGCGACCGCCGCCGCCCGCACCCCTGGCTGGTCGACGAGCACGGCCTCCACCTCGGCCGGCTCGATGCGGAAGCCGCGTACCTTGATCTGGTCGTCGACCCGGCCGTGGTACTCGAGCAGCCCGTCCTCGGTCCAGCGCACGAGGTCGCCGGTGCGGTACCACCGCTGCCCGCCGGGCGCGGCCACGAACCGGGACGCGGTCAGCCCCGGCTGGCCGAGGTAACCCCGGGCCAGGCCGGTGCCGCCGAGGTACAGCTCACCGGTGACGCCCGGCGGCACCGGCACGAGGTCCTGGCCGAGCACGTGGGCCTGCTTGTTCACGTCCGGGCCGCCGATCGGCAGCACGGCCGATGGCCAGGCCGGGTCGGCGCGCCAGAGGGTGGAGTTGACCGTGTGTTCGGTCGGGCCGTAGGCGTTGAGCAGGATCCGCCCGCCCGCCCAGCGCTGGATCAGCTCCCGGCGCAGGGCCTCGGTGCCGACGATCAGGGTCAGCGCGGGCGGTAGCGCGTTGTCGGGCAGCGAGAACACCACCGAGGGCGGGATCACCAGGTGGGTCAGCGCATGCTCGGTGGCGTACCGGCCGAGCGCCGCGCCGGCGCGGGCGTGCGCTGGCAGCAGGTGCAGGCTCGCGCCGGCCAGGATCGAGATCGCCAACTCGGCCATGGACACGTCGAACGAGAACGAGGCGAACTGGCCGACCCGCGCGCCAGGGCCGCTTTCCGAGCCGCCCGCCATGGTGGCGACCAGGCTGGCCAGGCCGCCGTGCGGCACGGCGACGCCCTTGGGGCGGCCGGTGGAGCCGGAGGTGTAGATCACGTACGCGAGCGCGTCCGGACCGGGGTCGGGCAGGCCGGGGTTGTCGGCGGGAAGCGTGCTGTCCCAGGCGGTTTCGCCGGGGACGGTGGCGAGTCCGGGGATGGGTTCGCCGATCACCAGCGCGGGTTTCGCGTCGTCGAGGACGTGCCGGACGCGGGTCTCGGGGTGGTCGGGGTCGACCGGCAGGTACGCCGCGCCCGCCTTGGCGACCGCGAGCAGCGCGACCACCAGTTCGGCCGAGCGGCGCAGTGCCAGCGCGACGATCTGCTCCGGCCGGACGCCGGCGCGCACGAGGTGGCCGGCCAGCCGGTTGGCGGCGGTGTCGACCTCGGCGAAGGTGAACCGGCGGTCGCCGTCGGTCAGGGCGAGCGCGTCCGGGCGGGCACTCGCCTGCCGTTCGAACAGCCGCGCGAGGCCGACCGCCGGCACGTCGCGGGCGGTGTCGTTCCAGGCGGCGAGCCGCGCCCGTTCGGCCGAGGTGCGGACCTCGACCGCGCTCAGCCGGGTCTGTGGAGCCGCGCAGAACGTGGTCAGCAGCCCGGTGAGGCGGTCGAGCAGGTCGTTGGCGGTGGTGTCGTCGTAGAGGTCCCTGGCGTGCACGACGGTGAGCGCGAGGCCGGGTGCGCCCCGGGTCTCGCGGACGGTGAACGTGAGGTCGAACTTCGCGGTGACCAGCCCGGGGTCGACCTCGGTGGTGCGCAGCCCTGGCAGGCCGAGGTCGGCCTCGTCGACCATCCGGTGGGTGGCCACGACCTGGAACAGCGGGTGGCGTGCGGTGGACCGGGTGGGTGCCAGGTGGTCGACGAGCCGTTCGAACGGCACGTCGGCGTTGGCGAACGCGTCCAGAGTGGTCCGGCGGGTGCGGTCGAGCAGGGCGGCGAACGTGGGGTCGCCGGTGAGGTCGTTGCGCAGCACCAGATTGTTGACGAAGAAGCCGACGAGGTCGTCGAGCGCGGGATCGGTGCGCCCGGCCACCGGTGCGCCGAGCGGGATGTCCGTGCCGGCGCCGAGTTTGCTCAGCAGCACGGCCACGGCGGTCTGCACGACCATGAACACGGTGGCACCGTGCGTGGCGGCGACCTGGCGCACCGCGGCCGCGAGGTCGGCGGGCAGTGCCCGGACGACCTCGCCGCCGCGGTAACTGGCGACCGGTGGGCGTTGGCGGTCGGTGGGCAGGTTCAGCTCGTCGGGCAGGCCGGCGAGGCGGTCGGTCCAGTACGCGAGCTGGCCAGCCGGTTCGTGGCCGGCGAGCGCGTAGTCGGCGTACTGCACCGGCAGTGGTGTCCACTGTGGAGCCTTCGCGGCGCGGCGGGCGGTGTAGGCGGTGGCCAGGTCGCCGAACAGCGGGCGGGTGGACCATTCGTCGGCGGCGATGTGGTGGACGAGCACGAGCACCACGTGGTCGGCGCCAACCGCGAACACGGTGACCCGGATCGGCGGTTCGTCCGCGAGCCGGAACGGGTACGCCGCGGCCGAGGCGAGCCGGTCGCCCAGTTCGTCCTCAGTGGACTGGATGACGGCGAACGGGATCCGCGGGTCGGTCAGCACCTCCTGTACCGGGTCCGGGCCGTCCGGGTAGCGGGTGCGCAGGATCTCGTGGCGGGCCACCACGTCGGCGACCGCGTGGCGCAGCGCGTCGAGGTCGAGATCGCCGGACAGCCGGGCGGCGAACGGAATGTTGTAGGCGGCGTTGGGGCCGTCCATGCGGTGGATGAACCAGAGCCGGCGCTGTGCCGGGGACAGCGGCAGCACCGCCGGTCGCGCCGCCGGCACCAGCGCTGGCGCCCGATCCGGTGCGCGGCCGGCGATCCGCCGCGCCAACCCGCGCACGGTGGGGGCGTCGAACACGTCGGCGACCGAGAGCGGCACTCCGAGTTCGGTGCCCGCTCTGGCGACGAGCCGGACGGCGAGCAGGGAGTGGCCGCCCATGGCGAAGAAGTCGTCGGTGACCCCGATCGGCGTGCGGAGCAGGTCCTCACCGATGCGCTGGAGCAGTTCCTCGACGGGGTCGCGCGGGTCGTCGGTGGTGCGGGTCCTGGGGGTGGGATCGGGCAGGGCCCTGCGGTCGAGTTTGCCGCTGGCGGTGAGCGGGAGTTCGGCCAGCGGGACGATGATCTCGGGCACGAGGTGGGCCGGTAGCCGCTCGGCGAGCGCGGTGCGCAGGCCGGTGGTGTCGCCGACGACGTAGGCGAGCAGCCGGGTGTCGCCGTGGCCGTCGTCGACCGCGAGCACGGCTGCCGCGCGAATCCCGTGGTGGGCGGTGATCGCGGCCTCGACCTCGCCGGGTTCCACGCGCACGCCGCGGACCTTGACCTGGTCGTCGGTGCGACCGAGGTAGTCGAGCGCGCCGTCGGGGCGGATGCGGACGAGGTCGCCGGTGCGGTACCACCGTCGACCGCCGGGCGCGGCGACGAACCGGCTCGCGGTGAGCCCCGGCTGGGCATGGTAGCCGCGAGCCACCTGCACGCCGCCGAGGTACAGCTCGCCGGGAACCCCGTCGGGCACCGGCCGCAGCGCGCGGTCCAGCACGTGCACCGTGGTGTTCCACACCGGACGTCCGATGTGGACCTCGCCGTCGCGCACCGGGTGGTGGGTGACGTCCACGGTCGCCTCGGTCGGCCCGTACAGGTTGTGCGGGGGCGGGTCACAGCGGGCGGCCAGCTCCTCGGGCAGCGCCTCACCGCTGGTGACCAGCAGCCGGAGACCGGTGAGTCGGTGGCCGGAGTCGAGGTAGGCACGCAGCATCGACGGGACGAAGTGCGCGATCGTCACCCCGTGCCGGGCGATCACCTCGGCCAGATGGGCGGGATCGCGGTGGCCGCCGGGGTCGGCGAGCACGAGGGTGGCGCCGGCGAACGCGGGCAGGAACAGTTCCCACACCGACACGTCGAACCCGGTCGGGGTCTTCTGCACGATCCGGTCCGCCTGGCCGACGTCATAGCTGGCCCGCATCCATTCGAGCCGGTTCACCAGCGCGCCGTGGGTGACCACCACGCCCTTCGGCCGCCCGGTGGAGCCGGAGGTGTAGATCAGGTAGGCGGCGGTGGCCGGGTCGAGTGGTGTGTCCACGAAGTCCGTGTCCGGCACGTCCACATCGGACAAGGTGACGGCGGCGCCGGCGTCGCCGACGATGAGGTCGACGCGGTCGGCCGGATCGTCGGGGTCGAGCGGCACGTACGCGGCGCCTGCTCGTAACACGCCCCACAGGGCGACGATCAGGTCGATCGAGCGCGGGATGGCCACGGCCACCACGCATTCCCGACCTGTCCCGCGCGAGCGCAGCTGGGCGGCGACCGCGCCACTGCGCCGGACGAGTTCGTCGTAGGTCATCGTCTGGTCACCGTGCACGACCGCGGGCGCGTGCGGCGTTCGCGCGGCCGTGCGCAGCAGGCGGTCCACGGCGGTGCCGGGTGGCACGTCGACGGCGGTGTCGTTGCGTTCCCCGGTGACGGCGCGTTCGGCCGGCAGTCGAACGTCCACACGGGACAACGGCAGGTCCGGGTTCGCCGCGACCGTGGCGAGCAGCCGCACCAGCCGGTCGACGAGCGCCTCGACGGTGTCCCGGTCGAACAGGTCGGCGGCGTAGTTGACCGACACCGTCAGCCCCGGCACACCAGGAAGTTCGTCGAACGCGAAGGCCAGGTCGACCTTGGCCGCGTCCAGCTCCGCCGGCAGCGCCTCACCGATGGTCCCGGCCAGCGCGGGCGCGGCGAGCTGGCGGTAGTTGTGGTTCACCAGCACCTGGAACAGCGGATGCCTGGCCCGGGAGCGACGCGGCGCCAGCTCGTCGACCAGCCGCTCGAACGGCACCTCCGCGTTGGCCAGCGCGCCGAGATCGGTGTCCGCGACCCGCGCCACCAGCTCGGTGAACGCCGGGTCGCCGGTCAGGTCCGTGCGCAGCACGACGGTGTTGACGAAGAACCCGACGAGGTCGTCCAGCGCCGGGTCGACCCGGCCGCCGACCGGGGTGCCGATCGGGATGTCCACCCCCGCGCCGAGCGCGGACAGCAGGGTGGCCACGGCCGCGTGCAGCACCATGAACGGGGTCGCCCCGGTGCGTCGAGCGATCGCTTGGAGACCACTGTGGACCTCCGGGTCGACGGCGGCCTCGACCACGCCGCCCCGGTGGCTCGCGACGTCGGGCCGCGGCCGGTCGGCCGGCAGGGCCAGCTCCGCCGGCAGGCCGTCGAGCGCGGTGCGCCAGTAGTCGAGCTGGCTGTCGACGTCGAGTTCCTGTTGCCACAGCGTGTAGTCCGCGTACTGCACCGGCAGCGGTGTCCACTGTGGTGCCCTGTCGGCCCGGCGGGCGGCGTACGCGGCGGCGAGGTCGGTGAACAGCGGGCCTGCCGAGAGCGCGTCGGCGGCGGTGTGGTGGGCGAGGACGACCAGGACATGGTCGGTGGCCGGCTCGCTGAGCAGGGTGACCCGCAGCGGCGGCTCGTGCGCGAGGTCGAACCGGTGCGCGAGCACCGAGGGCAGGTCGGCGACGCCGCCGGTGGCGAACGGGACCGGCGGGTCGGCGAGCACGTGTTGGTAGGGCTCGCCGTCAACGGTCACCAGCACGGTGCGCAGCGACTCGTGCCGGGCCACCAGGTCGCCGACCGCGGCGGCCAGCGCGGCGGTGTCGACGTGCCCGGTGAGCCGGGACACGAACGGCACGGTGTAGGCCGAACCGGTGTCCGCCAGCTGTTCGAGGAACCACAGCCGCCGCTGCGCGTAGGACAGCGATATCCGCTCCGGTCGTGGGACCGGGCGCAACGGTGGCCGGGTGGTGTGCTCGTCGAGCCGGCTCGCCATGGCCCGCACCGAGGGGTCCTCGAACACGGTCCGCAGGGACACCGCCCGGCCAAGGGTCGCGCGGATCCGGGCGACGAGCCGGGTGGCGAGCAGCGAGTGCCCGCCGAGGTCGAAGAAGCTCGCGGTCACGTCGGTCACCGGTTGGTCGAGCACCCTGGCGAAGATCCGTGCGAGCGCGGCCTCGCGGTCGTTCGCCGGCGCGACACCGTCCTCGGTGTCCGGTGTGGACACCGGCAGGTCCGCCAGCGCCCGCCGGTCGACCTTGCCGCCGGGCAGCCGGGGCAGTTTGGGCAACGCGGCGAACGAGGTCGGCACGAGGTGGGCGGGCAGCGCGGCCCGCACGGCGGCGCGGACCGCCGCCACATCCACGGTCGCCGGCATCACGAACGCGGCCAGTTCCCGTTCCCCCGCACGGTCTCTGGCGACCACCGCGGCGGCCGACACGCCGGCCACCCCGGTGAGCACGGCCACCACCTCGCCCGGCTCGATCCGCGAGCCGCGGACCGTGAGCTGGTCGTCGGCGCGGCCGAACAGCTCGATCCCGCCGGGCGTGCGGCGGGCGAGGTCGCCGGTGCGGTAGAGGCGGCCGGGGCCGAACGGGTTGGCCACGAACCGCAGCGCGGTGCGCGCGGGCGCGGCGAGGTAGCCGCGGGCGATCCCCGTGCCCGCGAGGTACAGCTCACCGACGACCCCGGTCGGCGCGAGCCCGAGCCGGGCGTCCAGGACGTAGGCGGCCGTACCGTCCACCTGGCCAGTGAACGGGCCGGTGCCGTGTGCGATCAGGCTGTCGCCGCTCGCCTCGGAGCAGCCGTACAGGTTCACCGCGGTGGTGAACGCCGGCGGCAGCGGTTCGCCGCTGGAGATCCAGGTGCGCACCGACGACAGGTCGGCGGCGGTCTCCTGCCGCAACGCGGTCAACAGGCTTGGCACGCCGGTGATCCGGGTGACCTGGTGTCGCCTGGCGAGCGCGGCGAGCGCGTGCGGATCGCGGCGCTGGGCGGCCAGCACCACGGTGGCGCCGCCGACCAGGCCGCCGAGCAGTTCGGTGCTGGCGTCGACGAACGCGGGAGAACTCTTGGCCAGCACGACGTCGTGCGCGCCGAGCGGCAGCGCGCGTTGGCCCCAGGCGAGGCGGGCGGCGAGCCCGGCGTGGGTGCCGACGACCGCCTTGGGGCGCCCCGAGGAGCCGGAGGTGAACAGCACATACGCGGGGTGTTCAGGGCGCAGCGGCGCGGTGCGTTCCTCATCGGACAGTCGCGCGCCGGAGTAGGCCGTGGTGTCCACGTCGTCGAGCACCACCCGAGGACCTGCCCACCACGCAACCGCGTCCCGGGTGGCGAGCACCAGGTCCGGTGCGGCGTCGGTGAGCATCAGCCGCAGCCGCGACTCAGGATAGTCCAGATCAAGCGGCAGGTACGCGGCCCCGGCCTCCAGCACCGCGAGCAGGCCGACCACGAACCGGGTCGAGGGCGCGCAGGCCAGTGCCACCACCGACTCCGGACCGATGCCGCGGGCCACGAGCAGCCGGGCGAGATGGTTGACCTGCTTGGTGAGCCGCGCGTAGGACACCTCGCCGCCCGCCGGGTCGACGAGCGCGATCCGGCCGGCGTTGCGCATCGCCGCCTGCCGCACGAGGTCGGCGGTCAATGGTCCGGACACCGGCGCGGGCCTCGTCACCTCCCGTTCGGCGGCCACGAGGATGTCGGGTGTCCAGATCGGACTGTCCGGTACGGACACCAGGGCGGTGAGCAGCGCGCACAGCCGGTCGGCGAGCGTGGCGACGGTGGCCGGCTCGAACAGGTCGGCCGAGTACTCGATGCCGCCGCCGAGCGGGCCGTCCTCCTCGCGGAAGAAGCTGAACGACAGCGCGAACTTCGCGGTGTCCAGGCCGAACGGCACCGCGGAGCTGACCAGACCGGCGACCCCGAGGTCCATGTCCAGCTGGTGCTGGTGGGTGACCATCACCTGGAACAGCGGGTTGCGGCCGGCGGCCCGCGCCGGCGCGAGCACCTCGACGAGCCGCTCGAACGGCACGTCCGCGTGCTCGAACGCGGCCAGGTCGGTCTCCCGGACCCGGCCGAGCAGCTCGGTGAAGGTCGGGTCGCCGGCCGTGGACACCCGCAGCACCACCGTGTTCACGAAGAACCCGACGAGGTTGTCCAGCGCGGCGTCCGAGCGGCCGGCCACCGGCGCGCCGAGCGGGACGTCCTCGCCAGCGCCCATCCTGGTGAGCAGCACGGCGACCACGGCCTGCACGACCATGAACTCGGTGACGTCGGCGGCGCGGGCCAGCGCGATCAGCCGCGCGTGCACGTCGGCCGGGAGGTCGAAGGGCTGGTAGCCGCCCCGGCCGGTGATCTCCGCGCCTCGGTGGTCGACCGGCAGCGCGAGTTCGTCCGGTGCGCCGTCGAGCGCGGCCCGCCAGTAGTCGAGCTGGCTGTCGACGTCGAGTTCCCGTTGCCACAGCGTGTAGTCCGCGTACTGCACCGGCAACGGTGTCCATTGTGGAGCACGGCCGGCGCGGCGGGCGAGGTAGGCGGTGCGCAGGTCGGCGAACAGCGGGCCGACCGACCACTCGTCACCCGCGATGTGGTGCAGCAGCACGAGCAGCACGTGCTCGTCCTCGGCGAGCCGGAACACCGTGACCCGCAGCGGGATCTCGGTGGCGAGGTCGAACCGGTACGCCGCCGCGGCCGCGAGCCGCTCGTCCAGGGTGGACTCACCGGTCGGGATGACGGTGATCGGGACGGCCACGTCGGTGCGGATGAGCTGTAGGTCGTCGGCGAAGACGGTGCGCAGGCTGTCGTGGCGGGCGAGCACGTCGCCGACCGCGGCCGTCAGTGCCGGCACGTCCAGGTCCCCGGTCAGGCGCAGCACCGACGGGATGTTGTAGGCCGGGCTCGGGCCGTCGAGCTTGTGCAGGAACCACAACCGCCGCTGCGCGGGGGACATCGGGATCCGGTCGCCTGGGTGGCGGGCGGTCAGTGGCGGGCGGGCGGCGGTGGTGCCGAGGCGAGCGAGCAGGCCGCGCGGGGTGGGGTGGTCGAACACGTCGCGGATGGTCGCAGTGTCCCCGAACGCGCTCCGGACCCGCGCGAGCAGCCGGGCGACGAGCAGCGAATGGCCGCCCATGGCGAAGAAACCGTCCTCCTGAGCGACCGCCGGGAGGCCGAGCACGGCGGCGAACAGGCCACACATCAGCTCGAGGCGCGGGTCTCCCCGGTCGGCGTGCACCGTGGTGCGGGTGGTCGGTGCGGGCAGGGCTGCCCGGTCGATCTTTCCGTTGGGGGTCAACGGGAACGCGTCCAGCACCACGATCGCGGCGGGCACCAGATGGGCGGGCAGTGTCTCGGCGAGCGCGGTCCGCAGGTCGCCGTCATGCCTGGTGGACATGACGTGCGCGACCAGCCGGGTGCCGGTCGCCTGGTCCTCGTCGGCGACCACCAGCGCACCGGTCACGCCGGGCTGGGCGAGCAGCGCGGACTCGACCTCGCCCGGCTCCACCCGGAACCCACGGATCTTGACCTGGTGGTCGGCGCGGCCGGCGAACTCCAGGGTGCCCTCCGCGCGCCACCGGACCAGGTCTCCGGTGCGGTAGAGCCGTTTCCCGGCCGCCGTGGCGACGAACCGGGTGGCGGTCAGGCCGGGTGCGCCGGCATAGCCGCGGGCGAGCCCGAGGCCGCCCACGTACAGCTCGCCGACCGTGCCGGGCGGCACCGGCCGCAGCCACTGGTCGAGCACGTGCACGGTGGTGTTGTGCACCGGGATGCCGATCGGGAGCGCCGTCCCGGCGAGCCCGGCCGGACTCGCGCGCCACAGGGTGACGTCCACTGTGGTCTCGGTCGGGCCGTAGGAGTTGAACAGCGTGTGCCCGGCCTCGACCCACCGCCTGGCCAGCTCCGGCGGGCAGGCCTCACCCGCGACGATCACCACCGCGCCACTGGGCACGGCGGTGGTGGGCAGTTCGGCCAGCGCCGAGGGCGGCAGGGTCAGGTGGGTGACGCGGTGTTCGGCCAGCAGCGCGGCCAGCACGTCGCCGAGCCGGTGCTCGGGGGGCACGACCACCAGGGTGGCGCCGGTGGTGAGCGCCATGACCTGCTCCCACACCGAGGTGTCGAAGCTCTGCGAGGCGAACTGCAGCACCCGGTCGCCGGGGCCCGGCCGGAAGTGCTCGGCCACGGTGTGCGCGAGGCTCGGCAGGCCGAGGTGGGTGACGACCACGCCCTTGGGCCTGCCGGTCGAGCCGGAGGTGTAGATCACGTACGCCGCGTTCGCGGGCTGCGCCGAGGGCGCCGGGTCCTGTTCGGACAGTGCGGCGGCGGTGCGCTCCGCGGTGGTGAGCAGGTCGGTCGGGGCGGTGGCCGGCAGCACCGGCAGGTGCTCGGGTTCGGTCAGCACGAGCGCCGGCCAGGAATCCGCGACCAGCAGCGCGATCCGCTCCGGCGGGTAGTCGGTGTCCACCGGCACGTACACCGCGCCCGCCTTGAGCACGGCGAGCATGGCCACGAGCTGGTCGCCGCCGCGGGGCAGCGCGACCGCGACCCGCTGTTCCGGCCCGACTCCGCGGTCGGTGAGGTAGCGGGCGAGGCGGTTGGCGCGGGTGTTCAGCTCCCGGTAGGTGATCGGCTCGCCGTCGCCGAGCACGGCGTCGGTGTCGGGGTGCGCGGCGGCGGCCCGCTCGACGAGTTCGGCGAACGTCGCCTCGCCGGCGTCGGCCTCGGTCCGGTTCGGGGTGGTCACCCAGCGGTCGTGCTCGGCCGGGGTCAGCCTCGGCAGTGTCGCGATCGGACGGTCCGGGTCGGTGGCGACCGCGGTGCACAACGCGACCAGCCGGGCGGCGATGCCGGTGACGTCCGGCACGATCTCCGTGCGGTGGCGCAGGTCCAGGCGCAGCCGCTCCCCCGGGGTCACGACCACGCCGAGCGGGTAGTGGCTGGCGTCGGTGCCGTCGACGGCCAGTACCCGCAGTCCGGCCGCGCGCCCGAGCTGGTCCAGTTCCTCGGTGCCGGCGGGGTAGTTCTCGAACACGGTGAACGTGTCGAACAGCTCGCCCCGGCCGTCCTGGATGTCGGTGAGGCCGAGATGTTGGTGTGCCAGCAACGCGGTCTGGTCACGCTGCACCCTGGTCAGCAGTCCGGCCAACGACTCGTCCGGGCGCAGCGTGACCCGGACCGGGCTGGTGTTGATCAGCAGGCCGAGGATCTCGGTCGCGCCCGGCACGTCGGTTCCCCGCCCGGACCCGGTGAGCCCGAACGTCACGTCGGTGCGGCCGGTCAGCTCACCAAGGACGAGCGCCCACACGCACTGCACCACGGTGTTGGCGGTGACCTCCAGCCGCCGCGCGGCGGCCAGCATCGCGGCGGTCGTGGTCTCGTCGAGCCACACGGTGTGCTCGGCGGCGGTGGCCGGGCCGCGCAGGTCGTGTCCCGCGGCCACCAGGGTCGGCTCGACCCCGTCGAGGTGGCGGCGCCACACCGCGCGGGAGGCATCGATGTCCCGTGTGGACAGCCAGGTGAGGTGGTCGCGGAACCGGGCGGGCGTCGGCAGGCCAGCCTCGGAACCCGCCTGCGCGTACAGCGCGAACAGCTCCCGCACCAGCAGCGGCATCGACCAGCCGTCGAGCAGGATGTGCTGGTGGGTGAGCACCAGGGTGTGCCGGTCGTCGGCGAGCCGGACGAGCAGGAACCGCAGCAGCGGCGGCTGTCCCAGGTCGAACGGCCGGTCCCGCTCGGCGCGCAGGACCTCGGCCGGCTCCGGGGTGTCGATCTCCTGCCAGTCGAGCGTCACCGCGGCCGGCACGAGCGCGACGGGCTCGCCGCTGCGCCGGAACCGGAACCCGGCGCGCAGGTTGGGGTGGCGGCGCAGCAGGGCCTCGGCCGCGGCACGCATCGCCTTGGCCTCCACGACCCCGTCCAGGTCGATCGTGGTCTGTACGGTGTAGACACCCGCGGCGGCGCCGCCGTAGCCCGCCCACAGCATGAGCCCCTGCTGGAGTGGGGTGAGGGGTAGTACGTCGGCCAGGCCGGTCACGAGGTCCTCCACAGTTCTTCGAACTCGTCGATCTCGTCCTGTGCCAGGTGCACCAAGGTGAAGTCGGCCGGGGTGTGCCCGCCGGCCGCGCCGTCGGCGGCCAGCCGGGGCAGCTCGGCCAGCGCCTCCTGGAACCGGGCGGCGACCGCCAGGACCTCGTCCTCGGCCACGCGTTCGCCCGGCCACGCGATCCGCCACCGCAGTTCCGGACCGCCGGGGCCGTCGACCGCGACGACCGTCACGTCCAGCGCGTGCGGGATGGGCAGGCCGGGTGGCACGTGCCCGCCGAGTGGTTCGCCGGTGTCCACCGGTTCGAACGCCCGAGGGGTGCCGGCGGCCAGCCGGCCGAGGTAGTTGAACCGCAGCTGCGGTGCGGGCAGGGTGGCCAGCTCGGCGGCGGTGGTGTCGTTGAGGTGACGCAGCAGCCCGAACCCGATGCCGCGGTCGGGCACGGCCCGCAAAGCCTCCTTGACCCGCCGGACCACGGCCGGCAGTTCACCGTCCACTCCGGACATCCGGACCGGGTACATCGTGGTGAACCAGCCGACGGTGCGACTGGTGTCCGCGTCCGGGAACAGCTCGTCCGCGCGGCCGTGGCCCTCCATGAGCACCGCGAGGTCGTCGTTGCCCACGGCCAGTACGAGCGCGGCGAGCAGCAGTTCCTCGGGTCCGGCGTGGAACACCTCCACCGTGTCCCCCAGCAGCGCCGCGGTGTCCGGAATGGACAGTTGACCGGTGACCGCGCGTTGGGTGAACGCGACGTCCCACACCGGGTCGAGCACGACGCCGGGCAGCGCGGGTGGCGCGGCCAGGGCGGTGCGCCAGTGGTCGAGTTCGGCGGTCCGACGGGGGGTGTTGGCCTCGGTGGCGAGCAGTCCCGCCCACTGGCCGAAGGTCGTGCCGACGGGGAACGGCTCGCCGCCCGTCCACGCGGTAGCCAGGTCGCCGAGCAGGATGCGCCAGGACACACCGTCGACCGCGAGGTGGTGGATCGTGACGAGCAACTCCCCTGCCCGCCAGGCCCAGTCGGTCAGCACACCCTGTTCGGGGGCGAGCCGGCCGGCCGCGACCCGATGGTCGCCGTCGAAGTCGAACAGTGTGACCTCGCGCGGTTCACCTGGGGCGAACCGCCACGAGTCCCGGTCGACGACCAGTCGGGCGCGCAGCATCGGGTGTCGCGTGAGGACGGTCGCGATCGTGGTGCGCAGCCGGGTCTCGTCGGCGTCGGCCGGCAGGCGCAGCAGCATCTGCTGGGCGTAGCCCTCGATCGGACCGCCGAGGTCGCGCAGGCTGTGCATGACCGGGAGCAGGCCGTCGGCGTCCGGCGCGGTGGCGTCGGAGCCGGTGTGCCGCACGGCGATCTGGGCCAGGGCCGTTGGCGTGCGGTGGGTGAACACGTCGGCGGCGGTGAACCGCAGCCCGGCCGCGCGGGCCTTGGCGACGAGTTGGATGGCGAGGATGCTGTCCCCGCCGAGCTGGAAGAAACTGTCGCCCGCACCGACCGCCGGCACGTCCAGGATGTCGGCGAACAGGGTGGCGAGCAGTGCCCCGGTCGGCTCGGTGGCCACCGGTGTCGCCACCGGACGTTCCAGTTCGGCGGAGTGGCCGCGGTACTCCCCAACAGCCGCGCCGGGATCGGTCACGCAGCGGTCCAGCCGGTCGAGGAACGCCGCCAGCAGCCGGCGAGCGTCCTGTTCGGACAGCGCATCACGGCGGAACTTCAGCGACACCCCCAACTTCGGGCCGGGGAACAGGGTCAGCGTCACCGGGTAGTGGGTGGCGTCGTCGGCCTCGATCGCGATCGGGCGCACGTCGCCGAAGCCGCCGAGCAGTTCCTCCTCGTCGAGCGGGTAGTTCTCGAACACCACGAGCGTGTCGAACAGTGGGCCGAGCCCGATGGCGCGCTGGATCGCGGCCAGCCCGGTGTGCTGGTGGTCGAGCGTCGCTGCCTGGGTGTCCTGCAGGCGGCGCAGCGCGGTCAGCACGGTGTCCCCGCCGGCGAACCGGGCGCGGGCGGGCACGGTGTTCACGAACATCCCGATGGCGGTGTCGATGCCGGCGATCTCCGGCGGTCGGCCGGACACCGTCACGCCGAACACGACGTCGCCGGTGCCGGTGGTGTCGGCGACGGTCATCCCCCAGGCGCCCTGCAGGACGGTGTTGACGGTGAACCCGTGCGCCATGGCGAGCGCGCGGACCGCCGCCGTCCGCTGTTCGTCCACTTCGGCCAGTACCTCGGCGGGCAGTTCGGTGGCCGGGCCCGGTTGGGCCGGCACGAGCATGCTCGGGGCCGGGAGCCCGGCGAGGACTTCCCGCCACACCGTGAGATCCGGTGCCCGCAGGCCGCGCAGGTAGGCCAGGTGGGCACCAAGGCCGGTGTCGGTGACCGCGCCGCCGGCGTACAGCATGAGCAGTTCGCGGACCAGCAGCGGCGCGGACCAGCCGTCCCAGGCGAGGTGGTGGCCGGTGATGGTGAGCACCGTGCCGCCGTCGGTGAGCGCGAACCGGAACAGCGGCGGGGCGGCGAGGTCGAACGGGGTGCGCCGGTCGCCGACCGTCCGCTGCACGGTGACCGGCACGGCCGGGTGCAGCACGCCGACCGCCTCACCGGTCGCGAGGTAGCGGAAACCGGTGCGCAGCGCGGTATGCCGGGCAACGAGCCGGGTCCCCGCGGCGGTGAGCCGGTCGAGGTCGAGCGGTTCGGCGAACCGCAGCACGACCCGCACGGTGTACACGTCGACCGCGTCGGGGTGGGTGTGCGCGAGCGCCAGCAGGCCTTCCTGCAGCGGGGTCACCGGCAGCACGTCGAGCCACCCCGGGCAGTCCTCGCCCAGACCATCCACATCGGACTGGGTGAGTCCCGGCCGGGACAGGTCGGACGGGGTGCGCCCGTCGACCTTCTCGTCGGCGAGCGCGGTCGCGAGGTCGGCCAACGCCTGGTCCAGCGCCTCCTGGAACACGGTGGTCGCGTGGTCGCCGGTGTGGTCCAGCCGCAGGTGCAGGTCGGCACCGGTGGTGTAGGCGGTGAGCTCGAGCGCGGCGGCCGGTCGCGCGTCGCCGGTGAGCGCCACCTCGTCGCGGTGGCCGAGGAAGTTCACCACCAGCTCCGGCTCCCCGAGCGCGGCCAGTACGGGCGCGGTCCTCGGGTTGAGGTAGCGCAGTTGCCCGTAGCTCACGCCACCGTCCGGCACGGCACGCAGGTTTTCCTTGACGTGCTTGAGCACCGCAACTGGTCCATCCACATCGGACAGGTCGAAGCACACCGGGTACAGCGTGGTGAACCAGCCGACCTGGCCCGCGTTCTCGTCGTCCCGGCCGTGGCCCTCGACGGCGATCGTCACCCGGCCGCGGTCGCGCATGGCCAGGACGACCGCCGCGGTCAGCAGTTCACCGCCGTGCATCCGGAACCGCTGCTCGGCGTGCCGCCACAGGTCGTCCCCGGTCGACACCGTCCACTCGAGAGTCCCCGGCGGGGTGTCGGCGGCGGGCAGCAACGGCTCCCGATCAGCCAGCACGTCACGCCAGTGGCCGAGCCGGTCGAGCACCGCCGCCGTGCCGGCCGACGTCACCTGCCGCAGCGCCCAGTCCCGGAACGGCCGCACCGGTGGCAGCGCGCGGCCGGCGAGCAGCGCGTCCAGATCGGCCCGCAGCACACCCCAGGACACGGCGTCGACCGCCAGGTGGTGTGCGGTCACCGACAGCCTGCCGGGAAGCAGCCGCCACACCACGGTCCTGCCCACCGTTGGATCCACCGATATATCCACAGTGGACTTATCGAACACCGGCTCCCCGGTCTCGGGCACGGTCAATGACCACAGCCCGTCCCGGCTCACGGCCAGGACGGCGCGCAGCAGTTCGTGCCGCGCCATCAGCGCGCGAACAGCCGCGCGCACGGCGTCCTCGGTGACCCCGGCCGGCAGCGGCAGCTCGGCGCGCTGGGTCGCCGTCAGGTCGCCCCGGTCGTGTGCCCAGTGCAGCATCGGCGTCAACGGCACCGGCCCGGTCGCGACCACCGGCGCCACCGGCGGCTGCTCGATGGCCGTGTGCCCACCGAGCGCGGCCGGGGTCTGGTGCGCGAACACGTCCCGCACGCCGACCGTGAGACCACGGGCGCGCAACCGGTTCACCAGCTCGATCGCGAGGATGCTGTCCCCGCCCAGCGCGAAGAACCCGTCGTCCGCGCCGACATCCTCGACCCCGAGCGTCTCCGCGAACGCCGCCCGCACCGCGCCGACCGGCCCCGTCGGCGCGGCGACCCTCGGCACGGCATTCGGCGCGGGCAGCGCCGCGCGGTCCAGCTTCCCACTCGACGTGAGCGGCAACGCGGCGAGCGCCACCACGACAGCCGGCACCGACGACGCCGGCACCACCGACGCCACGAACTCCCGCACCCCAGCGGGATCGACGGTCGCCGGCACCACATACCCGATCAGCCGCGGGTTTCCCCCGGCGTCGCGGTGCACGGCCGCGGCGGCCGCCAGCACCTCCGGATGCCTGGCCAGCGAGTCCTCCACCTCGCCGAGCTCGATCCGCACCCCGCGCACCTTCACCTGGAAATCGGTGCGCCCCAGGTAGTCCAGCGCGCCGTCGGCCCGCCACCGCACCAGGTCCCCGGTGCGGTACAGCCGGGTGCCCGGCGGCCCGTACGGGTCGGCGACGAACCGCTGCGCGGTCAACGCCCGCCGGTGGAGGTACCCCAGCGCCAGCTGACGGCCGGCGAGGTACAGCTCCCCCACCACCCCGGGCGGCACCGGCCGCAGCGCGACGTCGAGCACCCGGGTGTCGGTGTTCCACACCGGGGTGCCGATCGGGACCGGGGCGGTCGCGTCGGCGGGCGTGGTGCGCCACGCGGTCACGTCGATCGCCGCCTCCGTCGGCCCGTACAGGTTGTGCAGCTCCACCGCCGGCAGCGCGGCGCGGAACCTGGCCACGGTCTCGGCCGGCAACGCCTCCCCGCTGCAGAACACCCGCCGCAGCCCGGTACAGGTGGCCGCCGCCGGGTCGGTGAGGAACGCACCGAGCATCGACGGTACGAAGTGGACGGTGGTCACGCCGGTGGCGGTGATCTCCTCGGCGAGGTAGGTGGGATCGCGATGCCCGTCCGGCCGCGCGACCACCAGCTCGGCGCCGTGCGCCAGTGGCAGGAAGAACTCCCACACCGACACGTCGAACCCGGCGGGGGTCTTCTGCAGCACCGCGTCGCCCGGCCCGAGCGGATGCGCGTCGGCCATCCACGCCAACCGGTTCACCACCGCGCCGTGACTGACGATCACGCCCTTCGGCCGGCCGGTCGAGCCGGAGGTGTAGATCACGTAGGCCGGTTCGGCCGGCGTGGCCGCCCGCCAGTCCCGCCGCGCCGGCGTCGCCGCCAACGCCGCGACGTCCTCGGCGACGAGCGTCACGACCGGGTTCGCGTCGGCCACCATCAGCTCGCGCCGCTCGGCCGGGTGCTCCGGGTCCAGCGGCAGGTACGCGGCCCCGGCCCGCACCACCGCGTGCAGCGCGACGACCAGCTCGACCGACCGTGGAATGTCCACGGCCACCACGGTTCCCGCGCCGGCGCCCCGGTCGCGCAGTCCGGCCGCGACCCGGGTGACCCGGTCGTCGAACTCGGCGTAGGTGAGCCGGTGGGCGCCGAACCGCACCGCGGGCAGCGCCGCGTGCTCGGCCACCGCCCGGTCCAGCAACGTGCCGAGCGTGCCGGCCGGTACCGCGACGCGCGGCCCCGTGCTCTGGCGGCGGACCCGCGCCGCCTCCGCGGCCGGCAGCGCGCCGAGCGTGTGCGCTGGCCGGTCGAGGCCGGTGACCAGCTCGTCGAGCACGGTGGTGAGCCTGGCCAGCAGGGCGTGTGCCGTGCTGTCGTCGAACAGGGCGGTGGCGTACTCCACGAACACCGCGATCCCGCCGGTGTCCTGGCGTTCGGTGAACTTGACGGTCAGGTCGACCTTCGCGGTGCCCGTGTTGACCAGCTCGACCCGGCCGGTGTGCGCACCGAGCCGCAGGTGGTCCACAGTGGCGTGTTCGTGCACCACCAGTACCTGGAACAGCGGGTGCCGGCCGGGCACACGCGGCGGGTTGACCGCCTCGGTGACCCGGTCGAACGGCAGGTCGGCGTGCGCGAGCGCCTCGGTGTCCTCGGCAAGCACGCGGGACAGCAGCTCCCGAACCGTTGGCGTGCCGGACAGGTCGGTGCGCAGTACGACCGTGTTGACGAAGCATCCGACCAGGTCCCGCAGCGCGGTGTCGGCGCGGCCGTCGACCGCGGTGCCGAGCGGGATGTCCGTGCCGGCGCCGTGCCGGTTCAGCAACACCGCCACCGCGGTGCGCAGCACGGTGAACGTGGTGACCCCGGCGGCGCGCGCGCAGTCGGCGACCGCGCGGTGGGTCGCCGCCGGCAACACCCGGCCGGCGACCGCGCCGTCGGTCAGCGGCGTGTCCTGGCGTGGCCGGTCGACCGGCAGTGTGATCTCCGCCGGCGCCCCGGCAAGGCGGTGCCGCCAGAACTCCGCGTGCCCGGCGGCGGTGCGGTCGAGAACGGCGGCGTGCCAACGGGTGTGGTCCCGGTAGCGCACCGGCAGCGGCGCCCAGCCAGGTGCCCGGCCGGCGGCGCGGGCGGCGTAGGCGGTGGCGAGGTCGGTGAGCAGCGGGCCGGTGGCCGCGTGGTCGGCGGCGACATGGTGCAGTACCAGCACGAGCACGTCGCCGGTGGTTCCGCGCAGCAGCGTGCTCCGCAGCGGCGGCTCGGTGGCGAGGTCGAACGGCGCCCGGATGAGCGTGCGGATCTCGGCCTCCTGGTCGTCGGGGCGCACGACGGTGAACGCGTCCGCGTCGGCGAGCACGTGCTGCTGACCGTCGGCCAGTACCGTGCGCACCGTCTCGTGCCGACCGACGACGTCGCGGATCGCGCTCGCCAGAACCGTCTCGTCGATCGCGCCGGGGAACCGGATGACCAGCGGCACGTGGTACACCGGGCTCGGCCCGGCGAGTTGCTCGGCGAAGAAGAACCGCGCCTGTGCTGGCGACCATGGCACGGGCCCGTCGTCGGTACCCAGGACCAGCGGCACGCGGTCGAGATCCCTGGCCGCACTGTCCACCAGCTCGGCCAGCGCGGCCGGCGTGCGGTGCACCAGTACCGACCGCAGCTCCAACACCACCTCCGCGCGGGCACGCAGCGCGCTGAGCAGCCGCCCGGCGCTGAGCGAATGCCCGCCGAGCGCGAGGAAATCGTCGTGCACCCCGACCCGCTCACGACCGAGTACCTCGGCGAACAGGGCACACAACAACGCCTCGGTCTCGGTCCCCGGCTCCCGGTCCACTGTGGATGAGGTGGGCGCCGGCAGCGCGGCCACGTCCAGTTTCCCGTTGCCGGTCAACGGCAGCGCGGCCACCGGCACGACCGCGGCGGGCACCAGGTAGTGCGGGAGCCGCACCCGCAGGTGCGCCAACAACTCCCCTGGATCCACAGTGGACACCACGTACGCGACCAGGATCCCGTCCAGCACCACGACCGCGCACCGGGCGACCCCGGGATGGGTGGTCAACGCCAGCTCGACCTCGGCCGGCTCGATCCGGTACCCGCGCAGCTTCACCTGGTCGTCCACCCGGCCGAGATAGTCGAGCAGGCCGTCCTCCCGCACCCGCACCAGGTCCCCCGTGCGGTAGACCCGGGAACCGGGCGGGCCAAGCGGATCGGCGACGAACCGCACCGAGGTGGCCGCCGCCTCCGCGTATCCCCTGGCCAACTGCGGCCCGCCAAGATACAGCTCGCCGACAGCACCGGTCGGCACCGGCCGCAGCCGCCGGTCGAGCACCACCACCCTGGTCGCGCCGACCGGCGCCCCGATCACCGGTTCGGCCCCCGCGACCACCGCCTGGGTGGCGTCCACAGTGAACTCCGTCGGGCCGTAGCTGTTGACCGCCAACAGTTCTGGTTCCTCGGCCAGCGCAAGCCACAGCGGCGCCGGCACGGCCTCACCGCCGAACACCACCAGCCGTGGCCGCCACGACCCGGTCAGCAGGCCGGCGTCGACCAGTTCCGCGAGGTGCACCGGCGTGAGGTCCAGGTAGTCGATCCGCTCCCGGCGCACCAGGTCGAGCAGCGCGTCCACGTCGCGGTAGACGGTGTCCTCGACCACGACCAGTTCGTGCCCGGCGACCAGCCACAACACCGGGTCCAGCGCCGCATCGAACGCGAACGCCGCCGTGTGCGCGACCCGTAACCGCTGCGGGAACCGTGCCCGCACCCCGTCGCGGTGCGCGGCCAGCAGCGCCGCGACCGCGCCCTGGCTCACGTCCACCCCCTTGGGGCGCCCGGTGGAGCCGGAGGTGTGGATGACATAGGCCAGCGCGTCCGGGTGCGGCGCGCGGTCCGGGTCCGCGGTGGGTTCCAGGTGGTCGAGCTCGTCCAGGTCGACCACCGGCGTGTCCGGCGCGATGTCGGCCAGCGCGATCGTGGCCCCGCCACAACAGGTCACGATCAGCCGCGGTCGGACCTCGGTGACGATGTGCCGCAACCGTTCCGTCGGCTGCTCGTGGTCCAGCGGCACCCAGGCCGCCCCCGCCCGCGCGACCGCGAGCATGGTGATCACCGTCTCGGCCGAGCGCGGCAACGCGATCCCGACCACGTCCTCCGGCCCGACGCCCGCTCCCCGCAGGATCGCGGCCAACCGCGCGGTCTCGGCCGCGAGGCCGGCGAACGTCCACTCCCGGTCCCCGGCCCGCAGCGCGACCAGGCCGGGCGTGGACGCCACGGTCCGCAGGAAGATCTCCGCCAGCAACGGCTCCTCGGTCCCGGCCCGACCGACCAGCTGTCCACCGTCCACTCCGGACCGGCGCTGGTCGGCCAGCGTCAGGTCACCGACCGGCCGGTCCAGCCCGCGCACGAACTCGGTGAGGAACTCGGCGAACCGGTCGCCGTGCCCGGCCGCGCGTGCTGGGCTGTAGGTCTCGGTGTTGGCGTCGAAGTCGACCGCGAACCGCCCGGCACCGTGATACACCGACACGGTCACGTCGTCCACCGGCCCGGCGGCCAGGTTGTGGAACACCCCCGCCACGCCGGCGAAGTCCAGGCCGTAGTCGAAGAACTTGATGTTCACGCTCGGCCCGTAGAGGTCATGCACCTCCCGGCCGTCCACACGCAACAGATCCTCGATGCGATACCGCTGATGCGCCCGTAACGCACCGAGATCGGCCGCGACCGAGGACACGATCTCGGCACCCGCCCGGTCGGGCGCGGCGGCGACGATCAGCGGCAGCACGTTCGCCGCCATCCCGGGGACCCGCAACAGCACCGATCCCACCCGATCGGTGGTGGGGATGCCGATCCTGGCGACCGCGTCGCCCGTCATCCGGCACTGGTAGGCGGCGAACGCCGCGATCGCGATCTCCGCCCAGGTCGTGCGCCGCGCACGAGCGGCCGCGGTGAGCGCGGTCGCCGCGTCCTCAGCCACCCTGGCCGAGCGCCGCACGAAGGCCCGCGACCGCCCGGCCCGGCGGCCGCTCATCGTGCCCGCCGGCGAGGCGCCGGCCAACGCCGACCGCCAGAACTCCGCGTCCCGTTCCTGGTGCGCCGAACCGCGGTACTCCAGCTCGCGGGACACCAGCAGCCGCAACGGCGCGAACGGCGACGCGCTCGGCGACCGGTCGTGCGCGAGCGCGGTATATACCTCCGCGATCCGCCGGCACACCAACGGAAAGCTGTACCCGTCGATGGCGATGTGGTGACAGCGCAGGTACCAGTGATGATGATCGTCGGCGAGCCGGTACAGCACCGTGTGGAACACCGGCTCGCGCACCGGATCGGCCGGCCGCGCGAGGTCGGCCACCATCTGCCGCGATGCCGCCGCGCCCGGATCCACCTCGCCACCGAGGTCGACCACGGTCAACGCGCCGGCCCACCGCGCGCCGACGAGCTGCCGTTCCCCGTCCGGATCGATCCGCACCCGCAGCGTGTCGGCTTCCCCACACACCACCGCGCAGGCCCGCGCCAGCAGTGCCGAGTCGAGTGGGCCGCGCAGGTCGACGTAACCGCCGACGTTGTAGGCGGGGCTGTCGGGATCGAGTCGCTGGCCGAGCCAGATGCCGTGCTGTGCCGTGGTCAACGGAAGGATCTCACCAGCGTTCACTGCCGCCCTCTCAACTGTCGGTCATGGCCCGGATGAGGCTCGCCGGCCGCAGATCCGTCCAGTGTTCCTCTACATAGGACAGACAGTCCTGCCTGCTCGCCGGGCCGTGCACGCGGCGCCAGCCGGCGGGCACCTCGACGAAACTCGGCCACAGCGAGTGCTGGTTCTCGTCGTTGACGAGCACCAGGAACACGCCGTCCTCGTCGTCGAACGGGTTGGTCATGGCAATCTCCCCTTCTCAGCCGCGCACCGCGGCGACGTCGCGCCCGGACCGCTGGTCGTGCGCGCCGGGCACCGGCGCGGCCGGGTCCTGACCCAGCTCGATCACCCGGTTACCGGCGTCGACGTGCACCACGCGCGCCAGGTGCTCGCCGAGCGCCTCGTCCGGCACGCCGACGTAGGTCAGGATGATCACGAGGTCGCCGGGGTGTACGAGATGCGCCGCGGCGCCGTTGACCCCGATGACCCCGCTGCCGGCCGTGCCGGTGATGGCGTAGGTCTCCAGGCGGCTGCCGTTGGTGATGTCCACGACCTGGACGCGTTCGCCCTCGTGGATGTCCGCCGCGGCCATGAGGTCGGCATCGATGGTCAGCGAGCCGACGTAGTGCAGATCGGCCTGGGTGACGGTGGCGCGATGGATCTTTCCATTGAGGACTGTGCGCAGCACGAACTCTCCCCGATTTATTGGGACCAAAGAAAACCCGGCGCGCTCCGCGCCGAACTACCCGCGACTCAGGTTCTTAGGGTAGGCTAACCATAGAGCGCACGCCGTGGCAAGGAGCTCACGGAACCCGCCGGAAAGCGACCCCGAAGGCGCTCAACTGAGCCTCGGGGCCGATTCCGGCATGCCAACTACTGATCCGACGGCCACGCCGCGACCACGGCCGCGACGGCCGCGTCGGGATCCGCGCCCAGTTCCACGGCCAGCCGGACATACTCGGCGGCGGCCATGGCCAGCCCGTCGCTTGCAGTGGCCGGGACACCGGCGACCACCGTGCCCTGCCGGCGCGCGGTCGCCAGCACGCCGTCGGCCTCCAGCTCCCGGTAGACCCGCGCGACCGTGCCCGCCGCGAGCCCGAGATCGCCCGCCAGCTGCCGGATCGTGGGCAACCGCGTGCCGACCGGCAACGCGCCGGTCAGCACGAGGCGCAGCACCTGGTCGCGCACCTGCCGCCAGGGCGCGACCCCACTCTCCGGGTCGACCGTGATCCGGGGCGCGCCACTCACCGGCTGATGGCCGGCCACTGCTTGCTCGGCACCGCCACCCAGCGCCAACACACGAACCCGGCGACGATGACCGCGACATGCACGATGGTGCGCACCTCGTCGCCTGGCTCGAACCAGAACTGGTCCTGGTCGGCGAACCAGCGGTCCTGGAACCGCCGGGAGGCCAGGGGCAGCGCGGTCGCGAGCCAGCCGAACCCGATCCCGACCGCGACCCGCGCGGTCCTGGTGCGCAGCGCGGCGTCCACGATCTCGTCGTCCACCGCGGGCCGCCGCACCGCGAGCGCGACCAGCCCGCCGACCAGCAGCAGGCAGCCGACGACATAGCCGAGCACCAGCCAGGCGCCGCCGGCCACGGCGAGCACGACGGCGAGGACCGCGCCGGCCCCGAGGGTGCGTACGGCCCAGCGGGGAACCAGGTCCCGCCAGGTGCGCCGGTCCAGCGAGGCGGTGCGCACACCGGACACCGGCCGCAGGGTGGCGATCGCCTCGGCGACGAGCATGGCGATGAGCAGCGGGACGAGGATCACCAGGTACGAGGGCGTGTCCGTGTCGACGACCGCGCCGGCCGCCGAGGGGAAGAGGAGGAACAGGACCACGTACAGGACGCGCCGCTGCCGCAGGTAGCGGACCGCCGCGGTGACCTGCGCCGGTTCCGGTCGCGCGACGCCCCACCGCCGGAGCAGCCGTGTGCCGCCCTGCTTGGTCGGCCAGAGGACCAGGAGCAGCAGGCCGGCCGCGATCGCGGCGGGCAGAACGGAGGTCTCGAGCCAGTGCGCCATTTTGTATCACCCCTTTGATACAAAGTATCAGCAACACTGGCGCGTCAGATAGCGGTGTCGGTCCGCTCCGGGTCGCCGTGGCGGTGCACCGCGGCGGCGGCGCGCCTGCGGTCCAGCCAGCCCATGACCATGCTGGCCGACACCCCGTGCAGCACGATCGAGCCGACGATGACCAGACCCACCACCCGCCACAGGGTCTCCGGCGGGGCGAGCGCGCCGTGCGCGAACGCGTAGGCGACGTAGAACAGCGAACCGACGCCCCGCACCCCGAACACCGCGATCGCGATCCGGTCCCACGGCCCGGAGTGCCCGCCGACCAGCCCGAGCAGCGCGGTCAGCGGCCGGACCACGAACAGCACCGCGAGCGCCAGCGCGACCTCCCGCCAGGTGACCCCGGTGAACAGCCCGGTCACCGCGGCCCCGCCGAGCAGGAAGACCACCAGCACGGTCAGCAGGCGTTCCAGCTGTTCGATGTAGCTGTGCAGGACCCGGTGGTAGCCGTGGGAGCGCTCCGCCGCCCGGATCGTGCACGCGCACACGAACACCGCGACGAAGCCGTAGCCGCCGATCAGCTCCGTGCCGCCGTAGGTGACCAGGGTCGCGGCCAGCGCGACGAACCCCTCCGCGTGCCGGGCCAGCCGCAGCGCGTCCGAGCGCGCGGAGAAGAACAGCCTGCGCAGTACCCAGCCGATCGCCAGCCCGGCCGCGCACCCGGCGCCAAGTCCCCACACCACGTCGACGAGCAGCCACTCGGCCAGCCAGCCGCCCGGCGCCACCCCGGCCGTGGTGATCGCGACCGCGGCCATGACGAACGGGAAGGCGAGGCCGTCGTTGAGCCCGGCCTCCGAGGTGAGGGTGAACCGCACCTCGTCCTCGTCGGCCCGTTCGTCCTCGGCCGGCTCCGCTGCGCGCACCTCCGCGGCCAGCACCGGGTCGGTCGGCGCGAGCACGGCTCCCAGCAGCAACGCGCCCGCCACGCCGAACCCGAGCAACCCCCAGCCGAGCAACGCGACCGCGAGGATCGCCGCCGGCATGCTGATGCCGAGCAGCCGCCAGGTGGAGGCCCAGCCCCGCAGGCTCACCCGCCGGTCCAACGCGAGCCCCGCGCCCATCAGCGACACGACGACGCACAGCTCGGTCAGATGGATCACGAAGTCGTTGTGCCCCAGCGGGTCCGCCGACGGAAGCGGTCCGATCAGGCCGAACGCCAACGCGCCGACGGCGAGGAACACCATCGGCAGGGACACCGGCACCCGGCCGAGCACCCTGGGCAGCACCGCAGCGGCCAGCGTCGCCACACCGGCGGCCAGGTACACAAGGGCGGTCCCGTCCGGCATCCCGGTGAACTACCCCCGGTCCTACATGGGAAAACCCGGACTTCTGTTTGTTACTGACAAACATCTGTGACTATGCGTTAATGGTTCATCTAGCGGGAGTCGGATGAACGGAGAGTCTGCGGATGGTTCAGTCACCGGACATGCCGGCGGCCTACTCGAGGCGCCGGTTACTCGCTCGGGGAGTCGCGGTCGGCGCGGCGCTCGCGGTACCGGCGGTGGTCGGCAACGCGACCGCGTCCGCGTTGGTCACCGTCGACATGGAACAGGTCCTGCTCGCTTGCCAGGTCGACCCGCCCAAGTCCGGCACCGGAACCACGCCCGGGGCCGAGTCGCACGTCCTCCTGGTCGAGGAGGCGTTGCGCGCCAAGGGTTTGCTGGCCGCCGCGCAGACCGACGGGCACTTCGGCACCTCGACGTTGACCGCGTACGCCGCCTGGCAGCGCAGTCTTGGCTACAGCGGCCTGGACGCCAACGGAGTCCCCGGCCGGACGTCGCTGACCCAGCTCGGCTCCGGCAGGTTCGACGTGTCCCGCCCGGTGTCCGCCGGTTCCCGCACCGACTCCTACGGCGGCCGGCGGGTCAACACCCGCACCGCGGACATGTTGCGGGCCGCGGACGCGACGCTGTCCTGGAACCTGACGCTGACCCAGGGTTCGTACACGTCGAGCAACCCGGACTCGGCCGGCACCCACGACGGCGGCGGGGTGGTCGACATCGGGGTCAACAGCATGAGCACGACCCAGCGGTGGCAGACCGTGCGGGCGTTGCGCACCGTCGGTTTCGCGGCGTGGCTGCGCACGCCGTCGGACGGGTTCGCGTATCACATCCACGCCAACGGAATCTCCGATCCGGACATGTCCCGGACCGCCCGCGATCAGGTCAACGACTACTACTACGGCCGCAACGGCCTGGCGAACAACGCCGCGGACAACACGCCAGAGGCCTACCGCGTATCCCTTACCTGGTGGGAGAAGTACCAACGCGGCTGACCGGACCCCGGTGCCACCCCGCATTCCGGCGGGGTGGCACCGCGCGTCAGCCGAGGCAGGACCGGACCGCGCCGGCCAGGTCGGCCGCCCGGGAGTCGTCCGGCCGGAAGTTCCAGAGGTTCGTGACGTAGCCGAAGCCGACCCCGGCGTCCGGGTCGGCGAAGCTGATCGACCCGCCGGAGCCGGGGTGGCCGAACGAGCCCGGCCCGGCCATCGGCATCGGCGGGCAGGCGCGGTGGAACCCGAGCGACATGGGGAAGGAGCGCTCGGCCGGGATGTTCAGCCCCGGCGGCAGCCCGTGCATCGGCGTCCGGTCGGTCTGGAGCACGGTCATTCGCTCGACGGTCGCCGGCTCGAGCAGGCGCAGGCCGTCGACATGGCTCACCGTGGCGGCATACATCCTGGCCAGCGAGTGGGCGTCGGCGAGCATGTTGCCGAACGGGAACTCGGCCGCACGGTAGGCACGGGTCTTCTCGTAGCCGGAGGTGTTGTCGAAGGCGCCGCCGAGCTCACCGGCGCGGGCCTGAACCGAGTCCTCGCCCCACACGGCGTTGATCCAGGCGGTGACCGTGTCCGCGTCGAGCCCGGTCAGCCTGATCATCCCGGCGAGCAGTTCCTCCAGGCTGAACGGCGCGGCGTACTCGGTGGTGGCGACCCGGTCCTCGTGTCGCTCAGGCAGTCCGATCCAGGCGTTCAGCCCGAGCGGGGCGGCCACCTCGTCGGCGAAGAACGTGCCGAGGGTCCTGCCGGAGACCCGCCGTACCAGCTCCCCGACCAGGAAGCCGAAGGTGACGCCGTGATAGACGTGCTCGGTGCCCGGCTGCCACAGCGGCGGCTGCGCCTCGAGTGCCCGGATGACCGGGTCCCAGGCGCAGGCCTGTTCGAAGGTCAACGGACCGTCGACGATCGGCAGCCCGGCCTGGTGGGAGAGCAGCCAGCGCACCAGGATCCGGTCCTTGCCGTTGGCGGCGAACTCCGGCCAGTAGTCGGCCACCGGGGCGTCCAGGTCCAGTTCGCCGCGCTGCGCCAGCAGGTGCGCGCAGATCGCGGTGGCGCCCTTCGTGGTGGACGCGACCAGGGCGATGGTGTCCTCGCGCCATGGCCGGTTCGCCGCGCGGTCGGCGAGGCCGGCCCACAGGTTGACCACGGGCCGGCCGTCCACATAGACACTGCACGCGGCGCCCACCTCGCCGGGGTCCTGGAAGTTCGCGCGGAACACGTCGGCGACCCTTCCCCAGCCGGGCGCGACATCGTCATTGTTCGTCTTCGAGATCATGGCGATCACGATCACCCGCCCCGCTGACGCCGGCCAGCCACCGCGCTGACACCGCCCCTGACACGATTTCCATCACCGGAGACACCATGACCAGCTGGGAACCAGCATCCCTTGGCGAGGTCGTCGCCCTGTTCTCCGGCCTGTCCGTGCCATGGTGGGTCGCCGGTGGGCACGCCATCGAACTCGCCGTCGGCCACCCGATCCGCGAACACGGCGACATCGACGTCCTGCTGTTACGCCGCGACCAACTCGCCGCACAGCAGGCGCTGGCCGGCTGGGAATGGTGGGCGGCCGACCCGCCCGGCGTGCTGCGCCCATGGCGACCGGAGGAAACCCTGACCCCACAAGTACACGACGTGTGGTGCCGGCCCAACAGCCGCCAGCCATGGCGAATCCAGCTCATGCTCGACGAGTCACACGGCACGGACTGGGTTTCCCACCGAGACGCCCGGGTCCGCCGCCCCATCACGGCGCTCGGCCGAACCAGCGCGGACGGCACGCCCTACCTCACGCCGGAGATCCAACTGTTCTACAAGGCCAAAGAACCCCGCCCGAAGGACGAGATGGACTTCACCACCGCGCTCCCACATCTGACCGTCACCCAACGCGCGTGGCTACACCGGGCGATCACGGACACCTACGGCCAACACCCCTGGCTCCCGGCACTTCGCTAGTTCCGGATCATCGCGGCGATCAGCTCGGCCCGATGCGGCCAGCGCCGGGTGAGCTCGGCCAGATCGCCCGCCTCGAAGTCACTCGGCACGAACCCGGGTGCCATGGTGTTGCCGTAGACGCCGTACTCGCCGCCCGGCCGCAGGCGCGCACCCATCCAGAGCCCGCTGGCGACAGTGGTCTGCACCCGCTGCCCACCGAGGATGTCCGGACCGAGGATGATCAGCTCGTCGCGGCCGTCCGGGTGGAGCAGCAGCAGTTCGATCGGATCGCCGAGGTAGAAGTGCCAGATCTCGTCGGTCGGCAGCCGATGCATGTCCGAGAACGAACTCGGATCATCGGTGAGCATGGCGATCATCGCCGTACCGATCGGTTTGCCGTCCTGGCCACTACCCGAGGACACGTAGGTCTGGGTGAACAGCACGTCCTCCGTCGGCAGCTTCGTCATCTGCCAGTACCGCCGCAACTCGTCAGCGGTTGGCCGCCTGCCGCTCACGGCATGAACCGGTCGCACTTGGCCGCATCGACGAACGTGTGCCACCCGCTCGCGGCAAGCGCGAGTTGCCCGGTCACCACGCTCTTGGAATCACGAATCCCGACCACCGAGCCAATGGCCGCGACCTCGACGCACGTTCCGTTCTGCCCGCTGTAGCTGCTCTTGCGCCACAAGGCGTCATCGACGTTCAACATGTTCACGATGCGCTCCTCAGAGTGTCTCGATCAGGTCAGCGATGAAGCCGATGGAGTCATCCGGTGACAGAGCGACCTCCGCCAAACTCCGCGCGGACTCACGATAAGTATCCACCTCGCCGGGGTGCTGGACGTACATCGCGCCGTCCTGAACCTCCGCGTAGGCGATGGGCCGCGCCTGCTCGAAGTCAAGAACGACGAACTGCCCAGTCACGGCCTCGTGCGGACCACGATCTGGCACCACGACCTGGAACGTGACGTTCGGCTGCTCGGCGAGCGTCTGTAGATGTTGGTACTGGGCAAGCCTGATCTCGGGCGTGCCGACGCGGAGCCGGAGCGCCTGCTCGTTGACCGCCGCATGCAGTCGCAACGGGTTCTCTGAAGTCAACCGTCGCGCACGCCCCATCCGCACCTCGACGACACGCTCGGCGTGATCCGGTCGCACTCGGCTGCCGGCCTGGCTGAGTTCTCGTGCGTAGGCCTCGGTCTGCAGGAGACCGGGGATCAGGATTGGCTCGAACACGAACTCGGCGGACGCCAGCCGCTCCAGCCCGACGATCGTGGTCATCCAGTCCGGCACGACATCGCGCCACGCACCCCACCAGTTCGACTCGTCGGGCACCTCGGCCAACGAGGTCAGCCGGTTGACGTCGTGCCGTGGAACGTCGTAGGCCAGCAGCACCTTCGCGATGTCGGCCGGACGCTGCTGCCGTTCGCCCGTCTCGAGGTGAGAGAGCTTCCCCACGCTGATCCCGGCCCGCCTGGCGGCATCGGCCTGTTTGAGGCCGACTCGCTTGCGGTAGTTCCCCAGTTCAACGCCGATGAGCCAACGCAACGCCGACGGGTTGCGATCTGCCGCCACGAACCAACCTCCACGTTCACCCCGGCCAAGCGAGTCGGCCATACTGACGCAAACAGTATCGACGGTCACAGAAAGCAACCGCACACTGCCACCCGATCGAAGTATCGCAATCCGTATTGCAGTACAATACTGTACCGCCATGACCGAGTCGAACGGATTGCCGGCAGAGCACCAGTTCCCGGACCACGAGTGGGATCTGCTGGACGAGATCCAGCTTCTGCACCAGGTAGCGCCGAGATCGTCAGCTCCCGCGGCGACCTGGATCGCATGGCACGAACGACACGCGACGTACTGGGACCAGATCGCGGCCCAACATCGGGTAGTCATGGACGGCGCGAAGCTCATGGCGCGATCACATCGACAGGACATCACGGAGTTGCGAGCGAATCCCGACAGCCAGCTCGCCCGACCCGACGATCGAGACAAGTCGCTTCACTGACAAACGCCCCACGGCTGCCGCAAAGCATGGCTTCACCAAGCGGCCAGACACTTGGTGTGACACAAGAGCGCGCCTATGTCGCACAATTCGTCGGGCCTTGCCGAGTGCTTACGTGCGGATTCTACGTGCGGGTTCTCAGTCCGTCGTCGGTCGAACGGACGACCGCGTCGCCGGCGGGCTCGTCGTAGGTTTGGCCGGAGGGACGACCGGTTGCTGAGCCGGAGGGGGCGACGTGTTTCAGTCCGAGCAGGCAGGGCAGCTCGCGGAGCGACTGCGGGCATTGAAGGTTCGTACCAACCGGAGTTACGAGGTGCTCGCCAGGCGGGTCGGGGTCAGCAGTTCCACGCTGCATCGCTACTGCAGTGGTGAGGTGGTGCCGCCCAACTGCGCGGTGCTCGTGCGGTTCTGCAAGGTGTGTGGCGCGACCCGGGAGGAAGCCGAGGAGCTGTTGGCGTACTGGGCGCTCGCGGTCAACGGGAACGACCAGCCGCCGCCCACCCCGCAGCCGGATGAAGCCGACGTCCGGCGTCGGTGGCTCATTCCCGTTGCCGTGCTCGCCGGTGTGGCGGGCGGCGCCCTGTGGCGCCACGGGCGGTCACGCACCGCCGTCGCAGGTCACCTGTCGCGCTGAGCGAACAGCTGGACGGGGGTGCCGCCGGCCATCGGCGACACCCCCGGTTCCTTCATGTCCGGCTCGGACTCAGCACGTGCCGTGTCTGTGGAGCACCGGCCAGGTCTCGTCCCCGATCTGCCCGTCCACCTGCAGCCTGCAGACCGTCTGAACATTCCGCACGGCTTGTTCGGTGGCGGGGCCGAAGATCCAGTCCACGGCGATGTCCTGGCCGTAGTGATACTTCAGCAGGCACTGGGCGTGGGAGACGTAGAGGTTCGTCTGGCCGCGCACGGTGAGCGGATGGTTGTTGAGCTCACGGCAATGGCTCTGCACAACGGGATCCGCTGCCGCGGTCGCGGCGCTCTGTGCCGCCGGCGGGCTCGCGGCGGTGGCCGAACCGGGACCGACCAGCACCGCACCGATCGCGAGCAACCCGGCAAGCAGCCAGCCGCCTGTGCTCCGAAGGCCCAACCTTCGTTTCATCTTGGTACCCCTTTCTTCCGCATCATTTCGTCGGTGACATTGAACGACTTTTTCCGTCCGTCGGCGCTCGCGGCAATAAGGTGGGACGGGTGGGATATCCCGTCGCCGCGACCTGCGTGGGCTTCGCCGTCCCGGGACGTGGGTGGGATCATCGGGGGGTGGGGCCTGCCGAGCGGGAACTGCGGCGGCTGGGCCGTCGGTGCGCCGCCGTGCTGCGAATCTCAATCGCTGCCTGCGCCGGCGTTCTCGCGCTCGCCATCGCGCCGGCGGACCTCTTCCTGCCCACCCTGGGCGCCGCCGTCGCGCTGAACGCGTGGAGTGTCGGCTATCTCGTGCTGATGTCCCGCGACGCCGGCAACCGGCTACTCGCCGCGGACGCCGTCGTAGTCGGCGCTCTCTGCCTGACCCAGCGGTGGACCGTGCCGCCCGAGGCCCTGCACGGCAGCACGAGCTGGGTCGTCGCGGTGGTGTCGGTCGCCGTCGCCACCTGGCAGTTGCACAGCGGCATCCGGGCCGGCGGCGTCGCGGCGGCGGCGGTCGCCCTCGGCTACCTGGCCGGCGCGGCCACGGCACCGACGTCCGTGTTCGTGGTGTTGTGGCTGGTTGGCGAGGCCGTCCTGGCACGTGGCCTGTACCAACTGGTGCGCAAGGGTGCTCGGGAGGGGGACCGGATCATGGCCGACGCCGAGGAAGCCCGGCGCGCCGCCGCGGTCGCCGCCGCGCGCCGGGCCGACGAGCGTGAGCACCTGGCCGCCATGCACGACACCGCGGCGGCCACCATGCTGGCGATCGGCACGGGGGTGGTGGACGGCCGGGAACCGTGGCTGGCCACGCAGCTCGCGGACGCTCTCGACGAGGCCACCAGGACCACCCCGACAACGAGCGGCCGAACCGACCTCGTGCCACTGATCGGCGACGTGCTCGACCGTGGCGCGGTGGCGGCCGACCTGTCGGCTCCCGGCGCCCTGCCGATCCCGGCGACGGCTGCCGTGGCCATCTGTCGCTCGGTGCGCGAGGCCCTGAGCAACGTCGCCAGGCACGCCGGGGTGGACACCGCGTCCGTGCTGGTAGAGCACCGGTCGGGCCGGGTGGTGGTCGAGGTCGCGGACAACGGCACGGGATTCGACCCGGAACTGGTGTCGCCGCACCACCGGGGCATCTCACTGTCCATTATGGAACGGATGGCGGCGGCCGGTGGCCGCGCCGAGGTGACGTCGCGCTCGGGTGTCGGCACCCTGGTCCGGTTGGCGTGGCCGGATGGATGACCAGCCGGAGGCGAAGCTTCAGCGCGGGCTCCGCCTGGCCATCGTGGCGATCGCCCTGGCCCACCTGTTCGTCCTGAGCCTGCCCTCGCTGCTGGCGCACGTCTCGGTGTACCGCTCTCCGGCGACGGAGCTCGTGGCCTTCGTGCTGCTCGCCGCCCTCCTCACCGGCATCGGGCTCGTGGTCTGGCGGGAACGGTCATTCGGCCGGTGGCGGTGGATCCTGCTCGGGGTGGTGTTCATCGCGGCGGTGCTGGCCCTGGTCGGCATCCCACCCAGGTACCTGACCGAGGCGCCGGAGTGGTCGTTCGGCGTGGTGTGCTGGGCCGGGATGCTGCTGTTGCTGGACTACGGGTTCGTCGCGGTCGTGTGCTTCCTCGCCGGTCATCTCCTCGCCCGCCTCGGCCTGCTGGCGGTGGTCGGTGAGTCCAGCCGCGCGTCGGTCGTCGCCGCGTTGCTCCTCACCGCCGGGTTCCTCGCCTACCAGGTCGCCATCGCGTTCGCCGCCACGCTGCTGCGCCGGATGGCGGGTGCCGTGGCGAAGGCCATGCGGGACGAGGAACGGCTGCGTACGGCCGAGGCGGTGGCGGGGCGGCTGCATCGCGACCGGCAGGAGCGCTACGCCGGACTGGACACCGTGCCGCTGCTCACCGGGTTGGCGGCCGGCGTGCTCGACCCCGCGGACGATCGGGTGCGCATCCGCTGCGCGGTGGCGGCGGGACAGCTGCGCCGCCTGTTCGCCGAAGGGGACGACGCGCCGGATCAGCTCATGCATGAGCTCCGGGCGTGTGTCGACACCGCGGAGCGCCGGGGCGTGACCGTCTACCTGGGAACGTGCGGGTCCCGCCCGGAACCGCCCCTGCCGGTGCGTCGTGCCCTGACCGAACCCGTGCTGGGCGCGTTGGTGGCCGCCGAGTCCCAGGCCAGGGTCACGGTGATCGGCGCACCGGCGGCGGTGACGGTGAGCGTGATGACCGACGGCGACCCGCCGCCCGACCTGCCGGCCGCCGGCGAGGTGACGGTCACCCGGCTCGCACAGGACGGCCGACACTGGGTGGAGGCGATGTGGCAGACGGGGGCCTGATCACGGTGGTGGTCATCGACGACCACCCGGCGACCATCGCCGGCATCGAGGCGTGGTGCGCCGCCGCGGAGCAGTCCATCCGGATCGTCGACTCCGGCGCGAGTGTCGGGGTCGCGTGGACCGCGCCGGGTGGCTCGGCCGATGTGGTGGTGCTCGACCTCCAGCTCACGGGCGCGGTCCCGGTCTACGGCGACCTGCGCCGACTCGTCGACGTGGGCCGGCAGGTGGTCGTGTACACGATGCGTGAGGACCGGGACACCGCGCTGACCTGTATCGACATCGGCGCGTTCGTGTACCTGACGAAGGCGGAGGGCCCGGTACACCTGATCGCGGCGATCCGCGCCGCCGCCGCGAACCTGCCGTACACGCCACCGTCCCTGGCGAGAGCCATCGGAGACGACGCCCGGCACGACCGGCCGCGCCTCACACCGCGGGAGGTCGACGTGCTGGTGAACTGGTTCGCCTCGGAGTCCAAGGAGATGGTGGCCCGCAAGCTCAACCTCTCGGTGAGCTCGGTGAACACCTACATCAACCGGGTCCGGATCAAGTACGCCAACGCCGGCCGGGAGGCCCCGACCAAGGCGGCCCTGGTCGCCAGGGCCATCCAGGACGGCTTGGTGCATCTCGACGAGCTCTAGTACTACAGGGCGAGTACGGCAGCCGCACTTGGGCGGCGCCCTCCAGCACCGTCGACACTCCAGCTAACTCGACAACCGCAATACGTCTTGGCCGTCAAGTCGGTTGAGTCGAACAGCGACCTTCTCGGCAAGATTCTTGAAGTCCGCGTAACAACGTTGGACATAGGACTGCGTGCTACCGATCGCCCCATCAGCGGAGCGAAGGTCAAACATTGGCTTACGCGCATCGTGTGCGAGCGGCATCAGACTCTGATAGTTCTTCAGCGTGGCAATCTCGTATTCGTCCCCAGAAGACACGCCATCTGCTTGCCCCAGGACCGCCGTCTCAAAAACGCTTGGTATCCTGGTCAGCCATCGTCGGTAAGCTTTGACCGGACGGTCGAGTCGCATAGTCGGCTGCATAATGACATATCCCAACGGAGACATCGTCCCCCGAGGCGCAGGGATCCTCGAGGGAACCGTCGGCAGGACCGTGTCCTGCCAGATCGCTCGCCACTCCCTCAGCGTCGGCCCCAGATTTCGCAGCCCACGCAACGAAAACAGATCAGCGGCCAGCGGCATCAGGACAGCGTCCGCCGCCAGCAGCGCGGCTCGATTTATAGCACCAAGATTCGGGCCGACATCAATAAGGATCAGTTCCGCGTCGGCCGCACGAGCCGCCTCATCGATAATCCGGTAAAATGCCGTGGTGGTGCGTATAGCCGCTTGATCCTTGCCAAGGAAACTTCGCGGCCAGGCGTCCGACAATTTCTCCTCAAAGGCGCTCAGTCCCAAGTCGCCAGCAACCAGCGCCAGCCCATCGGCGATTCGCACCGGCGAGAAGTGTTTTATGTCGCCGAGACCATCCATAATTGGCTGGACAGACTGCGCTATCGTACCGGTTTCGGTGGAAACCGCCGAAGGGAAGATATCCAACTGCCGCCGACTCTCTCGCCAGGCAGGAGACTCCGGCTCACTCCACAAGGTGGCCAGGTCGTCCTCGGGAAGGAACGCCGCGGTGAGATTCGACTGCGGATCCAGGTCAACGGCAAGAACTCGAACACCCAGGCGCTGGTACATGTGGGCCAGATGGTATGTCAGCGTGGTCTTACCCACGCCCCCCTTGTTGTTGAACAGCGCAAGTGCGATCACTGAGCCCTCCGCATCAGTACCAGCCAGGAGGAATCGTCCACGTCAAACTCCGCTGGCGGATTTCCGTTGGCGCTCAACACCCCTTGCATCCTACCAATGCCCCGGCCGAACCGGTTCACAAAACCCAGTTCTTTCATTGCGCCAGCCAACGATGGATTGCGATAGTCGTTTCTGCTTTCAAAATTGTCGGAACGTACCGCGCCGTACGGGCCACCGGGATTGGTTATTTCTATACGATCCTCGAACCAGGCGATGCGCACCGGCGCATGAGAACTCTCATAATTGCGGTGAATAATTGCGTTCATGCACGCCTCACGAAGCGCCTCTATCGGATAGTCCGGCCGATTGCGCTCGGTAAATGCGCCGGTTGCCTCAATTGTGGTATGCAGATGCCCCAGCAACATCGACTGCAACCGGTCAACCGAGTCAAGCACATTGCCACGCAACTCCTGGGCATCAATTACCGCACTATCGACCCCGGTTCCGGTATAGCGGACCAATTGGATATATGCACCCGGGATGAACCCCGTTGGATTGAGGCCGATCAGGAGTAGACCCATATTTGTCGGCACCCGCTCCGGACTGGCCACCTTGATCGACGCCAACTGTAGCTCAACCGGCCGTTCGTTCTCTTCCAGAACTTCAGGAGACACAAACGCAGGGAGCACATCGTTCCGAAAACGTCGAATATCTATGTCATCGACGGTGGCGCCCACGTACGGACGGGTGTCGAACGGACCATCGCGAAACCTACGTCGCTCGGAGAGCACACGCTCATCGTCTCGAGTAGCGCGACGCGTGGTCGGCCCCGGCCGAACCCATACAGTGCCATCGAGCCTGACCGGTGGAGAACTCGACGCCTCCACCCGGATATGCACAATGGACTTTCCCTTGAACGTCGCCTTGCACACCACAAGAGAAGGCCTGTCAATAATCTTGCCGTTATCGCGATTGTCGGTGAGCGCGAGCAGCGTCCCGTCCGACGTGTCGACATCATCCAGCGCGACACCCCGGTCAGTGACCCCAATCAGGAGATCGCCACCACCCAGATTGGGCAGATCATTCGCAAAAGCACAAATAGCCTGGCGCACTGTTTTCGCATCCGCGGTCCGCTTGAACTCAAGGCATGGAGTCTCCTCAGCACCGAGCGTTACAGCAAGGTCGTCACCCATATGCACATACTGACAGACCGCGATCAAGCTTGCCGCTTGCCCACCAGGCAAGGCTAGCCTAAGTTATGGGGTGCAACTTAGGTGAACGGAGTGGATCGTGGGTTCCTCGGCGCGGACAGGCGGCAGACGGCCGCTCATCCAGGTCGACGACATCCTGGCCGCCGGCAGGCGGCTGGGCATGGCGCGCCTGTCCGTCAACGCAGTCGCCGTTGAGCTGGGGGTGTCCGCGACCGCGCTCTACCGCCACATCCAGGGCCGCTGGGCGCTGGAGCGCCTCGTCGGCGAGAGCTTCCTCGCCGAGCTGACCCTTCACGACGACCCCACCCACGACCTCCCCCACCACCTGCTCTCCTTCGCCGGTCAGCTGCGGGCCTTCGTGCTCGCCCACCCCGGTCTGGCCTCCTACCTCCAGGTACTGTTCCCCCGCGGCGACGCCGGCACCCGCCTGCTCGCCGACGAGATCACCATGCTCGAACGCCGCGGCTACGCCACCGACGCGGCGATCGTCCTCAGTGGCGCCGTCGCCTCGCTCGCGATCGGGACCGCGGTCGCCGAGGAACGGGAGGCCGACGCGGCGTCGAGCACCGGCTACGCCGACGAACGCACCGCCGTGGTCACCCACCTCGCCGCCCGTTTCGGGGGCGCGCACACGACACTGCCCCCGGTGACCCCGGACGACTTCGCTCGGCTGATCCTCACCGCCGCGATCCGGGGCCTGCTCGCGGTCGCCCCGCCGGGACGGCCGGTGGCCGAGTTCCTCGCCGAACTCGGTGGACTGGAAGGAAACTGGTAATGGCTCGCGGTTTTCAGGGTGCGGTCCTGCGCGGCTTCGGCGCGCGGGACCACGAGGCGACCGTGGTCGCGACGACCCGGCGCGCACCGCAGCTGGTTCGGGTGCGGCTGCACTCGGCGACATTGTTCGACGAGGTGGTGGTGGAGCCGACCGGGTGGCTGCGGTTCTGGTTCCCCGACCCCGCCGGGTCCGACACCGAGTTCCAGCGCGCCTACACGATCAGCGACGCCGACGAGGCCACCGGACACTTCGCGATCGACGTCGTGCTGCACGAGCCCGCCGGGCCCGCTTCCCAGTGGGCGGTGGACGTGCGGCCGGGCGCGACGATCAGTGTCACCTCGCTGGGATCGGACCGGTTCGCGGTGCCGGACGAACTTCCCCTCGGGTACCTGCTGGTCGGCGATGCCGCGTCGACGCCGGCGATCAACGGGATTCTCGCGGTCGTACCGAAGGACATGCCAGTCGAGTTGTATCTGGAGCTGCACGACGACGCCGACCGGGAACTGCCGATCACCGCGCACCCCAGGCTGCGCACCCACTGGGTGCCGCGCGGTGACGGGCGGGCACTCGCCGCCGCCATCGAGGCCCGCGACTGGTCGGACTGGCAGGCCTGGGCCGCCCCCGAATCCACCACCCTCAAACACGTGCGCGCCCGGCTCAAGGACGAGTTCGGCTTCCCGAAGTCCGAAGTGCACGCCCGCGCGTACTGGATCCACGGCCGCGCCATGGGAAAGCTGCGCGACGACAGGACCGAGAAGCGCGAAAAGCCAGCCCCCGCACCACAACCAGCGCCGTCGGCCCGCGCCGCCGCCGGCTCGTGGCGCGCGCAGGCCGCCGGCCGGCTGCTCGCGCCGCTGAAGCGCACGCTGCTGCTCGCCGGGATCTGCCAGGCACTGGTGACGCTCCTCCAGCTCGCCCCGTTCGTGCTCCTGGTGGACCTGGCGCGGCTGCTGGTCGTGGGCGCGGCAACAAGTCAACTGTGGACTGTCGGTGCATGGGCGCTGGGCCTGCTCGGCGCGGGCGCGGTGCTCGGCTCGGCGTTGCTGCTCTGGCTACACCTGGTCGACGCCCGGTTCGAACGCGACCTTCGCGTCCGGCTGCTGGACAAGCTCGCCCGGCTCCCCCTCGGCTGGTTCACCGAACGCGGCTCCGGGTCGGTCAAGAAGCTCGTCCAGGACGACACCCTGTCGCTGCACTACCTGGTCACCCACGCGGTGCCGGACGCGGTCGCGGCGGTCGTCGCGCCGGTCGCGGTGCTCGGGTACCTGTTCGCGGTGGACTGGCGGCTCGCGCTGGTTCTGTTCCTCCCGGTGCTCGTCTACCTGGTCAGCATGACCGTCATGATCATGCAGTCCGGCCAGAAGATCGGTCAGGCCAACCGGTTCGCGGACCGGATGTCCGGCGAGGCCGCCGCCTACCTGGAGGGCCAGCCGGTGATCCGGGTGTTCGGCGGCGCGACCGCCGCCACCTTCCGCCGCAGGCTCGACGAGTACGTCACCTTCCTCGGCGAGTGGCAGCGGCCGTTCACCGGCAAGAAAACCGTGATGGACCTCGCCACCCGGCCGATGACCTTCCTGTGGCTCATCGCCGCCACCGGCACGCCGCTGGTCACCTCGGGCAGCATGGCACCGCTGGACCTGTTGCCGTTCCTGTTGCTGGGCACCACGTTCGGCGCACGCCTGCTCGGCATCGGTTACGGGCTCGGCGGAATCCGCGACGGACTCCTGGCCGCCCGGCGGCTCAGCGTCGTGCTCGACGAGCGGGAGTTGGCGACCCAGGAGCACCCGGGGACCGGTGCCGCGCAAGGACTGGTCGAGTTCGACGACGTGACCTTCGGCTACCGGCCGGACGTGCCGGTGATCACGGGCATCAGCCTGACACTCGAACCCGGCACGGTGACCGCGTTGGTCGGCCCGTCCGGTTCGGGCAAGTCGACGCTGGCCGGGTTGCTCGCGCGGTTCCACGACGTCGACGGCGGCGCGATCCGCGTCGGCGGCCAGGACATCCGCTCGCTCACCGCCGACGAGCTGTACGCGCGGGTCGGGTTCGTGTTCCAGGACGCCCAACTCGTGCACGGCACCGTCCACGACAACATCGCGCTCGCCGTGCCCGACGCCGGCACCGCCGACGTGGTGGCCGCCGCCACCGCCGCCCACCTGCACGACCGGATCCTGGCGCTACCGGCCGGATACGACACCGTGCTCGACGGCGGCGGCGGGCTCTCCGGCGGCGAACGACAACGGCTCACGATCGCCCGCGCGATCCTCGCCGACGCGCCGGTGCTGATCCTCGACGAGGCCACCGCGTTCGCCGACCCGGAATCCGAGTACCAGGTACAGCAGGCCCTCAGCCGCCTGGCCGGCAACCGCACCGTGCTGGTCGTCGCCCACCGGCTGCACACGATCACCGACGCCGACCGGATCGTCGTGCTCGACCACGGCCGCGTCGCCGAGACCGGCACCCACGACGCACTGCTCACCGCACGCGGCCGCTACCACCGGCTCTGGGAGTCCCGCGCCGCCACCACGGTCGAAGGGGCACTCCGATGATCCGCACCTACCTGCGGTTGATCCCGCCGCACCGCCGGGGCACGGTCCGCGTGTACACCGCGCTCGCGATCGTCTCGGTGGTACTGCGCGCGATCGGCGCTGTGCTGCTCGTGCCGCTGGTCGGCGCACTGTTCGGCCGCACGCCCGACGACGCCCTGCCCTGGCTGGGCGCGCTCACCGCCGTCACCGTGGCCGGCTGGGCCGTCGACGCGCGCACCGCCAGGCTCGGCTTCGACCTCGGGTTCGCCGTGCTGGACACCGTGCAGCACGACCTCGCCGACCGGCTCACCCGCATCCGGCTGGCCTGGTTCACCGCGACCACCACGGCGACCGCCCGCCAGGCCGTCGCGGCGACCGGGCCGGACCTGGTCGGGCTCGTGGTCAACCTGCTCACCCCGCTGCTGGGCGCGGTGCTGTTGCCGGCGGCGATCGCATTCGCGCTGCTGCCGGTCTCGTTGCCGCTCGGGCTGGCCGCGCTGGCCGGGGTGCCGCTGCTGTTCGGCGCGCTGGCGGCGGCCGGGCGCGCGACACGCGCCGCCGACGGGGTCGCCGCCGAGGCCAACAGCACGCTGACCGAACGGATCGTCGAGTTCGCCCGCACCCAGCAGGCACTGCGCGCCGCCCGCCGGGTGGCCGCCACCCGCAGCGGCGCGGGCGCGGCGCTGGCCGCACAGCACAGCGCCACGCTGCGGCTGGTGCTCATGCAGATCCCGGGACAGCTGCTGTTCAGCGTCGTCAGCCAGGTCGCCCTGATCGGCCTGGCGGGCACCACCGCCCTGCTGGCGGTCGACGGGGCGCTGACCGCGCCGGAGGCCGTCGCGCTCATCGTGGTGATCGCCCGGTATCTGGAGCCGGTCAGCACGCTCGGCGAACTGGCCCCCGCGCTCGGCACCATCCGCACGACGATCGAGCGCATCCGCGCCGTGCTCGACGCGCCGGTCGCCGACACGGGCACCGCGACCGTGCCGGCCGACACCGCGCCGCGGATCGAGTTCGACGCGGTCACCTTCGCCCACGGCACGGACCGGCCGGTGTTCGACCGGCTCAGCCTCGCCATCGAGCCCGGCACCACCACGGCCATCGTCGGCCCGTCCGGCGCCGGCAAGAGCACCGTGCTGGCGCTCATCGCCGGGCTGCACCGGCCGGCGAGCGGGCGGGTGCTGGTCGACGGGGTGGACGCCGCGACCCTCGACGCCGACACCCGCCGGGCGCTCACCAGCGTCGTGTTCCAGCACCCGTACCTGTTCGACGGCACGGTGCGGGACAACGTGCTCGCCGGCCACCAGGACGCCGACGCGGACGACTACGCCACCGCGTCGCGCCTGGCCAGGGTCGACGAGATCACCGAGCGGCTGCCCGACGGCGAGCACACGGTCACCGGCGAGGCCGGGGCCGCGCTGTCCGGCGGCGAACGGCAACGGGTCAGCATCGCCCGCGCACTGCTCAAACCCGCGCCGGTACTGCTCATCGACGAGGCGACCAGCGCGCTGGACACGGAGAACGAGACCGCGGTGGTGCGGGCCATCGCCGAGGACGCCCGGACCCGCACCCGGGTGATCGTGGCGCACCGGCTCACCAGCATCAGCCACGCCGACCGCGTGCTGTTCCTCGACGAGGGCCGCGTCGTCGAGGACGGCACGGTCGACGCGCTACGCGCCGCCGGCGGCCGGTTCGCCGAATTCTGGCGCCAGCAACAGGAAGCCGCCGACTGGCACGTCACCGCGTCGGGCGCATCCGGAACGCGACCAGCAACGCGGGAACGATGACCACCGCCATGACCAGGAAGGCGTCGGAGAAGGCGCCTCCTGGCCCGGCGTAGAGCGGGTTGACCGCGCCGGCGCCGCTGTGCTGCCGCGCGGTCACCAGTACCCCGAACAACGCCGGACCGGCGCCCGCGCCGAGGAACTGGGTCCCCTGCAGGATGCCGAGACCGACGCCGACCTGATCACCGGGCAACGCGCCGGCCGCCGCGCTGATGATCGGGGTGATCACCACGATGAACCCGACGCTGAGCCCGAGCATGCCGATCCCGGCGGGGATCGCCGAGGTGCCGGCGGTGAAGCTCGACAGGAACAGCGCGAACAGCCCCATGAGCGTGAGACCGGTGATCACCAGCGCCCGGGTGCCGACCCGGTCGGCGAGCCGCCCGATCACCGGCGAGAGCACGGCCACGGCGACCCCGGCCGGGATCATCACCAGCGCGCCCGCACCCGGGGTGAGCCCGTTGACGTCCACCACCTGCAGCGCCACGTTCACCAACGCGCCGAGGTTGACGATCATGGCCAGGGCCAGGACGATGACCGCCGCCCGGTAGACCCGGTTGGTGAACAACGCCGGCGGCACGAACGGATGCGCGACCCGCACGGTGCGCCACCAGAACAGCGTGAACGCCACGACCGCCACCACCAGGCTGCCCCAGGACGACAGCGCGCCGACGCCGCCGGCCTGCGCCTGGGTGATGCCGAACAGCACCAGGCCGGCGGCCAGGCCGAGCAGGATGCCGCCGGGAAGGTCGAACCGCGCGGTCCCCGCCGGCGGCCGGCCCGGCAGCACGCGCAGTGCGGCGGGCAGCAGGACCAGTGCGACCACGAACATGAGCCAGAACAGCGCCGGCCAGCCGAACGCCTGACCGAGCCCGCCGCCGATGGCCGGCCCGGCGGCGGTGCCGACCCCGGTGGCCGAGGAGACGACGCCGATGCCCATCCCGCGCTTGTCCTCCGGCAGCAACCGGGTGACCGCGATGATCGAGAGCACCGGCAGCGCGGCCGCGCCCGTGCCCATCACGATGCGGCCGAGGACCAGCACGAGCAGGTCCGGAGCGAGCGCGCAGACCAGGCTCCCGGCGGCATAGGTCACCAGGGCGAACCCGAACAGCCGACGCAGGCTCACCCGGTCGGAAATGCGGCCGTACAGGGGGATCCCGATGGCGAACACCAGCAGGAAGCCGGTGACCACCCACGCCAGCTCCGCCTCCGACGCGCCGAACTCCGCGCCGATCGAGGGCAGCATGAGGTTGACCATGTCGCTGGCGATGACCGTGACCAGCACCGCCGGCAGCAGCACCGCCAACAGCGTCAGCCCGGAGCCGGTGCGTTCGGTCGTGGATGTCATGCGATGGTCTCCTCGGCTTTACTGCCACTGTTATAGTTACAGTTAGGGCATGCGGAAGGGCGTCCCGTTCGCCACGAGGTCAGTGCGTGACCCGCCTGCGCTCGGCGACCAGCACCTGCCCGACCAGGTCGGCAATGGTTGTCGCGCTGAGCCGTTCCTCCATGGCGTGTTCGGCGGCGAGGAACTCCATCTCGAGCACGTGCTGCATGTGCCGCCCGACCTCGCACGCCTCGCTCGGTGGATGGGCGTGCCTGGCCAGTACCGGTCCGTCCTCGACGGCGAGGTAGGCGTCGTAGAGGGTGATCTCCCGGGGGGAACGGGCGAGCGTCCAGCCGCCGCCTCGGCCCTCGGTGGACCACACCAGGTCGGCGTCGCGCAGACTGCCCAGGATGCGCCGCACCAGCACCGGGTTGCTCGCCAGGCTCTCCGCGATCTCCGCCGAGGTCAGCGAATGGTCCCAGCGCGCCAACATGGTGAGCGCGTGCATCGCGACGGCGCTTCTGCTGCTGAGACCCACCACTGTCCCTTCCGCTTGAACTGGAACTAACCTAGTTGCAGTTTGACCGGTCGTCAATAATGTGCCGATGAACGATGAGCCGCCCGTGGTCCGGGCCCGCCACCACGCCCACCTCGTCGCGCCCCGGCAGGGCGAGGTGCGGGTGAGCGCGTCGGTCGGCCCGGCGGGCGAGGTCGTCGCGTTGTGGGCGACCGCCGTGGACCTGGCGACGCTGACGTCGGCGACCATCAGCGAGGACGGCGCCCGGTTCCCGGACGCGCGGGCGGCACAGCCGGTCGGTGTCCGGGTGAGCGCGCACGCGCCGACGCCGGTCGAGGCCGCGCCAATCCGGCTGCCGGTCGCCCACCCGTTCGTCCAGCCGCTGCCCGACGGCCGGCTGCTCGTGGTGGGCGCCCGATGCCGATGGCGCCCGGATGGCCCGGACCGCAACGCGATCGTCTACGACGACACCGGCGCGGTACTGGCCGAACACACCCTCGGCGACGGCATCGCGCACGTGCTGGCCACGGGCCGGGGCGAGGTCTGGGTGGGGTACTACGACGAGGGGATCCTCGGCAACTACGGCTGGGGCTTCGACGACGGCGACACCCCGATCGGCGAGTGTGGCCTGATCCGGTTCTCCCCCGAGTTGGCCCCGGACTGGCGCTACCCGATGGACCGCGACAACCCCTGGGACACGATCGCCGACTGCTACGCCCTCAACGTCGACGGCGACACGGCGTGGACGTCCTGCTACACCGACTTCCCCGTCGTGCGGGTGCGGGAGGACACGCTGTCCGGCTGGCACAACGACGTCCATGGCGCCAGCGCCATCGCCGTGGACGGCGACCACGTCGCGCTGTTCGGCGGCTACGACGATCCCCACCGGCTCGCCACCGGCGTCCTCGACGAGGACCGGCTGCACGTGACCGGCGAGTACCGCCTCGTCCTCCCCGACGGCGAGCCCCTCCCCCGCGAACTCGAGGTCATCGGACGAGGCCCCGACTTCCACCTCCTCGCCCACGACACCTGGCTACGTCTCAGCCTCGACGACCTCCGTCCAGTGCGATGAAGGACGCCTTCGTCGCGTTACGGGCAGACCAGAACTGGGGCCTGGGGCCGATCCCGTTGCGGACAGCTGGACCAGGCTGGGCCGCCCAGGCTCGCCGGGTCCAGGCCGCGGACCTGGGGCGACGCCTTCGCGGTGGCGCCGGCGTAGGACTTCAGGCCGGCGTCGGCGAAGAACTCACCGCCGAAGTCGACCTCGAAGTGGTCGCCGTCGACCAGTTGTCTGGCCAGCCAACCCGCGGCGGCGTCCGCCTTCTGGCCACGCCCGGCGCGGCCGCCGCGCCTCCCGGCGCGACCAGGCCGACGACCGTGACACCGGCGAGGACCGCCGCGAGGATTCGAGAACCGATCACCGCAGGGTGTCCCGGACGCGGCGGGCGGCCGCGACCAGGTTGCGCAGCGCCGGTTCCACTTCGGCGTAGCCGCGGGTTTTCAGGCCGCAGTCGGGGTTTGCCCACAGCCGCTCGCCCGGTACGACCTCGGCCGCCCTGGTCAACAGGTCGGTGATCTCGTCCTCGTCGGGCACGCGTGGGGAGTGGATGTCGTACACCCCGGGCCCGACACCGCGGCCGAACCCGGACGTGCCGAGGTCGCCGAGGATCTCCATCTTGGAGCGAGCCGCCTCGATGGTGGTGACGTCCGCGTCCAGGTCGTCGATCGCCTCGATGACCTCGCCGAACTCCGAGTAGCACAGGTGGGTGTGGATCTGGGTCGACGGCACGGCGCCCGCGGTGGCCAGCCGGAACGCGCCGACCGACCAGTCGAGGTAGGCGGGTTGGTCGACCGCCCGCAGTGGCAACAGTTCCCGCAGCGCCGGCTCGTCGACCTGGATGATGCCGATGCCGGCCGCCTCGAGGTCGGCGACCTCGTCGCGCAGCGCCAGTGCGACCTGGACCGCGGTGTCGGCCAGTGGTTGGTCGTCGCGCACGAACGACCACGCGAGGATCGTCACCGGGCCGGTCAGCATGCCCTTGACCGGTTTCACCGAAAGGCTTTGCGCGTAGGAGATCCAGTCCACGGTCATCGGCTTCGGCCGGGACACGTCACCGTGGATGATCGGCGGGCGCACGCACCGGGAGCCGTAGGACTGCACCCAGCCCGACTCCGTCGAGGCGACCCCGGCCAGGTGTTCGGCGAAGTACTGCACCATGTCGTTGCGCTCGGGCTCACCGTGCACCAGCACGTCCAGGCCGATGTCCTCCTGCAGCGCGATCACCTTGGCGATCTCGTCGCGCATCTGTCGCAGGTAGCCACGTTCGTCCAGGGTATCGGTGCGCAACCCGGCCCTGGCCAGGCGGATCTCCGCGGTCTGCGGGAACGACCCGATCGTGGTGGTCGCCAACGGCGGGAGGTTCAGCCTGCGCTGCTGCGCGGCCGCACGCTCCACATAGGCCGGACGGGTCCGGTCCGCGTCGGTGAGCGCGGCGACCCTGGCCAGCACGTCCTCGTCCCGCGGCGGCGACTGTCGCGTGTGGTCGGTCGCCGGGCCGGCGCCCTTGGCGAGCGCGGTGCCGATGGCGACGACCTCGCAGACCTTCTGCCGGGCGAAGGCGAGCCGGGCGCGTACATCGGGGTCGAGCTCGGTCTCGGCGTCGAGGTCGTAGGGGACGTGCAGCAACGTCGAGGACGTCGAGACCGCGACCTCGCGGGCCGAGCCGCGCAGGGCCTCGGCCTTGGCCAGTGCCGCCGCCGGATCGGTGCGCCACACGTTGCGGCCGTCCACGACCCCGGCGACGAGGGTCTTGTCCCGCAACGCGGGCACGGTGGCGTGACTGGTGTCCGGCGCGGCGACCAGGTCGACGGCGATCGCCTCGACCGGTGTGTTCGCGAGGACCTCCAGTGCTGGGCCCAGATCGCCGTAGTAGCCGGTGACCAACAGTCGCGGGCGGTCGGGCAGCGCGCCGAGCAGGTCGTAGGCGCGCCGCAGGGCCGCGAGGTCGGCCGGGGTCCGGTCGGCGGCGAACGCCGGCTCGTCCAGCTGCACCCACTGGGCGCCTTCGGCCCGCAACCGGGTGAGCAGGTCGCCGTAGGCCATCAGGAGATCGTTGAGCAGGTCGAGCGGGACGAAGCCCTCATGGTCCGATTTGGACAGCAGGAGGAACGTCACCGGGCCGAGCAGCACCGGCCTGGTCTCGATGCCCAGCGCGCGCGCTTCGCGGTACTCGGCAAGCGGTTTGTCGCCGGTCAGCCGAAACGCGGTGTCCGGGCCGAGTTCGGGGACCAGGTAGTGGTAGTTGGTGTCGAACCACTTCGTCATCTCCAGCGCGGGGGCGCCGTCGCGGCCCCTCGCCGCGGCGAAGTAGGTGTTCACTGTGGACAGATCGAGATCGTGGAAGCGCTTGGGAATCGCGCCGAACAGCTCGACGGTGTCCAGCACCTGGTCGTAGCAGGAGAACGTGTTGGACGGGACGGAGTCCAGTCCGGCGTCGCGCAGTTCCGTCCAGGTCGCGGCGCGCAGCTCCCTGGCCACCGCCTGGAGTTCCGGTGCGTCGATCCTGCCTGCCCAGTAGCGTTCGACGGCGCGTTTGAGCTCCCGGCGCGGGCCGATCCTGGGGTAGCCGAGCACAGTGGTGCCGATGGTCACAAGCTCTCTCCTCGCGAGCATGCCGATGGCACGAAGACCAGCTCGGAAGGGACCGCACGCGAACGAGTCGCGGCCGTGGCCCTCCCGAGAGGCTCCGGACCCCGCGCACCGGTCGGTGCACGGGCCGGCGGCAGGTCTTCGGACTCGTGGGCGCACGTCTCGCGCCTACCGGCCGTCGCTTCCCAGGCTCTCGCCAAGTGCTTCGTTGACGGCTTTCGTTCCCACTTACCGCTGCGGGGCAGTCCCGGACTCACACCGGGTTCCCTCTTGCCTCGCCCACATCCTCGAGAGAACGCGCGCGAACCGTCGGCATCCACCAGCCTACAGGCCGATCGCCCGATCACCCCGACAGTGTCCCGATGAAGTCGGTGTCCGCGTTCACGCCGGTCGGCGACCAGTAGTCCCGGTAGCCGACGATCTGCCCGTCCCGCACGGTGAGCACACAGATGTAGCGGTTGCGGTAGGGCTCGCCGGTGCGCACCAGCATCCCCGCCACCTCGATCTCGGGGATGATCACCGCCGGATCGGTGGTCTCGTGCACGATCTTCTCCGTGACGCGCTGGAGGTCGTAGACGTCGGTGTAGTCGCGCAGGTAGGCGTGGACCGCCTCCCGACCGTCCACCCGGGTCGGCCAGCCGGGCGGGGCGAACGGGAACTCCATGGTGCCCTCGGCGGCCCACAGGTCGGCGAAGCCGGACATATCCTTGGCCAGCAACAGTTCCAGGGCATGGTCGAGCAGCTCACGCGGTGTCATTCAGGACTCCCTCAGGATGGACGGGACGGTATCGTCCCGACCACTTTACGACGGACGGGACCGTCCTGTCCATCCGCTAGACTCGGCACCATGAACCGTCGCGCACCGTCCGGGGCGGCCGTGCTGCAACCGGGCATCACCGCCGCCATCAACGACGCCGTACTGGCCGAGTTGGTCGAGCGGGGCTACGCGCGGTTGTCCATGGAAGGGGTCGCCAGGCGCGCGGGCGCGGGCAAGAGCGCGCTGTACCGCCGGTGGCGCACCAAACAGGAGATGGTGCTCGCGGTGCTCGCCGAGATCAGCGTGCCCATGGCGGACGTGGCGAGCACCGGCACCCTGCGCGGTGACCTCCGCGCCTCGGTGGCCGCCATCGCCGCGTGGCTGTCCGAGCCGCCGTTCTCCCGGATCGTCCCCGATCTGGTGGCCGAGGCCACCCGCACACCGGAACTCGCCAAGGCGATCGCGACCGCCATCGGCGAACCCCGGCGCGCGCTGGCCAGGACACGGCTGGAACAGGCGGCGGCCCGAGGTGAGCTGCCGGCCGACGCCGACCTGGAGACCGCGCAGGACATGGTGGCCGGGCTCATCTACTGGCGGCTGGTGGTGCGCCAGGCCCCGGTCGAGCCGGACTATCTCGACCGGGTCACCGACACCGTGCTGCGCGCGCTGGGCGCCACCTGAAGCGGTGCGCGGGAATCAGCGCAGCGGCACGCCGCGCCACGACCGCTGGTCAGCCGGGTTCTCGACCAGCCGCACCGAGGAGGCCAGCTCGGTCAGCTCCCCGGTCGAGACCACAGTGGACTCGGCGACGATCGCATAGCCGCCACCGGTGTCCAGGATGGTGACCGCCGTGTCGGACACCGCCGCCGGACGACCATCGAGCTGCGTGGTGGCCACCGGTGCGGCACCGGGGTCACCGGTGACCAGGTCCCGGGTGAGGTCCCGGCGAACACCGACCAGCACCCGGTCCGCGTCGTCGTCCGCGCTCACCGGATCACGCGTGCCGAACACCAACAGCCCACCCTCGGCCGGATCGCTCGATGTCCCGAATGGACTGATCACGCCGACCAGCTGGCGCGGATCGCCGGAATCGGGCGCTGGCACGGTGAACGGCAACCTCACCGCCGCGCCGGCGCCCGGCTCGACGCTCTGGGCGACCCGGTGCGCGACGTCCCGCGAGTCGACCATGGCGAACGCCCACGCGTTCGCCGTCCACTCCCAGGCGAGCGCGGTGCCGGTCCACAGTGCCCGCTTCCCGTTCACCTCGGGCGCGGGATCGCCCGCCGGCGGGTCGGGCAACCGGCCGGGGGCGTACATGGTCACCTCGGCGTCGCCGGCCGAGCCGTCGGTCGGCACGAGCAGCACCCGCTGCCGGTACCGCCCGGTCTCGTAGCTGACCGGGGTGAAGCCGCCGGCCGAGCCGACGCCGAACTCCTGGCGCAGCGGCTCGAACTCGCCGACCGGGGTGGCCGGCGGCGCGCTCTGTTGTCCATTGAGGATGGTCGAGCCGGTGAGCACCCCGAACACGGTGACCGCGACGACGGCCAGCGCGCCGAGCGCCTGTCCTGTCCGCTGCCGCCGGGCGCCGGTGTGGATCGCCCGGTGCACGCTGACCGTCGACGGCGTGCCGGGTTCGGTGTCCCGCAACGGGCTGAGCAGCCGGGCACCGTCCTGTTCGGTCTGGTCCATCCCGCTACTCCCTTCCCATGACGGCTGACAGTTGTCCGTTGAGCAGCCTGCGCAACGCGGCCAGGCCGGCCGAGGTCTGGCTCTTCACGTTCCCTTCCGAGCACCCGAGCACACCGGCCACCTCGGCGACCGACAGGTCGAGCAGGAACCGCAACACCAGCACCGCCCTTGCCTTCGGCGGGACCCGGCCGAGTGCGGTCAGCAACACCAGCCGGGTCTCCACGTCTGGCCCGGTGTCCGCGGCCACCGACGGGGTGTCCCGCGGTGCCCCGGTCAGCCGAATCCTGCGGGCCCAGCCGAGCCGCTGCTCGCTGAGGAACACCCGCACCAGCATCGCCCGCACGTAGGCGTCCATGTTGTCCGCGGCGCTGGCCCGCTTCCAGTGCGTGTACAGCTTGGTGATCGTCACCTGGACGATGTCGTCGGCCCGGTGCTCGTCCCCGCAGAGCAGGTAGGCGGTGCGCCGCAGCGCGGGCAGCCGAGCGGTCACGTACTCGGTGAACCGCTGCTCCTCGGTCGCACGCACCCGATCACCCCCTCGCCGTCGCCCCGTTGACGCCAACGACCGCACCCCAGGTTGTGTGACCGCACTCACTACCCGCTCAGCAGTTCCCGGGCAAGTGCCGCGCTCCACCACTGCTCGACCCGGTCGGGCGACCAGGACCGCTCGACGGTGAGTGTGGTGTAGACGTCGATGTTGCACAGCGCCGCGTAGCTGTCGACGGCCGTCGGGATGTCCAGGTCCGCGCGGAGGGTGCCGCTCGGCCAGGAGGAGAACACCTGCACCCGGGTGTCATCGGCCTTGCGCCGGGCCTGGAGGTAGAAGTCCGCGAGTTCGGGTTCGGTGCGCCCGGCGTCGCGCACCAGGGCGATCAGGTCGCCCGCGCGCTCGAAGACCCGCCGGTCGTAGCCGGCCATCGCGGCCAGGTTCTGCCGGGGGTCGGCGGTGGCTTCCAGCTCGTCGACCATCCGCGGCAGGTCGGCGGACAGGTCCGCGGCCTCGGCCAGCGCCCAGACCAGCCCGGTCTTGTTCTGGTAGGCCGCGTAGACGGTCGGCACGGAGACCCCGGCCGCGCGCGCCACGTCGCGCACGGTGGTCGTCGCCCAGCCCTTGGCGACGAACAGCCGGCGCGCGGCGTCGGCGATCTCGGCGCGGGTCTGGTGCGCCTGCGACAGGCGGCGCAGCGAGTTGTACGTGCGCCGCTCGGGCTCTCTCTCCATGTTTGCGCCTCGATCTTCTGGTGGTTATATTGAATATAAGCAACGTAAAATGGATCGGAGTCACGCGATGACCATCGTCAGCCTGGCGGGCATGGGCGGCATCGGGTTCGTCCTGGTGGCGATCTTCGTGAACGTCATCTATATCCGGATCGGGCTGCCGATGCCGAACTCGGGCCAGTCCGTGGAGGAGGTCGCCGACTCGCTGGCCGCGATCGGCGACCGGCTGCGCGGACCATCGGTGATCGTGCCCGTCACCTGGCTGTGTACCACGGTGTTCGCCGCCGGACTGCTCGCGGAACTGTGGCGCGGCGACCTGGCGACCGACGGCTGGCTGTTGGTCGGCTTCGCCGGGGTACTCATGCAGAACGCCACGTTCACGGTGGTGGAGGCGTTCCGGTTCGGCATGGTCGCGGCCGCGCAACGCCGGGACCCGATCGCCGGCCTGGCGGCGGCACACCACCTCCTGTTCGGCTTCAACCAGGTCTTCCTCGCCATCGCGCTGCTCGGCTTCACCACCGCCGGCGCCGGCGTCGGCTTCAACCCCACCTGGCACACCTGGCTCGGCTACGTCAGCGCCGTACTGATGTTCATCTCGTCGCTGTCCGCCCCCTTCACCATCAACCGCACCAACCGGGTCGCGGTGGCCGGCCTGATCGGCTGGTTCGGCTGGGCCACCTGGATCGTCGTCTACAGCGTCCTGCTGCTGACCAGCTGACGGTTACCGTGGGGGCATGAGCACTCCGGCACAGGATCCGAACAGTTCATGGGCACCGTCGGCGTGCACCCTGCCCACGGTGGCGCAACCGACGCGGATCGCCGAGTTCGACGCACTGTTCGCCACCGCGACCGGGAAAGTCGAGCGGCCAGCGCCGAACCGGGCACTGTTGCCGTTGCCGCCGACCGGCGAGACGGCGGCCATGGCGGCCGACCTGATGGTGCGCGAGACCGGGTGTTGTTCGTTCTTCACCTTCACCCTGACCGCGACCGAGGGCGCGCTACACCTGGAGGTGTCGGTGCCCGGCGGGCAGCTCGACGTGCTGGACGCGTGGGCGGCCCGCGCGAGCGCCCGGATACCGTCCCCGGCATGACGACCGTCCGGTCCGTGCTGCTGTTCGTGCTGGCCGCGATCGCCGAGATCGGCGGGGCGTGGCTGATCTGGCAGGGCTGGCGGGAGTATCGCGGCCTGTGGTGGATCGCCGCCGGTGTGCTCGCGCTGGGTGCCTACGGGTTCGTCGCCACCTTCCAGCCCGACCAGAACTTCGGCCGGATTCTCGCCGCGTACGGCGGAGTCTTCGTCGCCGGCTCGCTCGCCTGGGGCGTCATCGTCGACAAGTTCCACCCCGACCGATGGGACTACCTCGGCGCCGCACTGTGCCTCGCCGGGGTCGTCGTGATCATGTACGCACCGCGCCACGGGACGTCGTGACTGTTTTTATATCAGTGGTCGCTGTACTGTTTCGCTCATGCTGATGTGTGAGACGCGGGAGTCGGCGCTGGCTCGGCTCGGGCGGGCGCTGGCCGACCCGACCCGCTGCCGGATTCTGGTCGCCCTGCTCGACGGGGTGAGCTATCCCGGCCAGCTGGCCACCCAGCTCGAGCTGACCCGCTCCAACGTGTCCAACCACCTGGCCTGCCTGCGCGGTTGTGGCCTGGTGGTGGCCACCTACGAGGGCCGCCAGGTCCGCTACGCCCTGGCCGACGCGCACCTGGCCCGCGCGTTGCGCGAGCTGGTGCAGGTCGTGCTCGCGGTCGACCCCGACGAACCCTGCGTCGAGGACGCTCGATGAACCCGGACGCCGGCCGACTCGAACTGTCGCCAGTGGACAGTTGCTGTTCCCCCACCGGCGCGGTCGATCCCCGCCGGACCGTGCTCACCCGACGGGTCCGGCTGTTGGTGGCCGCGACGATCATCTACAACGTGATCGAGGCGATCGTCGCGATCACGGCGGGCACGATCGCGTCGTCGACCGCGTTGGTCGGGTTCGGGTTGGACTCGGTGATCGAGGTCGCGTCGGCGACGGCGGTGGCCTGGCAGTTCGCCGGCAAGGATCCGGCGGCCAGGGAGCGGACGGCGTTGCGGGTCATCGCCGTCTCGTTCTTCGCGCTCGCGGGCTATGTCACGGTCGAGTCGGTGCGCGCGCTGGTCGGTGCGGACGCCGCCGAGCATTCCACGGTCGGGATCGTGCTGGCGGCGGTGTCGTTGTCGGTGATGCCGTTCCTGTCCTACGCCCAGCGGCGCGCCGGCCGGGAGCTCGGGTCGGCCAGCGCGGTCGCGGACTCGAAGCAGACCCTGTTGTGCACCTACCTTTCCGGGGTCCTGTTGGTCGGACTGGTGCTCAACAGCCAACTCGGCTGGTCGTGGGCCGACCCGCTGGTGGCGCTGGTCATCGCCGCCGTCGCGGTCCGCGAGGGCCGCCGGGCCTGGCGCGGCGAGCACTGCTGCTGACCGGGATGGCGACCGTCATCATCGTCACCGGGCCGCCGGCGACCGGAAAGTCCACCCTGGCCCGTGAACTCGCCGTCCACATGAGACTTCCGGTGTTCGGCAAGGACCGCGTCAAGGAGACGTTGTTCGACACGCTGGGCTGGTCGGATCGCGCGTGGTCCCAACAACTCGGCGCGGCCGCCATCGCGGTCCTCTACGCCCAGCTCGCCGACACCCTTGGCGCGGGCGCCTCCTGCATCGCCGAGTCGACCTTCCGGCGCGGGCAGGCGAGCCAGGACTTCCACCGGGTGCTCGCCGACACCGGCGCCAACGCCGTCCAACTCCAGTGCGTCACCGACGGCCCGACCCTCCTGCGCCGCTTCACCGACCGAGCCGCCAGCGAACGCCACCCCGGCCACCGCGACGAACACAACATCGCCGAGTTCCGCGCGGAACTACTCGCCGGCCGCTACGAACCACTCGACATCCCGGGCCCGGTACTGACCGTCGACACCACCGACTTCCAGAACCTGCCCCTCACCGACCTCATCGCCCAACTCACCGCACAGATGACCCGCACAGCCAGGTAGTCAGCTCATCGCTGTTCTGACTGCAGTGAAGGGTCCCTTCGCTGCACGGGACGCAGCGAAGGGACCCTTCGCTGCGGTTGACCGGGATCCACGTGCCGGGGACCGGTCCCGGCAGCACGGGTTTATACCCAACGGGCTCGTCTACCGGAAGGAGGGAACCATGCGGGGCAAGAACTGGTAATCCTCGAGCGTAAGGGATTTCTGTCTGGCACAGAAAGGAGATCGCTTATGCGGAACAAGAGCTGGTGACCGATGCCCGGTGCCCGGCCACGGCGACCGCCGCGGCGAGCACGGCACCGACCGACCCGGCGATCGCGACGGCGGTCGCCGGGTCCCACAAGTCGGCGAGCATGCCGCCCACGAGCACCGCAACCCCTTGCCCGGCAACGATTCCGGACGCGGCCACGCCGACCGCCCTGCCCCGGTCGGTGTCCGGCGTCGCCCGGATGAAGTCCGCCTGGGTCTGGAGCAGGTAGGCCGTGCTGAACGCGCCGGACAGCCCCCACAGCACGACCGTGACCGGCAGGCCAGGCCGGAACAGCGTCAGCACCAACGGGATGCCGGCGGCCACCGCGAGCACCCCGGTCAACCGACTCCTGACCCGACTCGGCACGAACCGGGTGAACAGCCAGGCCCCGAGCACGCTGCCCAGCGGATCGGCCGCCATCAGCACCCCGACCGCCGCCGCGCCGAGGCCGAGTTGGTCCGCGTACGGCGCGGCCAGCCCTTCTGGCACGACATACCAGCCGACCAGCCAGGCGAGCAGCACCAGTGCCCGTCGCCGAGGGTCGGTGGCGATCGAGGCGAGCACGGCGGCGGTGCCAGAACCCTTGTCGGTACGCGCCGCGCCGGGCCGTGGCCGATCGGCCACCCCGAACCGGATCAGCATGGCCGACAGCACGAACGTCAACGCGTTCGCCAGCAACGCCACCGGCGGGCTCAGCACCGCGACGAGCACTCCGCCACCGGCGAACCCCACCAACTGTGCGCTCTGGCTCGTGATCTGGCGGACCGCCAGGCCACGTTCGTAGAGCTCCCCCGGCAACACCTCGGGCAACAACGCCCCCTGCGCCGCGGCGAACGGCGACCCGAGAAACACCACGACGACCAACAACCCGCACACCACCCACAAGGGCAACGCGGGCACCGCCATGACCGCCACCAGCACCGCCCGCAGAAGATCGGCGACGACCATGACCTCCCGCCGCCGGAAGCGGTCTGCCAGCCACGACAGCACCAGCCCACCCAGCAACGCCGGCAGGAACGTCAGCGCGTAGGTCACCGCCGCCCAGACCGCGGACCCGGTACGCCCGTACACGAGCACCGCGAGCGCGACCCGCGCCAACTGGTCCCCCGCGATGGACGCCAGCTCGGCGAGCCACAGGTACCGGAACTCCCGCACCCGCAGTGCTTCCCCCACCCCTCCGGCCATCGCATGATTCTCACAGGGCTACCCGGGACCGGTCCGCACGCGGCAAACCATCATGCCGTCGCGATCAGCACGGTGGCGGCCGCGGCGGCGATCAGGCCGGCGGCCTGGCTGCGCGTGAGTCGCTCGCCGAGCACGGTGATGCCGAGCAGCACGGGAATGCCGGGGTACAGCGACGACAGGACGACGGCGATCGCGACCAGCTCGGTCCTGGTGGCATACAGGTAACAGACGAGCGCGAACCCGGCCAACGCACCGGCGACACCGGCGGCGACATCACCGCCGACGCGATGCGCGCCATCGGGCACCACGGTGTCCCGGCGCATGGCCGTGCTCGCCACCGCGACGGCGATGATCGACACGACTCGCCCGGCGACGACGGGCCAGATGCCCGATTCCGGTCCGGCCTGGGCGAGGGCGAGGTACTGCGCCGCGATGCCGACGCTGGCGATCAGCCCGTCCCCGACCCCCCGCCCGTCACCCGCTCTCCCACGCGACACCCACCACAGGGCGGGCAACGCGAGCGCGATCCCGACCCAGGCCAGCGGCGCCGGCCGCTCACCGAGCACCGCCACGCCGACCAGCACGGGCAGGGTGACACCACCGATCGCGCTGGTCGGGACGACGATGCTCACCGCACCGCGGCTCATGCCCCGGAACAGGAACATCATCGCGAGCCCGGTCCCGACGCCGGACAGCCCGCCCCACACCACGTCCGCGAAAGCCGGCACGCGCACGGACACGAACGGCGCCACGCACGCCATCGACACCAGGCCGCCGAGCTGCCCGAACAGCGCGACGCGCACAAACGAGCCGCGCCGGGACAACACCCCACCGAGGAAGTCGGACAGGCCGTAGCTCACCGCCGAGGCGAGCGCGAACAGCGCACCCACCGGCTCAGCCGTCGCGCTCGGCCTGCCCGACCGGGCAGGTCGCGTTCGTGGTGCAACCCGCCCGATCGCACAACCGGCACAGCAGCTCCGCGCTGCCGACCTCGGTGTGCAGGCGCGCCAACAACTTGGCGAGGAGGCCGGCCAGGACGTCCTGCTCGTCCGGGTCGAGCACGGACACGAGGTCGCGCAACGGCTGCTCGCGGGCCGCGAGCAGCCGGGACGCGACCCGCCGCCCCGCCGGGGTCGGACTCACCCGCACTTCCCGGCCGGCCCCCGGTCGCCGTCGCACCAGCCCCTTCGCGGTCAACGAGTCGACCATGCGGGCCGCGGCGGGTTGGCTCAGGCCGATCCGCCTGCCCAGCTCGGTCACGCTCAACCCCGGCGTGGTCACGAGCACGACCAGCCCGGCTGCCCCGCTGGCACTGGTGCCGCTCGCCTGGGTCGCGCCGGCGAGCGCGAGGTCGGTCACGGCCAGCGCGGTCGCCCCGAGGAGGTTCGCGGTTCGGCGTTCGTCATGCATGAGTTATGCATAACACGGCGGGTCAACCCAGACCGAACGTGAACGTCTTCTTGAAGTTGTCCTTGGTTGAGTTGAACACCTCCTTGGCCTTGTCGGTAACCGCCTCGTAGGCGCCCGGGGCCTTGTCCACCACGGTCGCACCGGCTCCCTTGACGGCGTCGTAGACGTCACCGCCGTACTGGTCCACCACCACGTAGGTCACCGCGCCGGCGACCAGACCGGCCGCGAGCGGGGCCACGGCCACCACGACCGGCGCACCGACCAGTACGGGCGCCGCCGCGGCCACCGCGCTGGTCGCCGCGCTGGTCGCCGCGCTGGTCGCCGCGGTGGCGGCGAACAGTCCGGCGCCGTTGGCCGCCGTGCTGACGACGATGTTCTTCACCGACGGGTCTTTCGCGATGTCGAGGCCGAGGCCGGCGGCGGTGATCACCAGACCGACCCTCGGCACGCTCTTGACCACCGCGGCGACCGGACCGGTGCCCGGGGCCATGGGGTTGCCGACGGTGATGGTCATCCCGTGCGCGAGTTGGGCCGGCAGGCCGCCGGCGGCGAACCTGCCCGCCGCCACGGCGGTGTCGTGCGCGGCGGCATGCGACGCGGCCGTGCTGAGCTGGGCGGCGGCGTCGGTCACCGACGTGAAGCGGCTGCCGACCGCCGTCCCGACAGCGGTCGCCGCGATGCCCAGCAGGCTGATCGAGCCGAAGATCTCGCCGGGGATGGCGCCGAAGAAGTCGCGCAGCGTGGTCTGGGACGCCAACTCCAGCTCACCGGCCTCGGTGACGGTCCGCGTGCATTCCCCGTACGCCTTGATCTTGGCGGCGTAGTCGGCGGCGGCGGCCTGTGCGGCGGTGACCGCGCTCTGCTCGGCGGCGGTCGGGCAGCGGTCGCCTGGCAACGGTGCGGCCGCCGGCGGCGGGCCGCCGGGGTCGAGGATGTGCGTCGCGGTGAGGGTCAGCCCGGCGGCCGCGGCCACCTCGCGCGCCTGTGCCATGCGGCTCTTCACGGTGTCCAGGTCGGCGGCGTGCCGGTCCAGCGCGGCGGCGGACTCGACGTGCCGCGCGGCGATGCGGTCGACATCGCCGACCGCGCTGACCACTCGTGTCTGGAAGGCATCGGCCGCCGAGCCGGTCCAGCCGGACTCCGAGATCCCCGCCGCCTCGCGGGCGGCACTGCCCGCGTCGAAGGTGGCCCGGGACAGCTCCCGCACCCAGCCCGCCGTCGCGCGCAGACTGCCGGGGTCACCCTTCACCCACGTGTCGAGCGGCATCAGGACCTCCCCGCGTACGCGTTGGCCTCGGTCTGGTCTCGCTGCTGGTACTCGCGCAGCGTGTTGTCCACCTCGGCGCGGGCCCCCTGGAGACCGACGGCCACGGAATCGGTCGTGTTGCACAGCGACGCGAGGCCCATGGCGACCACGGCGGTGCAGTCGCCTGCCTGTGGCGGCGGCGGGGACGCGGGCACACCGTCCACTATGGACGCCGCCAGGGACAGCTTGGTCGACACGGTGGCCAGCACCGACGGCTCGACGTCGAAGTCGGTCATCCCGTCACCTCCGCGTCCCACACGACGAGGTCGGCCGAACACAGCGCCGCGCAGTCCTCGACGCGGTCGGCGTACACGCCTATCCAGGCCTGCGCCGCGCCACAGCAGCGCACCAGGTCCTCGATCGTTCGGTAGACCGGCAGCGCGAGCCGGTCGTCCTCCGTGCGCCGCAACTCGAACGCGATCTCGGTGTCGGTGGCCGTGCCCGGCACGAAGACCTGGCTGGTCGTGGAGTCGTCGCCGTCCCAGCCGAGCAGCCGGCCGTCGATCACCCCGGTGGAGAGTTCCCTCATGTCGCCTCCATGTGTTGGTATGCCGCCGATGGTGGGTCCTGCGAACACCGCCGGTCCACGGAGATCAGGCGAAATCCCAGCTCAGTACGGCTGCGCGGACGGACAACCAGTTGTCCGCGGACAACCGGAACCCGTCCTCGGCGGCCGGCGTCGAATCCGCGAAGCAGGGCCGGGCCAAGGAGTTTGTCCGTGAACGACAGAGCGCTGGTGAACCAGTCGGCGAGAAGCCCTGGCCGCCCCCAGGGCGATCTCAGGGGCACGTCGAGGCAGGCCAACGAGCTCGCGGTGTTCCTCCGGGACCTCACCAAGGACCACACGGTGCGCCAACTCGCGGTGCGCTACATGGGCGGGCGCACGGCGTGGAGCATGTACCGCTCCGGCGCACAGCTGATCCCGCTGCATCTGCTGGAGCAGGTGGTGCGCGACCGCACCCGCGACCAGGCCGGCCGCGAGCTACGGCTGACGCGGGCGCGCACGCTGCACGAGCAGGCGGCCGCGGCGCAGCCGGCGGCCGACCCCGTCGCGGTGCCCGAACTCCCACCGGAGGCCGAACCGGCGCCCACCCGCCGGTCGAGGCTGTGGCTGTCGCACGCGGCCGCGGCCGCGGTGGCCGTGGCGGCGACATTGCTGGTGGCGACCCCGGGGAACGGTCCGCGGCCAACGACCCCCGCCCCCGTCCCGCACATCGCGACCCAGTTGGTGGCGCTGACGCCGACCGGTGACGCGGTGCGGTCCTGGGACCCGGCGACGCGGCGGTGGACGACGATCGGCGCCCACGCCGCGTCGGTGCACGGCGGCGGCGCCGGGCTGTGGGCCATCTCGCCCGGTGTCGGGCACATCGCGCAGTACCACTCGCCGGGCAACTGGTCCTATACCGGTGAACGCCCGGCGGAGCTGGTGGTCGGGCAGGACCAGTTGCTCCGGCTCGCGCCGGACCGGGCCGCGGTCTGGGCGTGGGTGCCGCAGGACAAGTCCTGGCTGCTGGTCGGCGGACAGGCCAGGCACCTGTACGCGGGCCCGGCCGGCATCTTCGCCTCCAGCCCGAGCGGCACGGACCTGTTCCGCTACGAGGGCACTCCCGAGAACTGGACCTGGGTCACCGACACCCTGGATCCGCGGGACACCCTGGTCGTCGGCGGGGAGACGCTGTACCGGCTGACCGCGGGCCGCACGGAAGTGCAGGAATGGGACCAGGTCGACGGGCGGTGGCGCCGGATCGGCGGCGCCGCGAAGACGATCCGGGTGGGCGGCGCCGGTCTGGTCGCGATGGACGACGACGGCGGGGTGCGCGTCTACCGGGACAGCCCGAACGACTGGCGGCGCATCGGCGACGGCGCGGCTGACGTCGCGGTCGGCGCCGACCGGGTGTACCGGCTGGGCACCGACGGCGCGATCTCGGAGTGGTCGGCGAACACCTGGCACGACCTCGACGCCAGCGCACGGGCGATCACCGTCGTCGGCACGTGACCGACACGCCGACACAACATATGGGTGCCGGAAGAGTCGCGGACTCCATGTATTGTGCTCAGCGAGCTGGTTCGGACGTCCACGCCATGGGGCGTCCGTCGCAAGAGGGAACCCGGTGCGAGTCCGGGACTGCCCCGCAGCGGTGAACGGGAACGACCGCCGTCACGAAGCACTGGACGCGAGTCCGGGAAGCGACGGCCAGTAGACCACCGACTCCTGGCGCGTCGACGCGCCCGGGTTCGGCTGCCCGCGAGTCCGAAGACCTGCCAGCTCGCCTGCCCGCGCCGCGGGTGGGCGCGGTCTCCAGGCCCCGAGGGAGGGCGTGCGGACATCGGCGGTGCCGTTCACGGGCACCGCCATGGGTCCTCGCGTGTCCACTTCGGACTGGAACCGGTCGGATCGAGCTCACGAGGAGAGAGCTGTGACGACAAGCCAGGTCGGCATGCGGGAAGCCGACGACACCGAACGGCCGACGATGCGGGTACGCAAACGCGGCGGCGAGGTCGAGCACGTCGACCTCACCAAGATCGTGCGCGCCGTCGAGCGCTGCGCCACCGGTCTGTCCAATGTGGACCCAATGCGGGTCGCGACGAAGACCGTCAGCGGCCTGTACGACGGCGCGACCACCGTCGAGCTGGACCGCCTCTCGATCCAGACCGCGGCCGAGCTGGTGGCCGAGGAGCCCGCCTACTCCCGGCTCGCGGCGCGCCTGCTGGCGACCTTCGTCGACAAGGAGGTCCGCGGCAACGGCATCCACTCGTTCAGCCAGGCCATCGCGCTCGGCCACGAGCACGGGCTGATCGGCGACCAGACGGCGAGCTTCGTCACCACCCACGCGCGCAAGCTGGACGACGCGGTCGACCACGACGGCGATCTGCGGTTCGAGTACTTCGGGCTGCGCACGGTCCACGACCGCTATCTGTTGCGCCACCCCAACAGCCGCGCGGTCATCGAGCGCCCGCAGTACTGGCTGCTACGTGTCGCATGTGGACTGTCGGACACGCCGGCCGAGGCGATCCGGTTCTACCGGCTGATGTCCTCACTGGCGTATCTGCCCAGCTCACCGACGCTGTTCAACTCCGGCACCAGCCACACCCAGCTGTCATCCTGCTATCTGCTGGACTCGCCGCGCGACGAGCTGGAGTCGATCTACGAGCGTTACGGGCAGATCGCGCGACTGTCGAAGTTCGCCGGCGGCATCGGCGTGCAGTGGTCCAGGGTGCGCTCGCGGGGCGTGCTGATCCGGGGCACCAACGGGCATTCCAACGGCATCGTGCCCTGGCTGCGCACGCTGGACGCCTCGGTCGCCGCGGTCAACCAGGGCGGGCGGCGCAAGGGCGCGGCCTGCGTGTACCTCGAGACCTGGCACCCGGACATCGAGGAGTTCCTGGAACTGCGGGACAACACCGGCGAGGACGCGCGCCGCACGCACAACCTCAACATCGCCAACTGGATCCCCGACGAGTTCATGCGCCGGGTGGAGGCCGACGCCGACTGGTCACTGTTCGACCCGGACGAACTGCCGGAGCTGCCCGACCTGTGGGGTCCGGCCTTCGACGAGACCTACCGGGCCGCCGAGCGGGCCGGCCGCGCGGTGCGCACGGTGAAGGCGCGGGACCTGTACGCGAAGATGATGCGCACGCTCGCCCAGACCGGCAACGGCTGGATGACGTTCAAGGACACCGCGAACCGCACGTCCAACCAGACCGCCGACGCCGGCAACGTCATCCACCTTTCCAACCTGTGCACCGAGATCCTCGAGGTCACCGCCGACGAGGAGACCGCGGTGTGCAACCTCGGCTCGATCAACCTCGGCGCGCACCTGACCGGCACGGAGATCGACTGGGACCGGCTGCGGGAGACCGTGTTCACCGCGGTCACCTTCCTCGACCGGGTCATCGACATCAACTACTACCCCACCGAGCAGGCCGCCCGGGGCAACCCGCGCTGGCGGCCCGTCGGGCTGGGCGTGATGGGCCTGCAGGACGTGTTCTTCCGGCTGCGCCTGGCCTTCGACTCGCCCGAGGCCAAGGAGCTGTCCACCCGGCTGGCCGAGGACATCTACCTGACCGCGCTGGAGACCTCCGCCGAGCTGGCCGCCGCCGAGGGACCGCACCCCGCCTACGAGCAGACCCGGGCCGAGCAGGGCAGTCTGCAACCCGACCTGTGGGGCGTCGTCCCGACCCAGACCGAACGCTGGGCGGCGCTGCGGGACCGGATCGCCGAAACCGGGCTGCGGAACTCGTTGCTGATCGCCATCGCGCCGACGGCCACCATCGCGTCGATCGCCGGCTGCTTCGAGTGCATCGAGCCGCAGGTGTCCAATGTGTTCAAACGGGAGACGCTGTCCGGCGAGTTCCTTCAGATCAACTCCTATCTGGTGGCGGAGCTGAGGAAACACGGGCTGTGGACCGAGGACACCCGGGACCGGATCAAGCGTGCGGACGGCTCGGTGCAGGGCCTGAGCGCGCTGCCCGCCGAGTCAAGGGAACTGTTCCGCACCGCGTGGGAGCTGCCCCAGCGCGCGCTGATCGACCTCGCCGCCGCCAGAGGCCCCTACGTCGACCAGAGCCAGTCGCTGAACCTGTTCGTGGCCTCGCCGACGATCGGCAAACTGTCCTCAATGTACCGCCACGCCTGGAAGTCCGGGCTGAAGACCACCTACTACCTGAGGTCGCGGCCGGCGACCCGCATCCAGCAGGCGACTGTCACCACCGCCGCCGCCTGCTCGATCGAGAACCCAGAAACCTGTGAGGCATGCCAGTGACCACCGCCGAGAACACCAGCCAGGCCCTGCTCGACCCCGGCATGGACCTGACCCTGCGCCCGATGCGCTACCCGCTGTTCTACGAACGCTTCCGGGACGCGATCAGGAACACCTGGACGGTCGAGGAGGTCGACCTGCACTCCGACCTCGCCGACCTGAACAAGCTCACCGCCGCCGAACGGCATCTGGTCAACCGGCTGGTCGCGTTCTTCGCCACCGGCGACACCATCGTCGCCAACAACCTGGTGCTGAACCTGTACGAACACGTCAACGCGCCGGAGGCGCGGCTGTACCTGTCCAGGCAACTGTTCGAGGAGGCCGTGCACGTCCAGTTCTACCTGACGCTGCTCGACACCTACCTGCCCGACGAGCAGGAACGGGTGGCCGCCTTCGCCGCGGTGGACAACATTCCCTCCATCCGGGCCAAGGCCGAGTTCTGTTTCAAGTGGATCGACTCGATCGAGCACCTGAACCGGCTGGAGACCAAGGACGACCGGCGGGCGTTCCTGCTCAACCTGATCTGCTTCGCGGCGTGCATCGAGGGCCTGTTCTTCTACGGCGCCTTCGCCTACGTCTACTTCCTGCGCTCCCGGGGTCTGCTCAACGGCCTGGCGTCGGGCACCAACTGGGTGTTCCGCGACGAGTCCATGCACATGACCTTCGCGTTCGACGTGGTCGACACCGTGCGCCGCGAGGAACCGGACCTGTTCGACGACGACCTGCACGCGCGGGTGCGCCAGATGCTGCGCGAGGCCGTCGACGCCGAGGTCCAGTTCGCCGGGGACCTGCTCACCGGCGGTGTCGCCGGGCTCACCATCGCCGACATGCGCGCGTACCTCGAGCATGTCGCCGACCGGCGGCTGGCCGCGCTGGGCCTGGAACCGGAGTACGGGTCGAAGAACCCGTTCGCGTTCATGGAACTACAGGACGTCCAGGAACTGTCGAACTTCTTCGAACGCCGGGTGTCGGCCTACCAGGTCGCGGTCACCGGCACCGTCAACTTCGACGAGGACTTCTAGGCCTGCCACGGCGGGACCACCTTCGGGTGGTCTCGCCGACACCCGGGAACCGCGTCACGGCTCGGTACGACCTTCTGGCAGATCATGGGGAAAACCCGGCGAAGGGCGCACCAAGGCATGACACGCAAGTCCAGGAGGCCATCGGCGAACGTGATCACCACGGTCGCGATCGTGGTGATCGCCGTGCTCGTCATCGGCGGCATCCTGCTGTTCAACAGGTCCGACAGCGACAACACCGACGGCAACACCGGTAACGACACCGGCGGTGACAACACCACCACCCAGGGCGAGATTCCGCGGGAGCTGCGCGCGAGCGCGGACAGCGACACGCTGACCACCGCGCCAGGCAACAAGGTCACCGTCGTGGAGTTCCTCGACTACCAGTGCCCGGCCTGCGCCGCGTACTACCGCAACGTGACCAGCGGGGTGGAGACCGACTACGCGGGCCGGATCACCTTCGTCACCCGCAACTTCCCGCTGGACTCCCACCCGCTGGCCCAGCCGGCCGCCCGCGCCGCCGAGGCCGCGGCCAACCAGGACAAGTTCCTCGAGATGTACCACGCGTTGTACGACAACTACCAACAGTGGGCGGTCGACGACAGCGGGGAGCGGCTCAGCGACGACGAGGACCGGGCGGCCACCCTGTTCGACCGCTACGCCACCGAGATCGGCCTCGATCTCGACCGGTTCCACACCGACATCGCCGCGCCGGCGGTGGCCGCGCGCATCGACGCCGACGTGGCCGCCGGCCAGCGGGTCGGCGTCGACAGCACGCCGACGATCTTCGTCAACGGCCAGCGGTTCGCGCCGACCGGCGAGAAGTTCAGCGACGTCGACCGGGAGCTGCGGGACACGATCGACGAGGCGCTCGGGTGACCGTCGGCGCGTCGAAAGGGGTGGCCTGGCTCTACGTCATCGGTGGCGCGATCGGCCTCGCCGGGGCCACGGCGCTGCTCCTGGAGCGGCTCGCCGTGCTGCGGGACCCGGACCACGTGCCGACCTGCTCGCTCAACCCGATCATCTCCTGCGGCTCGGTGATGGACTCCGCACAGGCCGAGGCGTTCGGCTTTCCCAACCCCCTGTTGGGAATCGCCGCGTTCGCCGTCGTGGTCACCGTCGGGGTGGTCCGGCTGGCCGGGTTCGTGCCGCCGCTCTGGTTCCGGCTCGGCATGCAGGTCGGCACGGCATTCGGCGTGCTGTTCGTGCACTGGCTGATCATCGCGAGCCTGTACGACATCCACGCCCTGTGCCCGTACTGCATGGTGGTGTGGGTCGTGACCATCCCGATCTTCTGGTACACGACCCTGGACACGCTGCGTGCCGCCGAAAACACCCGGCGTGCCGGAGAATCGCTGTGGCGATACCACTCCGCGGTACTCGCGGCCTGGTTCGTGATCATCGCCGCGCTCGTCCTGGCCGAATTCTGGAGCTACTGGACCAGTTTGTTCTGATCCGGAATTCCGTTATGAGTAGGATCACCCGATCGGAGTCGGCGGGGGATGGCGGTGCACGTGAAATATGTGGTTCTTGGCATCGGCGCCCTGGTCACCGCGCGGATCAACACCTTCTACGTCCCCGTCGTCGGCTTCGGTGACCAGGACACTCCGCTCGCCACCTACGCCCCCGTCGGCACGCTGGCGCTCGCGCTGATCGCCTGGCAGCTGTGGCCGGGACGGTCGTGGCGGGTGCTCCTGATCGTCGGCTCGCTGTGCACCACGCCGACCGCGGTGCTGCTGTTCTTACCGGAGGACCTCGGCGCCCCGACGGGCTCGGCCCACATCGTCCTCGGCGCGGTCGCCGTGCCGTTGCTGCTGGTCGGCGCGTTGGGGGCGGCGACAGCCACCTGGCAGGCCGGGCGAAGGACCCTGGGCGCGATCGGGTTCGGCGCCACGCTGGTCGCGTTCATGTCCGCGGGCACCGTCGGGATCCACCTCGCCTTCGGCAACCACCTCGCCGTGCCGGCGGTCGGACTGGTCGTCGTGGTGGCGACGGTCGTCGCGGCGCGGACCGCACCCGTTGCCGACCAGCCGGAGCCCCGCCCGGGCTGGCCGGTGACCATCGCCTGCGCCGTCGCGGCCGCCTCGCCGCTGGTGTACCACCTGTGGGAGAGCCCGAGCGCGGGCGTTGGCCCGCGGATCGTGGTCGGCGACGCCGCCGTCCCGACCGCCGCCGAGCTCAACCAGCAGCTCGCCCAGCACGCGCTGGTCGTCGGCTCGGTCATGCTCGGGGTCAGCGTGCTCGCCGCGGTGATCGCCGGCGTGGTCGCCGGCCGGCAGGTCCTGCTCGCCGGCGCGGTCGCCGGGTTGTTGCTCGGCACGATGTTCACCCTCGTCTCGGCGGTGGCGATGGAGCCGGGCGAACTGGCCACCGGGGGATCGGCGATCCTGGCCGCGACGGCGCTGGCCGCGGGAGTGGCCGTCGCCAGGGCACGGGCCGGCACGGTGACCGGCATCGCGGTTCTTGGCGGGGTCGTGGTCGCGCTGGTGCTGCTGCGGCTGACCGCCACCGCCGGTACCGCCGAGATTCTCACGCCGGTGCTGCTGGTCGCCACGGCCGTCGCGGCGGTGCCGGTGCTCACCTCACTCGGCGCCACCCTGGCCCCCGGCGGCACGACCCCGCTCGTGTTCGCCGGCCTGGCGACCGGCATCTCCGCCGGCATCGACGGGATCATGCTCTATTTCCGGCTCACCGCGTCCGTCGACGACGCGGCCCCCGCCGAGTACCTGCCGACGGCGGGCCTGCTCGCGGTCGCCGTCGGCCTGGCCGTGCTCGCACACCGCACGTTCGCGCGGGCGGCGGCACCGGACCCGATGGTCACCGCGTGATTGTCACCGCGTGAGCAGGTGCCGTTGTCGATATCAGATTAGGGTGCCGTAGAAGTCCAGATAATCTCCCAGCTCGCGGGTGACGACAAATCTGTCCGCACAGGTCCGGTGGGCGGCCGCACCGAGATCGGCGGCATAGCGCGGATTGGCGAGCAACTCGTTCACCGCGGCGCCGAAACCCGCCAGGTCGAGCGGATTCACCAGCAGCGCGTCCACGCGATCGGTGAACTGGGCGAGCAGCCCGCCCACCGCCGACGCGACAATGGGCCTGGCCTTCCACATCGCCTCGGTGGCGGTGAGCCCGAAACCTTCCTGGAGGCTTTTCTGCACCACCACGGTCGACCGGCGTTGGATCGCGTTGACCACCAACGCGTTGTCCGCGGTGTCCGCCAGGGACAACACCACCAGATGTACCCGCGCGCGCAGCGGCGCGGGCAGCCGCGCGCGCAACGCGGACACCTCGGCGAACACCTCGGCGCCTTCCGGGTCGTCGGGAATGTCGGCCGGGTCCGGCCCGACGAGCAACAGCTGTGCCGGCGACGGCACGAAGTCGGCGAAGGCGCGCAGCACCCCGGTCATGTCCTTCAACGGATCCCACCGGGAGACCTGGGTGACCAACGGAACGCCCGCCGGCAGCGGCTGGTCCTGGATGGTCGTGCCCACCCCCGACCTGGTGGCCGGCCCGAACAGGCCGATGCCCGCGAGCAGTTCGTCGATCCGCCGGGCGGACAGCTCCTGGTTCTTCACCGTGTCCGGGTCGATCGACGGGGCGATCACCGAGATCCGTTCCTGGCGTAGGTAGTGCGGCGCGAAGTCGGCGACGGTGAACACGTGCCGGGGCACTGCGCCCAGGTGCGGCCGCAGGAAGTCCCAGGTCGCCTCCGCCTGCGCGTTGGTCGACCTGGTGCCGATGTGGCAGCGCCAGCCGACCCGCACGCCGGCGTCGATCAGGTGCGCCGCGATGCCCGCGGTCTGCGGGTCGTGTAACAGCACGACGTCGCCAGGACGGATGTGCTCGGCCAGCTGCGCGGCCGACCTCGTGGTCACGTCGCGGTAGAACTGGTCGTCGGCCGGGGTGAACGGGGTGGTCGCCCGGCCGTGCAGGCCGTGGTGGATTCGTTTGGTGAGTTGGAAGAACTCCGGTTCCGCGTCCGCGATCAGCCAGCCGGCGGGCAGTCCGAGGGTCTGCTGGTGGGCGATCGAGGACCAGAGCAGCTCGGCGACCCCGCCGCCGGTTGCCGTGCTGCTGACGTGCCAGATGCGCGCACTTCCCAGGCGCCGCACCAGGTTCGCCGCCGGACCGGTCAGCCGGGAGTCGGTCCTCGGTCGTGCCGTGGCCTCGACGGCCACCCTGGTCACGCCGTGCTCTTCGGTCAGCTCACTCGTCATCGTGTACCACCACCAGTTCTACCCGACAGCATGGGGTTTTCCCACTGAGTACTTTGTGGACCTGCACGGCCGGTATCCGGCACCGCGTCCACAATGGACGAAGACGGGGTGACGGCGGTGTCCTCAGGCATGCGTGCGTTCCCCCACCGCGAGATAGCCGGTGTCCTCCGGCGAGCCGCCGAACGGGGCGCTGACGAGGTCCGGGCGGGCGAACGCGAGATGCTCCAGCAACCGGTGCACCAGGTCGGCCTGGTCCGGCCGGCCGATCGACGCGGCGAGCGACCGTGCCGTGGACGGCTCGGCACACGTCCGCAGCTGACTGATGATCTCCCGCTGCAGAGCCAGAATCGGCATGGCGGCGTACTTGTCGACGGCCGGCTGGTGGTAGGCGTTGACGTCGATGAGCTCCGCGTACAGCCCGACCGCGCGTTCGTAGAGGGCGAGCAGCGCGCCGACCGCCCGCTCCCGGTAGTCGGGCAGCATGAGCACGGCGACCGGGCGGCCGCGGGCCACCAGCGCGGCGTGCGTGCCGAACAGCCCACACACCAGGTGGTCGGCCAGCTCCAGTGCCCGCTCGGTCTCGCCATGGTGGGTGCCGATGAGGGTGACGAAGGAGTCGTCCCGGCCGTCGCACAGCTGTTGCAGGTAGGAATGCTGGTCGGTGACGCCCTTGTGCCCGTACACGGTCATGCCCTGGTGCACGATCCGGCCGTCGCGGCCTGCCTTCTTGCCCACCGACTCCATCACCAGCTGCTGGATCCAGCCGGGCAGGACGGTGAGCCGGTCGCGGTAGGGCAGTACGACCATGTTCCGGTCACCCTGCCCGTCGCCGAGGTGGAACCAGGCCGCCGCCAGCAGCGCGGCCGGATTGTGCCGGACCGAGCGGCGGCGGGTGAGCACGTCCATCTCGGCCGCGCCGGCGAGGAACGCGGCGATGTCCGCGCCGGCGAGTGCCGCCGGCAGCAGCCCGACCGAGGAGGTGACCGAGGTGCGGCCGCCGACCCAGTCCCACATCGGGAATCTGGCCAGCCACCCCCTGTCCCGCGCGTGCCGGTCGAGGTCGCTGCCGGGAACCGTGGTGGCGACCGCGTGCTTGGCGAAGTCGACGCCGCCGGCGGCGTATGCCCGTTCCAGCTCCCGCACGACCTGCCAGGGCGTCGGCGTGATGCCGGACTTGGACACCACCGAGACCAGCGTGCGGTCCAGGTCGCGCAGGACCGGCACGACACCGTCGGGGTCGGCGTTGTCCAGGATCCTGACCCGCAGCCCGCCCCGGTCGCGCCAGGCGTCACACAGCAGGCGCGGTCCGGTGGTGGAGCCGCCGATGCCGACGTGCAGCACGGTGTCGAAGCCGGCGCGGGCGCGGTCGGCGAACTCGGTGATGGCCCGCCAGCTGGCCCGGATGTCGTTGTCCAGCACCGAGGTGGGGGCCAGGTGGGGTGCCCGGAGCCAGTAGTGGCCGACCTGGCGCCGTTCGTCGGCGTTGGCGAGCGCGCCGTTCTCCAGGTCGGTCATCGCGGTGAGTGCCCGCATGAGCCGGGGCGACAGCGCGTCCAGCCGGTCGGGCTCGATGGCGAACCCGCTCAGGTCCATCGACAAACCCGTTCCTGGATCAGCGAACCGGCCGTGGCGATAGTGGCTCCATCGCGCGGCCCCCGAGCTGCCCATGGCTGTCTCCCCGTCGACGACCGGTGACACAGAGCGATGTTCAACGTTACGCGGGCACGCACGAAGGTGCCATCGGCCGAATGGCGTGTCTTGGCGCGGGGCCCGGCCAATTCTTTCAAGATTCTTTTGGTGACCGGTTTCCGGTAATTCATCCGGCCGTGGCGTGGCGACACAGCCATGGCGATCGGGCCGCTGGCCTGGTCGCCCGGTGCGCACCACGCCGGACTCGGCGATTCGTAATGCTCGCCCGCGGTCGCCGTTCCCGGATTCCCGGAGTTATCCCACAACAAAACGCCGCCGTTCGAGCACACCATTCAATTCAACACATTAGTGACGCACGTCACGTGGCGTTCTGTCACGGCCGCACAGTCGGCGGTGTCCTGAGGGCATGACTGAGCACAGCCACTCCACCAGGGTCGTACAACCACACGCCGGCGACGAGCTGATCAGCTTCCCGGCCCCGCCGCACGGAGGAAGCGGGTGCCCCAGTCGCGCAGTTCCGCGCGCAGCTCCGGCGGCCCGACGACGTGGAAGTCGGCACCCGAGGCGCCCAGGATGAGCAGCGCCCAGGACGGCGAGTCGGTGGTGAGGCGGACGCGGGCGTGGGTGTCGTCGACGGCCTCGACGGCGGCCCAGCGGCCGACCCGGTCGCCGACGGTGGCCGAGGGGGCGTCGACCACGGCCTCGACCGCGACGGGGCGCACGGCGTTGTCCAGGTGGGCGCGGACGAAGGCGGCGGCGTCGGCCGCCGGCAGCGCGCGGGGCAGGAACTGGGCACCGGTCGTGCGCGGTTCGGCGAGCCGGTCGAGGCGGAAGGTGCGCCAGTCGTGGCGGTCGAGGTCGTAGGCGACCAGGTACCAGCGGCGGCCCAGGCTCACCAGGCGGTGCGGTTCGACGTGCCGGTCGGTGTGGTTCCCGGTGGCCGCGGTGTAGGCGAACCGCAGCCGCTCGGTGTCCCGGCAGCTGAGCGCGATCGCGGTGAGGATGTCCGGGTCGATGGTCGGCGGCTGCTGGCCGAACCACTCCAGCGGCACGGTCATCGCGCTCAGTGCCTCGGCGCGGCGCCGCAGCCGCGCCGGCATCACCTGGGTCACCTTGGCCAGCGCCCGCACCGAGGACTCGGCGACCCCGGCGACCGTGCTCTGGGCCGCGTTCTGCAGGCCGACGATCAGCGCGACGGCCTCCTCGTCGTCGATGACCAGCGGCGGCAGTGCCCCGCCGACGGCGAGTTGGTAGCCGCCGTCGACCCCGCGGGTGGCCGCCACCGGGTAGCCGAGCTCGCGGAGCCGGTCGATGTCCCGGCGCAGGGTGCGCACCGACACGCCGAGCCGCTCGGCGAGTGTGGTGCCCGGCCAGAAGCGGTGGTTCTGCAGCAACGAGAGCAGCCGCAGGGTCCGGGAGCTGGTGTTCGCCATGGTGCCGATTCTCCGCCGATTGCGGTCAGAAAGTGACCTGAATGGCCGTTAGCGTTCGGTACGTACTGATCACCACACAGGGTGGAGAAGAGAAATGACGACCTCGATCACGACCGACCTCGAGCGCGCCGACCTGCTGGAGACGCTGGCCACCCACCGCCAGTTCCTGCGGTTCACCGCGCGGGAGCTCACCGACGAGCAGGCGCGGCAACGGACCACCGCCAGCGAGCTGACCATCGGCGGGTTGATCAAGCACGTGACCGCCGGGGAGGCGACCTGGGCGAAGTTCATCGTCGACGGCCCGGCCGAGTCGAGCAACTTCGAGCAGATGTCCGAGGACGACTTCGCCACGTGGACCGACGGGTTCCGGCTGCTGCCCGAGGAGACGCTGGCCGGCGTGCTCGCCGACTACGCCGAGGTGGCCCGCCGCACCGACGAGCTGGTCGCGACCCTGCCCGACCTCGACGTCGCCCACCCGCTGCCGGTCGCGCCGTGGTACGAGGTGGGCAAGCACTGGACGGCACGGCGGGTCATCATGCACATCATCGCCGAGACCGCCCAGCACGCCGGCCACGCCGACATCATCCGCGAGTCACTGGACGGCGCGAAGACGATGGGCTGATCGTGGGCTGAGCTCACGCCCGGAGCCGGAAGGGCGGCACCTCACCGGTTCCGCCGGTGACAGCCTCGGCGTGTTCCCGCGCCCACCGCGACAGCGCCGCGACGTCGATGCCGTGCGGCGGCTGGTCGCGGTAGGGCTCGATGTTGTCCGCGCCCCTGGTGAGCAGCGTGGCCGCGCCGGTGTGGTTGCCGCGCGCGGCGTGGGTGACGCCGACGGCCAGCTGGGCCAGGCCCTTCCACAACGCCCGAGTCGCCGACGGGGCCTGTTTCCAGGCGTCCTCCAACACCTCGTGCGCGTGGAAGGGCATGCCGCCGTCGAGCAGCCGCTGCGCTTCGCGCACGGTCTCCTCGGGGGTGCGGACGACGCCCTCCGGCTGGCGGGGGACGCCGGCGACGCCCCGGGGCAGCGGCCGGCCAAGGCCGTCGCGCTCGCGGGCGTTGCGGGCGTTGCCAGCCGGGTCCCGGTCCCGATCTACTCGCACGGCCCCAGCCTACGCCGTGTGGTCTTTTCGCCTGACATGCCAACGGGGACACCCGCTGGCTAGCGTCGCGCCATGGGTGTTTTCCGGGCGTTGATGGGGATCCTGCTCGTTGTCGGCCTGACCGGATGCGGCGGCGAGCCGACCGATGAACCGCCGCGAACCGAACAGGACGCCCAGAGCGCCGCACCGGTGTTCGTGCAGACCGGCGAGGGCCTGACCGCGCTCGACGGAGACACCGGGACGACGCGTTGGCAGACCGAGCTCCCGTGGCCCCCACTGTTCGACAACGAGTCAGTCGGCAACCCGATCGTCACCCTGGACGACGGGACGCTGCTGGCCGTCGCGGAGGACGGGCTACGGGCGCTCGACCCAGGGACCGGGACGGAGAAGTGGCGGGCGCGCGTCCCGTCGACCAGCGGGCTCGACCAGACCTTCCCCATCCTGACCGCCGTCGACGACGTCGTGCTGCTGTCCATGGAAGAGATCCTGCACGCGTTCGACCGGACGAGCGGCGAACTGCGCTGGCGCGCCGAGAACACCGTCCTGCTCGCGACCGGCGATGGCAGCGCGTTCGCCTACGATCGCGAGATCGGACAGGAGGCGGTCACCTCAGTCGACCTCGCGACCGGGAAGCCCCGCTGGCGCGCCGAGTTGGCGACGCTGCTGCCCGACCACTTCCCCACCGATGTCGACGGGGCCGTCGCCACGCCCGAGGCGGTGGTCATCCTGCCCGGCAACACCGATGTGGCGCTGGGCCTTGACCCGGTGACCGGCGCGGTGCGCTGGACCGTCGTCCCCCGGGATGCCGACGGCATCCCGCTGACCGACATCGCCGAGGCCACGGCGGTCAACGACCAGGTGGTGTTCACCGGCAATCTTGGCGACGACGTCGACATCGCCGCCCACGACCTCGACGACGGCGAACGCCGGTGGGCGTTGACCGGGACGGACTTCCCGGCCGAGGAGTTACTGCTCACCCAGGAGGGCATGGTCGGGGTCGTCGGGCCCTCCGGCGGCGATCTGGACGCGCGGGACCTGGCCACCGGACGTTCACTGTGGACGGTGCAGAGCACCGGAACCTACTGGTTGGCGGCGATCGGGGACGGCGTGGTCTACGCGGGTAGCCGGCAGGACAGTGAGCTGACGGCGTTCGCGATGGACGACGGCACGGAGCTGTGGACCACGGCGGCGCCCGGCCGGCCGATGGTGCGCGGCGGCGAGGTCTACGGGGTCGGTGGCGGAGACGTCCTCGGCGAGAAACCGCTCACGGTCACCGCCGTCGACGCCCGGACCGGTGAATCGCGCTGGCGCACCGAACTCGGCCGGGGCAACGGTTTCATCGAACTGCTCGCCGGCTAGGGCGCACGTGCTCGAGCGCGGCGATGGCCAACTCGGCCTTGTTGCCGACCTGCAGCTTGGCCCGGATGCGCGCGACGTAGGTGTCGACGGTCGCCTTCGACACCCCCATCCTGGTCGCGGTCTGGCCGTGGGTGAAGCCGCGCGCGATGTAGCTCAGCGTCTCCTGCTCTCGCGGCGACAGCTCCGGCCGGTCGGCCGGCAGTCCCGGCAGCACCGCGGCCACCATGTCGGCGAGCTGGGCCGAGACGTGGAAGTCGCCGGCGGCCAGCACCGTGATGGCCTCCACATAGGACTCCGCGGTCGACTGTTTGTTGAGGAACCCGGACGCCCCGGCGTTGACCGCGGCCACCACGTCCTCCGGGTGGCGGGACGCGGAGATCACCAGCACCGGCCGGGTCTCGGCCAGTCGCCGGACGTGGTCGAGCGCTGGCCTGCCGGAGTCGGGGTCCAGGTACAGGTCGAGCACCACGACGTCATACTCCACCGCGCCCAGCTCGTCGGGGTGCGCGTGCGCGGCGACCACCTCGATCTCGGTCGCCGCCAGGATGGCGCGCAACCCCTCGCGGGCGACCGGGTGGTCGTCGACCACGGCGACTCGGAGCACAATCCGGACTCTACCAACAGAAGTACTGCCATCATGGGCGAACGGCGAAAGGCGGTCACGATGGCTGACGGGGTCGCCGGCGCCCTGCCGGCGACGGTGCGGGTCGACCGGATCATCGCGCTCGCCGCCGCGGTGTTCCGGCTCGGGGCGTGCGTCTCGCTCGTCGTGGCGGCCGGGTCCACACCCGGGCTGTGGCTGGTCTGCGTGCTCGTGTTCGCGCAGTCGATCGGGTTCGTGGTGTGGTGGTGGCGATCCGGGCGGATCGGCCTGGTCTCGGCCGCCGTGGACGCGGTCGTGCTCACCGTGCTGGTCACGCTCGGACCGATGTTCAACTACGTGCAGATCGGGGTGATCACCGCCGGGCTGGCGCCGTGGCGGATCGGGGCCGCGCTCACCGCGGCCGCGGTCGCCGCGGCCAAGCTCGCGACCACCGACGTCCCACTGTGGATCTCCTTGCCGGACACCGCGAACCTCGTCGCGGTGCTGACGGTCGCCTGGCTGATCGCCGCGTGGACCAGGGGCGCGGCGCGGGAGATCGACCGCAGGCGCGCCGACGCGCTGGCCGCCTCGACCGAGGCCGCGCGCACCAGGGAACGCGTCCGGCAGGCCGAGCTGGTCGGCGACCGGCTGTTCGACACCCTCGACCGGCTCACCGCCGCCGGCGCCGTCGCCGACCCGTCGGTGCTCGCCCGGCTCGACGCGGAAACCCTGTGGTTACGCGAGTTTCTCGACGACCGGCGCCCGGTGTCCACCGACGTCCGGGCGGCGCTGCTCGCGGTGGTGCTCGCCCGCCGCGACGACGGACTGGTGGTCGAGGTCGACGTGCCGCCCGCGCTGCCGGCCCTGCCGGCGCCGACCGTGACCGCGCTCGCCGGTGCGGTCTGGGAGGCGCTGACCAACGCCGCGAAGCACTCCGGCGCGCGGTCGGCCACCGTACGCGCGACCGTCGAGTCCGATGTGGATGGTCAGTGGGTCGTGGTCGAGGTGGTGGACCACGGTCACGGCTGCACCCCGGCGCGGGCGGCCGGCGGGATCGGGGTCGAGCGGTCGATCGTGCGCCGGATCACCGAGGTCGGCGGCCGGGCCGGCCTCGACTCCGCGCCAGGACGCGGGACGGTCGTGCGCCTCACGGTGCCGAGGTGATGCCCGCCGGAGTCTCCGAGCGGCTGGTGCGGCGCGCCGGGCTGGCCGTGCGGGCGATCAGCCTGCTGGTGTGCGCGCTCGCGGTGTCGCTGACCCTGGACCGGTTCCCCGCGCCGTGGCACGGGCCGGCGCTGCTCGCGGTCCTGGTCGCCGAGACGGCGGCACTGGCGGCGCACTGGGCGCGGCACGGCACTGTGCGCGGCGCGTTCGTCGTGGTGGACCTGGTGGTGGTCGGCGCGGTGGTGGTGGCCAACGGGCTGCTGGTGGACGAGCCGGGCACCATGGCCTACTTCGCCGGGAACTACGCCATGATGGCGGCGTTCAGCGTCGGGCTGAGCGCCCGGCGGCTCGGCCGGGCGTACGCGGTCGTGTCCTGCTGGGTGGCGGCGACCGTCGCGGTGCTCGTCTGGCGTCACGGTCAGCCGGTGCCGGCGGCGGCCATCGCGGTGTTCCAACTGGCGGTGAACCCGGTCGCGGGCTGGCTGTCGGCCCGCCTGCTGCGCCGGACCACCGCCGAGTTGGCCGAGGTGGACGACGTGGCCGCGCGCCGGGCGGAGGAGGCCGCCGTCCGGCAGGTGCGCGCGCACGCCGCGGCCGCGCTGCACGACCGCGTCCTCCAGACGTTGGAGACCATCGGCCGCGGCCACCAGGTGACCGATCCCGTGCTGCGCCAACGGGTCCGGGACGAGGCGGGGTGGCTGCGCGGCTTCGTCGAGGCCGACGGCGAGCACGCCGGCGCCGGGCTGACCGCCGGGCTGGACGCCGTCGCCGCGCGCGCCGGGCTGCGGGTGACGGTCAACCACGCCGCGTTCCGCCCACCGGCGGCGGTGGTCGACGAGCCGGTACGCGAGGCCCTGCTCACCGCGACCGGCCGGGTCCTCGCGGCGATGTCGGCCGTGGCCGCCGAGGCGACGGTGCGCGCGGTGCCCGCCGACGGCGGTGTGCTGGTGACCGTGCTGGCCGCCTGCGCCGGGGAGACCGCGCTGGACCTGACCGAGGCCGGTGACCTGCTCGCCGCGGCCGGCGGCCGGCTGTTGGCCGAACCGGACCCGTATGTCGAGCTGTGGGTGCCTGGCGCAGGTGCGCCCTGACGCAACTGCGCCGTCGCCAGGCTATGGCCAGCGGGTTCGCCGCCTGCGACGATCGCACGGAGTGATCCCAAGGCTCCGGTGCGTCGGGGATCGGTGCGGTCTGGGATCGGTGAGGACACCACCATGCACACCTTCAGGCCCGCCGCGGCCGCGGTGCTCGCGGCCGCCATGGTCATCTCTCCGCTCGTGCTCGCGCCGGTCAGCACGGCCGATCCGAGACCCGCCGCCGCGCCCGCGTCGACCGAGATCGCGGGCGAGCACGTGCTGCAGGTCGACTACCAGGTCCAGGAAACCGGCTACTGGTGCGGCCCGGCGGCCACCAGGATCGCGCTGTCGGCCCGCGGGGTCCACCGCAGCCAGGCCGACCTCGCCGCCCAGCTCGGCACGCACACCGGCGGCACCGACTGGATCGGGCAGGTCACCCGGGTGCTCGGCGGCCACGTCGGCTGGTATGAGACCAAGGAGATGCCAAACGATCCGCCTACCCAGGCGCAGAAGGACCTGCTGTGGCGCGACATCGTGCTGGACATCGACAACGGCTACGCCATCGTGGCCAACATCGTGGCCCCGCCAGGTAACCAGCCGCCCGGCTACCCGCCCGACCAGACGATCTACCACTACTTCACGGTCATCGGCTACAACGACGTCAACCGCGCGGTGCTGATCGCCGACCCGGCGTCCTTCAGCGGCAACCAGATCTACTGGCTGTCCTTCGACCAGCTGGCCTCGCTCATCCCGCCGAAGGGTTACAGCGCCTGACACAACGCACGACGACGGCCGGGGCCCCGAGCGGGTGCCGGCCGTCGTCGTGTACCAAGCCGGAGAACTCGAACGGGACCTCGTGCCAATAGGTGGGTGTTCACCGTCCCCGACGGATATGAGGAGTCGATGCACCCACCCCACGACGACGATGACGCGGCGATCATCACGGCGTCCCTGCGGCGCCCGGAGCGGTTCGCCGTGATCTTCGACCGGCACGCGGCCCACATCCAGCGCTACCTCACCCGCCGGCTGGGCCGGCAGGTCGCCGACGACCTGGTCGCGGACACCTTCCTGGCCGCCTTCGGCCAGCGGGAGCGCTACGACCAGGCCCGCGCCGACGCCCGGCCGTGGCTGTACGGCATCGCCACCAACCTGGCCCGCCAGCACCAGCGCACGGAGATCCGGGAGTACCGCCTCCGCGCCAGCATGAGCCCCGAGCCGCCGCCGGACGGGCACGCCGACCGGGTGGCCGCGCAGGTCACCGCGTCGGCCATGCACCGGATGCTGGCCGCCGCGCTCGCCGACCTGGCCGATGGCGACCGCGAGGTGCTGCTGCTGATCGCCTGGGAGGACCTCAGCTACGAGGAGGTCGCCGAGGCACTGGCCATCCCGATCGGCACCGTCCGGTCCCGACTTCACCGCGCCCGCAAACTGGTCCGCGCGGCACTCTCGAAGGAGCCCATCAACCATGGATGAACTGACGCTGCTCAAGGACATGGCCAACGACACCCCGCTGCTCGGCGAGGCCGACCTCGCCCCGGCCCGCGCCACGCTGGTGACCTCGATCGCCCAACCGTCCCGCGGCCGGCGGCGACTGTGGGTCTCCGGGGTCGCCGTGGTCGGCCTGGCCGCCGCGATCACCGCCGTGGTCTCGTTCGGCGTGCTGGAGCCGGTGGGCATCGCCCCGGCGCCGGCCAGCGCCGAGGAGATCCTGCGGGAGGCGGCCCAGGCGGCCAGGGCGCTGCCGGCCACCCCGCCCCGGCCCGACCAGTTCGTCTACACCAGGACCGAGTACGCGGGCGGGGCCGCCCGCGAGGCCTGGCTGTCGGCCGACGGCACCCGGGACGGACAGGTCAAGCAGTACAACGCCACGTTGCTGATCCCCGGCTGCCGCGACGGTCGGACACCGGTGCGGGACAAGGAGGACCGGCCGCTGCCCGGCCAGTTCGAGCAGTGCGAGCCGAGCCCCGCCTACCAGCCGAACCTGCCGACCGACGCGGCCGGCATGCGCGAGTACCTGAACGCGATGCCCGGCAGCAAGGACAGCGCCAACTCGCTCGGCAAGAACATCTACGAACTGGTCGCCGAGGGCTACGTGCACCCGGCGGCGCTCGCCGCGCTGTTCGAGGCCGTGGCCGAGCTCGACGGCCTGGAGGTCGTGGCGGACGCGAAGGACGGTGCCGGCCGGCCGGGGGTCGGGGTGCGCTGGACCCATGTGGACAGTGCGGTCATGTTGGTGTTCGACACGGAAACGTACGCGTTCCTCGGCATGCCCGAGGCGGGCGCGGTGGTCGAGCAGGCGGCCGTGGACAACCCCGGCCAGAAACCCTGACGGGACTTGACGTCGGGGCAGGCCATGACCTGCCCCGACGGGTCAGGCCCCGCCAAGAAAACGCCGCCAGGTGCTCGGCGAGAACGCCAGCGTGCCGCCGGTCCGATTCTTGGTGTCCCGCACCAGAATCTAGACCACCGCAGGCTCCCTGGCCAGTTCCGCGATGACAAAGCCACCAGCAGCGCAGTGTGCGGGCGAGCGGCGGAAAGCACCTGGATGGTGACCCGAGGACGGCGAGCGAACTCGGCCAACTTCGCCAGTTGCGCCAGCATCACCTCAGCGCCGCCGATCTCGCGGCACACCACCTGCTCGTCAACCATCGCCCACAACCACGGCGGCTTCTCAGCTTCCAGCACCTGCTGACGGCACGACTTCGCCGTCACTCGCGCGGCCACCTCATCCTCGGTCAGACCGGGATACACCTTGACCAGCGTCCGCGCGTAATCCTCGGTCTGAAGCAAGCCGGGCACCACTGTGTGCTCGAACCACTTGAGCGAACGGGCATCCGCCTCGGCGGCGACGAACGGACGAAACCCCGGAGAGATCGGGGCCGCCCGAACACGGGCCTCCAGGCGACGCAGGGTGCCCGCCGTGTCGAGCGCCTCGTCCAGCAACCGCGCCTGTTCCCGAGTCGGCACCCGATAACCGGACTCGATGTTCTTCACCGTCGACGGACTGAACCCGATCCGGCCGGCCAACTCCAGCTGAGAGAGACCATGTTTTTCCCGCAGCGCGCGCACCTCCTCGGCGATCCGCAGACTTCCGCAGAGAAGAAGCTGGTCTACGCGATCGTCCGCTGGTAGTGCGCGGCGATCTCGTCGCTGGTGGTCAGCCAGATGTCGGGTTGCTCGGCAAGGAAGGCCAAGGCCTGGTCCAGGTACTTGTGCCGGAAGGGCTGGCCGATCACGAACGGGTGCAACGCCAACGCCAGCACCCGGCCGCTGTGCTCGGAGTCGGCGTGCAGCTGCTCGTACTGGTCCCTGACCACGCGCACGAACTCCGGCCCGGTCAGCCCCCTGCCGAACAGCTGCAGATCGTTGAGCTCGACCGAGTACGGGACGCTGATCATGCCGGGCACGGTCAGCGGGTAGGGCTGGTCGTCGTTGGTCCAGTCCAGCAGGTAGGTCAGGCCGAGTTCGGCCAGCAACGCCGGGGTGTTGACCGTCTCGGTCAGTGCCGGTCCCATCCAACCCTTCGGCCGCTGACCGGTGGCGGCGGCGATGGTGTCGATGATCTCGGTGAGCAGTCGACGTTCCTCCTCGCGCGTCAGGTCGGCATGCATGATCGAGTTGGTCCGCCCGTGCGCGAGCCAGGCCCAGTCGCGGCGACGGCCCGCCTCGATGATCTGCGGGTAGCGCTCGGCCACCGAGGAGTTCAGCAGCACGCTGGCTCGGATGCCGTGCCGGTCCAGGCTCTCGATCGTGCGCCAGATGCCGACCCGGACGCCGTAGTCGCGCCAACCGTAGTTCAGCGCGTCGGGCACCAGGTCCGCGGTGCCGGGCCAGATGCTGGTGGACGGGCGGTCGATCAGGAAGTGCTCGACGTTGAGCCCGACGTAGGCCGCCACCCGGGCGCCGCCGGGCCAGTGCAGCGCCGGCCGCTCGGTTATCGGGCTGTAGGTGAAAGGAGGGTGCGTCATGCCGACACGGTAAGAGTTAACATCAATGTCAGGTTCAAGCCCGCGCGGAGGTCGAGATGCGGATCGGTGAGCTGGCCAGGCGAACCGGGGTGAGCGAACGGTCGCTGCGCTACTACGAACAACAGCGGCTGCTGATCGCCGACCGCACCCCCGGCGGCCACCGCGACTTCCCCGAGCACGCGGTCGACCGGGTCATTCGCATCCAGGAGCTGTTCGCCGCGGGACTGCACAGCAAGAAGATCGCGCGGCTGCTGCCGTGTATGCGCGACGCCGACGGTGGCCCGTCCCAGATCGCCACCCCCCAACTGGTCGCCGACCTCGCCGCCGAACGGGACCGCATCGACCGGCTGATCACCGAGCTGCACAACTCCCGCGACGTCCTCGACGAGGTGATCGACGCGGCGTCGACGTAGTTACCCTCTTCGGGGTCTTCCGGAAAGCGCTCTCATCAGTCACGGTGAAATTTCCCTGCGACAGATGAGGTTCCCGTGACCCGCACGTCTCCTCTCCTGGTCCCTGTCCTACTCACCGCCGCGACGATCCTGTTCGCGCCCACCGCCGCGGCCGAACCGACCACGCCCGCCCCCGCGCCGGCGGCCACCATCTGCAACCGCTACTGCGACGCCCGCGACCCCGCGCTGGCCACCGGCGACCGCACCCCGGTGTCGGCCGGCCTGTCCGGCCGGACCCTCGTCCTGCACCTCGGCGACGGCGACCCGATGGGCTGGGCGGCCATCGACCAGTCCCGGCCGGGCGACGAGGTGTGGCTCGACCGCTCCTTCGACGGCGGCGCCACCTGGGAGGGCCGCCTCGGCGCGACCACCGCGCCGGCGGGCGTCGGCGGCTGGCGAACCCAGATGTACAACAACGACGACTGGGCCAACCGCGGCGTCGGCGCGCTGCGCGCCTGCGGCCGGGCCGTGGACACCGGCGCCGTCGGCTGCACCCAGTGGGCGAGAACGACCTGGAACGCCGCGAACCGCACCGAGGCCGCGGCGACCGCGATGATGGCGATCTACGACAACAGCACCGGTCTGTTCCGCAGCGGCGGCTGGTGGGGCTCGGCCGTCGCGCTGACCGCCGTCATCCGCAACGCCGAGGTCACCAACCTGCCGAGCTACCGCTACGCGATCGCCACCACCTACGACCGCAACGTGAACTCCGGCCGCGGCCAGTTCCGCAACGAGTACTCCGACGACACCGGCTGGTGGGCGATGGCCTGGCTGGACGCCTTCGACCTCACCGGCGACCGGCGCTACCTGGACACCGCCCGGATCGCCGCGGACCACATGCACACCTTCACCACCAGCGCGTGCGGCGGCGGCATCCGGTGGAAGGAAGGCCTGACCTACAAGGCGGCCATCTCCAACAGCCTCTACCTCCAGGTCAACGCGACGGTCGCGGCCCGCACCGGCGACACCCGCTACCGCGACCGCGCGCTGGCCGGCTGGTCGTGGTTCGCCGCGAGCGGGCTGATCGGCGGCGACGGCCTGGTCCGCGACGGGCTCGACGAGGCGAACTGCGCCCCTGGCGGCACGGTGTTCACCTACAACCAGGGCGTGCTGATGTCCGGCCTCACCGCGCTGTCCGCGTTGACCGGCGACTCCGCGCCCCGCGACCGCGCCCGGCAGGTCGCCGACGCCACCACCCGGTCCGGCTCGCCGCTCACCGACAGCGGCGGCATCCTGCACGACCCGGCGGAAGGCTGGGACGGCTGCGCCAACGACGGGGCCTACTTCAAGGCCGGCCTCGCCCGCGGCCTGTCCGAACTGAACGACGCGCTCACCAACCGCCCGTACACCGGCTATCTCGACCGTCAGGCCGACACCGCGTATGCCTACTCCCGCAACGCTTTCGACCAGTACTCGCTGTCCTGGTCGGCGTGGACAAAGCCGGCGGGGCCCGGCTGTCAGGCCAGCGCGCTGGCGGTGCTGAACGCGGCGCACTGACGCCGCAGCACACCTGAAGTGATCAACGCCTGCCCGACGATGTAGGTGAGCATCACCCAGAAACCCGGTATCGGCGGCGCATACCAGCCGGCGAACGCGTCCAGCGCGATCAGCCCGTCGGAGACGAAGAACACCGCGCCGCCGATACCGGCCACCGGGTGCACCCCGGTCGCCAGCACGGCCATCAGCGTCAGGCAGCCGCCGTAGCAGATCACCGGCACCAGCAACCCGTCCGCGCCGGGCGCGCAGGCGACGAGCAGCGCGCAGAACGCCAGCAGGTAGCCGATGACGGCCGGCCGGCGCAGTACCGACCGGCGGTGTTCCGGCCAGAACGCGACCACATAGGCGATCTGGGCGCACAGGAACAACCCGACCATGGTCAGGAACCGGGCGTCACCGGTGAACAGCGCCGGCACGCTGTCCCCCAGCCAGGAGAACCCGAGCGCGAGCACCAGCAGGCGCACCAACCGCGACCGCCGCCGCCCGGCGGTCGCGGCCAGCACGACCGCCGCGAGCGCCGGCATCAGCAGGATCTGGCTGACCGTGGCAAGGGTGTCCGCGCCGGCCAGCCCCGCGCCGAGGTGCCCAACGGCGAGCACAAAGAACAACGCCCCGGCGATCCTGGTCATCCTGCTCCTCGACGGCATGCCCTGAATGAGGCATTGGGGACGCTCAACGTCCTCAATGAGGCATTCAGGGCAATGGCTCAGAACGCGGGCAGCACCTCACCGAGCGGCCAGCGCTTCTCGATGAACGCGCGCACCTCCTCGGACCGTAGCAGCTTGTCCAAAGTGGCCAACTGCTCGTTGCCGGCGTCCTCGCTGCGGTAGGCGACGAAGTTCGCGTACGGGTTGTCCGCGCCGGACTCCACCAGCAGCGAGTCCTCCGCGGCGCTCAGCTCGACCTCCAGCGCGTAGTTGCCGTTGATGATCGCCGCGTCGACGTCCTCGAGCGCGCGGGCCAGCGAGGCCGGATCCGCCTCCTGGAACTCGAGGTTCTTCGGGTTGTCGGCCACATCCAGCACGGTGGCGTCGGCCTCGCCGGTGTCGGCCAGTTCGATCAGGCCGTCCTTGGCCAGCAGGTCGAGCGCGCGGGCCTGGTTGGACGGGTCGTTGGTGATCCCGATGACCGCGCCGTCCGGCAGCTCGTCGGTCGAGGCGTAGCGCGGGGTCTCGCCGTCCCGGCCGGAGTAGAGCGCGTAGGGCTCGATGTGCACGCCGTCGAAGTGCTCGAACTCGTAGCCGCGCTCGGCCACCTGGGCGTCGAAGTAGGGCTGGTGCTGGAAGTAGTTGGCGTCCAGCGAGCCGTCGGCGAGGTTCTCGTTGGGCAGGACGTAGTCCTCGTACTCGACGATCTCCAGCTCCAGCCCGGCATCGGCGGCCAGCTCGTCACGTACGAACTCCAGGATCACCGCGTGCGGGGTGATGCTCGCGCCGATCGACAGCGTGGTCCGCTCCCCCGAGCCGGTGTCCTCCGCCGGCTCGTCCGAGCCGCACGCCGTCATGGCCAACGAGGTGACGACGGCGATGGCGGCGAGTCTGCTGGCCTTGCGCATTGGCGGTCCTTCTCTCGTGCCGGGGGTCAGCGGTGGTCCAGCGCGCGGGCGACCAGGTCGCCGACGGTCTGGAGGAGTTGGACCAGCAGCACGATGACGATCACGCAGACGATCATCACGTCCCACTGGAAACGGTTGTAGCCGTAGCTGATCGCCAGGAAACCGAGGCCGCCGGCGCCGATCGCGCCCGCCATGGCGGAGTAGGAGACCAGCGCGATCACCGTGACGGTGAAGCCGGAAACCAGGCCGGGCAACGACTCGCGCACCAGCACCCCGGCCAGGATCCGCACCCGGGAGGCGCCGGCGAGTTGGGCCGCCTCGATCTTGCCGGCGGAGACCTCGCGCACGGCGCTCTCCGCGAGCCTGGCGAAGAACGGCACCGCGCCGACGGTGAGCGGCACGACCGCGGCCTCCCAGCCCAGCGCCGAGCCGGTGATCGCCCTGGTGAGCGGGATCAGCGCGATCGCCAGGATGATGAACGGCAGCGACCGGCCGACGTTCACGATCAGCGACAGCACGGCGTTGACCGAGCGCCGCGGCGCGAGCCCGCCGGGCGAGGTGGCGTGCAGCCACAGTCCCAGCGGCAGCCCGCCGACCGCCGACAGCAGCGCCGACCAGCCGACCATCAGCAGCGTCTCCATGGTCGCCTCGGGCAGCCGGTCGGTGATGGCCGGGTTGCCAAGCAGGTCGGCGAACCAGTCGCTCATTCGCCGGTCACCTCCGGCGCGCCGATCGACGCGTGCAACCCGGCCTCCCGTAACGCCGCGAGCACCTCGTCACGGCGGGCGGCGGGCACGTCCAGGCGCAGCCGGCCGACCCTGGTCCCGCCGAGGGTCTCGACCGTGCCGGCGGCCACCGCGACGCCATCGCCGAGGCCGCCGATGAGCCGGAACACCGCGCCGGTGTCCCCGCCGGCGAAGGCCACCTCGACGACCGTGTGTTCGGTGCCGATGGGCAGTGGTGGCACGGGAATCAGCTCGCGCGCCAGTCGGGTGCCCGGTCGGGCGACCACCTCGTCGATGGCGCCGTGCTCGGCGACCCGGCCGTGGTCGAGCAGCGTGACGGAGTCGCAGACCTCGCGCACCACGGACATCTCGTGGGTGATGATCAGTACGGTCAGCCCAATGCGGTCGCGCACATCGCGGATCAGCGCCAGGATCTGCCGGGTGGTGGCCGCGTCCAGCGCGGAGGTCGGCTCGTCGCACAGCAGTACCGACGGGTCGGCGGCCAGCGCGCGGGCGATGCCGACCCGCTGCCGCTGGCCGCCGGACAGCTGCGCGGGATAGGAGCCGCCGCGCCCCTGCAGGCCAACGAGTTCCAGCAGCTCGGTCACCCTGGCGCGCCGCCGGGCGGCCGGGACCCTGGCCACCCGCAACGGATACGCGATGTTCTCCGCCGCCGTGCGCGCGTCGAACAGGTTGACCTGTTGGAAGACCATGCCGATGCGGCGGCGGGCCCGGCGCAGGTCGCGTTCGCCGGCCGCGTTGAGCTCCTCGCCGTCGACCAGGACGCTGCCCGACGTCGGCCGGTCCAGCGCGGTGACGCAGCGGATGAGGGTCGACTTGCCGGCGCCGGACTCCCCCACGATGCCGTGGATCGCGCCCCGGGGCACCCGCAGGTCGATCCCGTCCAGCGCGACGACCTCGCCGCCACGTAACGGATACACCTTGCGCAGTCCGGTCAGAACTATGCCATCTGGCGGGCCGTCTTCGGCCCGCTGACCGGGATCTGACGTCACGACCGTGCGGCCGCGCCGTCGAAGGCCGCCGACAACGAGATCAGCCGTCCGGCGCTGCGCATGACCTTGATCCTCAAGGAGATGCCGACAGCGTGTCAACCGGCACCCGACAGTCCACACAGGACATACCACTATGTGAATGCCGCTTGTCCGCGGCAGGCGGAGCTAGTAGGAGCCGGTACGCCGCCAGCGCCGCGCGGCCATCCCCCGCGTGGTCGGCGGCAGCCACCACAGCACCGAGAGCACGATCGCCGGGAGGGTGAACACCAGGGCGAACGCGTTCTCCGGATGGCCGTCGTTGATGTCGTGGACGACCCCGAAGGCGATCACCACGGCCGGGGGCAGCAGGAACACCGTGGCCAGCACCCGCGCCGCGGCCCTGCCCGTGCGCCCGAGCACGCTGGCCACCAGCAGCGGGATGGTGAGCACCGCGCCGACGGCGAACACGATGATCGCGAGCTCGTTCTCGGCGATGGACGCCGCGAGGTCCTCGTCGGTGTTGGTGACCGGCCCGCCGCTGTCCTTGAGGTCCTGGACCCGTTCGATCGTCGTGATCTCATCGGCCGCACCGAGCGCCATCAACGTGAACAGGCCGATGTAGGCCACCCCGGCGATCAGGCTGACCAGCCAGGTCGCGGTCAGCAGCGCGGTCGACGGCGGCCGCTCGCCCGGCGGTGGCCCCACCGGCGGCTGGGCCGGTGGCTGAGCCGATGGCCATGGCGGACGCTGGTTCCAGTGGTGCACGGGCGGCGTGGACACGCGTCTACCTCACGATGGTCGTGACGGGGAAAACCGGGATCACCGCGACCCTAGGTCGCGGTCGCCCGACGGGCTGTCCGGCGAACGCCGGACAGCGGTCCCCGCCTCGGCCGGGTCCTCCGGACCCGGCCGAGGTCGGTAGCGCTCAGCAGGTGCCGTTGACCGGACCGTTCAGGCCGGTCCACATGAACGCGTCGGTCACCCAGGTGCCGTCGGAGAGCCGGTTCCACAGGCTGGTGGTGCCCCACCGCCCGCTGTGGCTGGTGCCGTTCCGCGAACAGGACACCGTCACCGTCGCACCGTCGGCGACCGTGCCGGCGAGCGCGTAGTTCGTGCCCGGCCCGGTGCGCTTGTTCACCACGCCGCCGCCGTTGGTGTCCATCACGCCCTGGGTGAAGCCCAGCGCGCCGTAGTTGTACAGCGAGCCGCCGGCGTTGGCCCGGGTGCTGCCGTGCAGGGCGAAGCCCTGGTAGGCCGAGGCACCGTTCTGCGGCACCCACTTGCCGACATTGTGGTCGGCGATGCCGACGTAGACGTTGTTCTGCCGCAGGGCGAAGTGCACGTGTCGCCCGGAGGCCGAGCCACCACAGGTGACGTCGGTGCCGGTGTAGCCGAGGTAGGCACCCTGGCCCACCGCCGCGCCGTCCACGTTGATGTTGTCCCACAGGTGGTAGTAGTCCGTGGCGTAGCCGCGGTCGTGCACCACCCGGACCCAGCCCTTGCAGATCGTGTACGCCGCACCCGCCCGCGCGGCCCGCACGACCTGGTCGCCACCGGCGAGGTCGATCGAGCTGTAGGGCGCGGCCGCGCCGCTCCACCCGTGCGGGCCACCCGGCATCGCCCAGGTCTGGCCCACCGCGTACGGCAGCGCAAGCCCGGTACGCCAGTCGCCGTTGGCCTGGGTCTGGAGACCGTTCTGCGCGGCCAGCACGTCCCGCTCGGCGTCGCCGACCAGTGGCGACTTCGCCGACAGCGTGCCGAAAGCCGGCTCGCCCTCCAGCGCCACCTGCCACCCGGCGTCGCCGAGGCGGGCGACGAACAGCCACCCCTGCGGCATGGTGTCGGAGTTCGGTGGTGCCGCGAGCACCGCGGTGCCGAACGCCCAGCCGGCGTCCTGGCGGGTGACGCCGACGCGCGGGGTGGCGGCGGCGATCCGGGGCGCGGCCTCGTGCAGGCGGGCGGTCACCTCGGCGACCAGATCGGGTTTCGGTTCGGCGGTCGCGGTGCCGACAGCGGTCGGCGCGGCGAGCACCCCGAGTGCCAGCAGTCCGGTCAGTAATCGTCGTGGGGTCATAACGGTCTCCCGTCGGGTCAGCTTTCGGAGGCAGGGCAGCCGGCCGATGACGCGAGACGATTGCACCAGGAGTCCTACCCGGCGCAGCACAGTTATTGCCGGAGCCGTCACGGCTCGCAATTAGTTCGCGATCAGTACCGCGCGAGCCACCACCGCGCGGCCGCCCGCACCTCGGCCGGCACGTCCGGCCGCCGGTGCACGCCGAGCAACACCGGCCGGGCCCGCTGCATGCCGGCCGCGTAGACCAGACAGCGCAGCACTTCCGCGACCGCCTCGCCGCGGCGGGTGTGCCAGGCGCGCGCGTTGCGGCCGACCGCCTCGGTGAGGATCGGGTCGGCGGTGCGGCCGGGCAGGTTGCCCAGGGCGAACGCCGCCTGGGCCGCGACCGGCCTCGGCACCCGCGCCACCAGCAACTCCTCGAGCACGGGCCGGTGCCGCCGCCCGCCGATCATGCCGAGCGCGTCGGCGTACTCGACCAGCTGCGTCCCGGTCGCGGTGCTCAGGGCCGCCGCGAGCCCGTCCGCGAGCACGTCGCCGAACGGGCTGGCCGCCAGCACGGCCGCCGCACCGAGCCGCACGTCGACCTCCGGACGGAACATCAGTTCCTCGACCAGCCGCGACAGCATCCGGTTCTCGCCGAGGGCCACGCCCCGGCCGCGCGCGGCCAGCTCGGCGAGCGCGGCGACGGTGAACGTGACCACCGCCGCCAGCCGGCTCGCGTCCCGCTCCGCCGGAGCCACCCGCCGCCTGCCATCGGGGCGCAGAGTGGCCACGAGTTCGGCCGCCGCCCGCCGCGCCGGCTCCGGCACGCCGTCGTCGCCGAGGTAGGACTGGGCGAGCGTGGCCAGCGCGGCGGACTCGGCCGTGCCGAACCTGCCGGCGCCGGCCGCCAGCTCACACACGACCAGGGCGGCGCGCAGGGTGCGTTCGCTGGTCGGCGCCGCGACCTCGTCGACAAGCAGCTGGGTCGCCTGCCGGTCGTTGGCCAGCAGCATCAACGGGTCGACCACGACCTGGCTGGCCGGGTCGGCGATCATCTCGACCACCGCGCCCGCGATCTCCTCGCGCGCCACCGGGTGGCCCTGCAGGCGGCGCAGCGCCTCCCAGCGGTGTTGGTAGCCCCGGCCCCGGGAGACCGACATCTCGGCGAGCAGTCGGGTGGCGAGCTCGTGCCACAGCCGGCGCGGCAGGTAGACGTGGGGCATCGCGGTCACCCTGGCGCTCATGCCGTCCCAGTCCGCGCCGCTGACCGGGGCGTCGCCGGTGCACCGGTCGAGCAGGGCGTCCAGCTCGGCGGCGAGCCGGGCGTCGGGGTCGAAGTGGCGGTCCAGCCGGGGCGGGCCGGCGCGGACCGACCGGACCTGGTGCACCACGTCGACCGCGGTCGTGAGCTGGCCCGCCGGCAGGCCGAGCACGTCCTCGTAGGCGCGGATCACCCGGTATGGCACAGGTAACACGCCGTTCTCCCAGCGGGAGATCTGACTCGGCGTGATCTGCCCGTAGCTGGCGGGGAACGCCGCCGCGCACCGGCGGGCCACGGCCAGTTCCGGGTCGGTGCCGAACAGGCGGCTCATCCGCAACAGCCACGCGATCCGTGTCCGGCTGGTACACCGGCCCTCGGCGTCGCCGGCGATCTTGTTGGGCCGACCGGTGGTGACGCGGGCAGTCGAGGTGGACACGCTGCGTAGTATTCGCTGGCAATCCACCCGACACAAGGCATTGGTCGATATGAGACGGTGGCGCGGGGAGCGGACATCGCCCTCACCGGCGACGAGAGGAGCACCGCGTGCCGCGGCTGGACGAGAAGCTGGACCAGATCTATGCCGAGGTACTGCGCCGCAACCCGGGTGAGAGCGAGTTCCACCAGGCCGTGCACGAGGTGTTGGACAGTCTGGGGCCGGTGGTGGCCAAGCACCCCGAGTACGCCGACAGCGCGGTGCTGCGCAGGCTGTGCGAACCGGAGCGGCAGATCATCTTCCGCGTCCCGTGGGTCGACGACCGGGGAACCGTGCAGATCAACCGGGGTTTCCGGGTGGAGTTCAACTCCGCGCTCGGCCCCTACAAGGGCGGGTTGCGATTCCACCCCAGCGTCTACCTCGGCATCGTGAAGTTCCTCGGCTTCGAGCAGATCTTCAAGAACGCCCTCACCGGTCTGCCGATCGGTGGTGGCAAGGGCGGTTCGGACTTCGACCCGAAGGGCCGCTCGGACGGCGAGGTGATGCGCTTCTGCCAGGCGCTGATGACCGAGTTGTACCGGCACATCGGCGAGTACACCGACGTGCCGGCCGGTGACATCGGAGTCGGTGGGCGGGAGATCGGTTACCTGTTCGGGCAGTACAAGCGGATCACCAACCGGTACGAGTCCGGGGTGTTGACCGGCAAGGGTTTGGCGTGGGGCGGGTCACAGGTGCGCACGGAGGCCACCGGGTACGGCGCGGTGTTCTTCGTCGAGGAGATCCTGCGGACCCGCGGGGACTCGTTCGACGGGAAGACGGTCGTGGTCTCCGGGTCGGGCAACGTGGCCGTCTACGCGATCGAGAAGATCCAGCAGCTGGGTGGCACGGTGGTGGCGTGCTCGGACTCCGGTGGATACGTGGTCGACGAGAAGGGCATCGACCTGGAGCTGATCAAGGACATCAAGGTGACGCGCCGGGAGCGGATCAGCGAGTACGCACAGGCGCGGGGCGACGCGGCCAGGTTCGTCGCGGGCCGGTCGGTGTGGGAGGTGCCGTGCGACATCGCACTGCCGTCGGCGACCCAGAACGAGCTGACCGAGTCGGACGCGGTGGCGCTGGTCGCCAACGGGTGCGCGATCGTGGCCGAGGGCGCGAACATGCCGTGCACTCCGGCGGCGGTGCGGAATTTCGCCGAAGCGGGAGTGACTTTCGCGCCTGGCAAGGCGGCGAACGCCGGCGGGGTGGCGACCAGCGCGTTGGAAATGCAGCAGAACGCGTCCCGGGACTCGTGGACGTTCGAGCACACGGAACTGCGGCTGGCGGAGATCATGCACGGTATCCATGACCGTTGCCTGGCGACCGCGGACGAGTACGGCTCACCGGGCAACTACCTCACCGGCGCCAACATCGCCGGCTTCACCCAGGTCGCCGACGCCATGCTCGCCCTCGGCGTCATCTGACTCCCGCCCCGCCCCGCAGCGAAGGGTCCCTTCGCTGCGCCCAGTGCAGTGAAGGGACCCTTCGCTGCGTTGGATGACCCGGTTTCGGGCGCGTGCGCCGTTCGGGTGGCGTCGTTGGTGGTTGGCCCGGCGATCCGGTGAACGCCCTATGGTGTCCCGTGAGCACAGCCAGAGAGTGGCAGTGTGATCACCGATGGTGAGATTTCCTGGGGAGGGTGTCTCGGTGAATGAGGGGCCGCTGGCGAGAAACGCCGGCTACGTGGTCGTCGGTAGCGGTGGCGGCGGCGCGGACGGCAAGTACGTGTTCGCCGACCTGGACGAGTTGGACGCGATCATCACCGAGTGGATCAAAATCCGCGACGGCATTCGGGTCGATGGAGACAAGCTCACGCAAGCACAGCAACTGATTGTGCCACCGGCCAAGGATTTGATGAGCCAACTCCAGGCCGCGGCGACGATCGAGTCGTTGACCAAGGCCATCGAACACAACGCCGCCATGGCGGACTACACAGACAACTACATTCAGAAGTTGCAGGCCGCACATGCGCAGTACGCTGCTGACGACGAGCAGGCCGCTGAGCGGATGCGAAGTGTTGACGGGGGCTGACCGGATGAAAACACGCCTGGCCGGACTGGTCGCAAGTCTGGTGTCGGTCGTGGTAGTGACTGCGGGTTGTTCTTCTGAGGAGAACGGAAACCCGACCGCGCAGCCCACCACGAGCACGTCGGAATCCTCCGCGCCGAGTGCGGACGAGACACATGGGGCACCTCTGGTGGACACTCCGCTGGACGCGACCGCGTTTCTCACCCAGCCGTGCACGACGCTGAGCAAGGCTCAGTTGGCAACGTTCGACGTGAGCCGTCCAGGGATCGAGACGACGACGGGAGCCGTGGCGGAGAACGCCGGGCCGTTCTGCACCTGGCACGCCAACCCGGACCTGGGAAGCACGATCGGTGTGGGGTTTCTTACCGGGAACGAAAACGGCCTGTCGGATACATATCGGGGCCGCGACCAGTTCAAGTATTTCGAACCGGTCACCGTAGCTGAGTATCCGGCGGTTTACGCCAGCAGCCCCGATCTTCGCGCCAGGGGAACGTGCGTGATCGTGGTGGGTATCTCCGATTCGTTGACGTTCCGTACGACCGAGCAGGGTCGGCTGGGCGCGCAGGGGTCATGCGATCGGGCGTTGCAGGTGGCGACAGCGGCATTGGCGACATTGCGGAAAGCCCACGGCTGAGTAGCGCACACACCGGGGAAAGGTCCGAGGGGCCTGATCTGCCGTTGTCGCTCGGCCTGGGTAAATGCCCTGAATGCCTCATTCAGGACGCTGAACGTCTCCAATGCCTCATTCAGGGCATGCGGCGGTTCAGGGCTCGATCAGGCCGGCGCGGATGGCGTAGCGGGTCAGTTCGACGCGGTCGCGTAGGCCCAGTTTCTGTAGCAGGTTGGCGCGGTGGCGTTCGACCGTCTTGGCGCTGATGACCAGCATTGTGGCGATCTCCTTGGTGGAGTGTCCTTCCGCGACCAACTTGAGGATCTCCTCCTCCCGCACGGTGATCGGCCGGTCCGGCGGCTCGTCCCCGTCCCGGGCACGGTCGAGATAGTTACGGATCAACGCGGTCACCGCGCCGTGATACAGGAACGGCTCTCCCCGCATCGCGGCCCGGCACGCCTCCACCAGATCCCGGTCGGCCACCGATTTGAGCACATAGCCCGACGCCCCCACCTTGAGCGCCTCGAAGAAGAACTGCTCGTTGTCGTGCATCGTGAGGATCAGGATCCGCAGGTCGGGCCGCAACCGGGACAACTCCCGCGCCGCCTGCAACCCGGTCATCCTGGGCATCGCGATGTCCAGGATCGCCAGGTCCGGCTCGTGCGCACGCGCCTGCTCGATCGCCTCCGCGCCATCGCTCGCCTCGGCCACCACGGTCAGGTCCGGCTCGTTGTCCAGGATGAGCCGCACGCCCCGCCGAACCAGCGCGTGGTCGTCAGCCAGCAGGATGCGCGCGGGCGCCGGTCGCGTCGTGGTCATGGCTGCTCCGCTGGGATCGGCAGGCAAAGTCGTACCTCGGTGCCGCCACCCGGCCCGGCACCGACCGTGAGCTGGGCGCCGACGAGCAGCGCGCGTTCACGCATGCCCTGGATGCCGGCGCCCTCGGCGGCGTGGCCGATGCCGTGCCCGTCGTCGCGGATGCGCAGCACCACGTCGGCGCCCTCGCGGCGCAGGGTCAGGTCGGCGTGCGTTGCGCCGGCATGCCGGGCGATGTTCGTGACGCCCTCCTGCGCGACCCGGTAGACGACCAGTTCGGTCTCCTCCCCGAGCGAGGGCAGGTCAGGGCCGAACGACGGCCGCACGACCAGCCCGGTCGGCCCGCCGATCTCGGCCGCCAGCGCCTTGAGCGCGCTGATCAGGCCCAGTTCGGTGAGCACCCCGGGACGCAGCCGCCTGGCGATCCGGCGGATCTCGTCCAGGCTCCCCCGGGTGGTCTCCTGCACCTGCCGCAGCTCGTTGCGCACGGGCCGGGGCGCGTGGTCGGCCACCCGCTTGAGCTCCAGCAACACCGCGGTGAGCGTCTGGCCGACCTCGTCGTGCAGCTCCTGGGCGACCCGGTGCCGCTCACCCTCCTGCGCGGACAGCGCCCGGGCGGCGCTGCGCCCGCGCTCGGCCTCCAGCCGGTCGAGCATGCCGTTGAACGCCCGGATCAGGTCGGCGATCTCCCCACGACCTGCTACGACCGCGGGCCGTGGCCCCGGCCGCAGCAGGTCCACGGTGGTCATCGCCCTGGTCAGGCGTTGCAGCGGGGCCAGCCCGATGCGGAAGAGCACCGCGTTGAGCACCAGCATGATGCCCAGCCCCGCCGCCAGCACGAGCACCTCGGTGAGCAACGCGGGGGTGGACACGGTGACCGGCCCGAGCAGCAACGTCGCCGTCGCGCCGACCACGACCACCGCGTTGAGCAGAAAGATCCGCCAGAACAGCGACACGCACCAACCTCCTCGGCCCGACTGATCGCCTTCACTCTCCGCGCCCGCCATGGACCCGCGCAACGTGAGGGTGCGGTCCGCGGCCACGACCTGTCGATCGGTAGTAGACCCCGGCATTGTTGGGTGCCCGCACGGATGGCACGCGCCTGCCGAGATGAGCGACCGTAGTGGTACGGGAACCGCCCCGGGATCGGAGGGGCATGATGGCGGCCACGTCGACGCCGCGGCGCGTGTGGCTGATGCTGACCGCCGCCGCCGTGACCCTGGCGGTCGGGATCGCACTCGGGCACGGCGTGCTCATCGCGGTCGGCCTGGTCCTGGCCGGGACCACCGGGCTCGGGGGCCGGGACGACCGGCCGGCTACATGGTTCTCCCCATCCGATGTGGGTGCTGGCACCGATGGTCAGCGCATCCGGTTTCGCGCAGACTCGACGGTGTCCACAGCCGACAGAGACATGTACATAGGCATGAGGAGGGAGTCCCCGGCCATGAACGTCACCCACACCACGGTGCCCGGCACCGGGCGGCTGGCCCACCTCGTCACCCGCGGCGGGCAGCGGCTGGGCGTACTGACCACCGACGACACCCGCCAGCTGCTCGTCTACGAGCCCGCTGTGGACCCCGACGTACCCGTGCAGGTCATCGAGCTGGACGCCGACGAGGCCGACCAGGTCGCCGCGATGCTGCACAGTCCGTCGATCGTGGACCGGCTCGACGTGCTGGAACGCACCGTCGCGGCGGTCACCAAGGAGCACCGGTGAGCCACCTGCGGTCAACCTCGGAGTCATCCCGAGTCCTCCCCAACCACGCCTCAGTGTCATCCCGAGGCGTCCCCAACCGCACCTCAGGGGAACGTGACGCGACCCAGCCACAAGCACGTGCCCAAGCAGCGCCCGCCGTCCCCAACGCGACCAACACAGCGAAACGCGGGGAGGCGGAACAGAGTCAGTTCAGTCGCACAACCGGGGCTGGTGCCATGCAAGCAAGCGACATCGCCGCGCACGTGCCGACCGTCACGATGAGTGATCCGGTCACCAAGGCAGTGCGGGTGATGGCGGTCAGCCGCCTGCCAGGGCTCATCGTCGTGGATGAGTTCTCCCGGCCGAAGATGGTGCTGCCCGGCACCCAGGTGTTGCGCCTGGCCGTGCCACAGGCCTACCAGAACGACCCCGCGCTGGTGCGGGCGATCGACGAGGACCACGCCGACCGGTTCTGGGTGGAGCTCGGTGACCGGACCGTGGCCGACTGCGTACCGGTGGCGGTGAGCAAACCGGTCACCGTCCGTGCCGAGGCGACTCTGCTGGAAGTGGCCGCGCTGATGGCGCGACAACACAGTCCGCTCATCGCGGTGGTTCATCCCAACGGCGCCCTGATCGGGGCGATCACGCTGGAACGGCTGATCACCAGCCTGGCGGTGTTCACCACCGACGAGTGATCGCCACAAGTCCATTCCCCGCACCCCCGAGCACCGGCCACTGGCCGGTGCCCGGTCGGCGTGCCATGCCCATGAGCGGAGGAGCCAGCTCCCGTGCACCCCCATGACGGCAGACCACCGGGGTTCGACACGTGAGCCACCTTCTGTCACCCCCAGGATCGACCACCACCTGTAATCCCGGGGAGGCGGCCAAGTGAGCGCCGTTCTCGCGCTGGCGATCTTCCTGGTGGCGTTCTTCTTCATCGCCACCGAGAAGGCCGACAAGGTCAAGGTCGTGCTCATCGCGTCCGGGGCGATGGCCGCCTTCGGGCTCATCCCGGGTGCGGAGGTGTTCTTCTCCGAACACGCCGGCATCGACTGGAACGTCATCTTCCTGCTGTTCGGCATGATGATCATCGTCGGGATCGTCAAACAGACCGGGCTGTTCGACTACCTCGCCATCTGGGCGGCCAAGCGGGCCAAGGGCAAGCCGTACCGGCTGATGGTGATGCTCATGGTCATCACCGCGATCGCCTCGCCCTTCCTGGACAACGTCACCACGATCATGCTGGTCGCGCCGGTCACCGTGGTGGTGTGTGAGCGGCTGCAGATCTCGCCGCGGCCCTACCTGATCGCCGAGGTGCTCGCCTCGAACATCGGCGGCGCCGCCACGCTCATCGGCGACCCACCGAACATCATCATCGGCAGCCGGGCCGGGCTGACGTTCACCGACTTCCTCGTGCACATGGCGCCGATCGTGGTCATCGTGTTCGTGGTGTTCGTGCTGCTCACCAGGGTGATGTTCCGCAAGTCGTTCCAGTACCACCCGGAGAAGGTGGCCGCGGTGATGGCGCTCAAGGAACGCCGCGCCATCACCGACCCGGCGATGCTGAAGCGGTGCCTGGTGGTGTTCGCGGCCGTGGTGGTCGGCTTCGGCCTGCACGCCACGCTGCACCTGGACCCGGCCATCGTGGCGCTGCTCGGCGCCGGGCTGATGCTGCTGGTCACCAGGGCCGACGTGATCGACGTGCTGCGTGAGGTGGAGTGGCAGACGCTGGTCTTCTTCATGGGCCTGTTCATCATGGTCGCCGGCCTGGTGCACACCGGGGTGATCGCGACCATCGGCACGTGGGCGGTCAGCGCCTTCGGGGACAACTTCTTCATGGCCGCCACCTCGCTGCTGTTCGGCTCCGCGGTGCTCGGCGCGTTCTTCGACAACATCCCCTACGTGGCGACGATGGCGCCGATCGTCGAGGACCTGACCGCGACGGCACCGGACGTCGCGACCGGACGGTCGCTGTGGTGGGCCTTCGCGCTGGGCGCCGACTTCGGCGGCAACGGCACCGCGGTGGCCGCCAGCGCCAACGTGGTCGCCATCGGCATCGCCGCGCGCACCGGTCACCCGATCTCGTTCTGGCAGTTCACCCGGTACGGCATCGTGGTCACCGCGCTCACCACGGTGATGGCCTGGGTCTACGTGTGGCTGCGCTACTTCACGTGATCGGCTGTAGGTGATCGGCTAGGTCGCGGGCCAGCCGGATGAGCTCGCCGTCGGTGCCCGGCCGGCCGACCAGCTGGGCGGCCAGCGGGGCGCCGTGCTCGGCGCTGACGCCGACCGGGAAGGTGATCGCGGGTAGTCCGGCGAAGCTGGCCACCGGGGTGTAGCCGACCTGGCGTTCGTAGTCGGCGTCGCCCGGCTTGGGGATGGTCGAGCTCGACGGCGCGCGCACGCCGATCGGCAACGGCAGGTCCGGGTCCAGCGGCAGCAGCAGGAAGTCGGTGTCCTGGGTCTCGAACAGCGCCGGGACGGCCGCGCGGCTGGCCGCCATCCGCGCGCTGATCTCGGCGTACCGCTCGGCGCTGACCTGGGCACCGGTGCGCAGGGCGGTCAGCGTGGTCTCGTGCAGGTCGTCGTTCAACCGGCTGCCCCACACCTGGTAGCCGCGCCAGGCGTCGGCCGAGCACAGCTCCCAGGCCATCCCCCGGCAGTCCCACAACTCGCCGAGCCGGGCCCGGCCCACGGTGTGACCGGCGGCGGTCAGCGCGGCCAGCACGGTCTCCAGGGTGGCCAGCACCTCGTCGTCGCAGCCGCCGTCGAAGACCTCCTCGACCACCGCGACCCGCCGCCCGCGCGGTTCGGGCACCCGCCCGAGGCCAAGGTGCTCCCAGGCGAACGCGAGGTCCTCGGCGGTCCTGGCGACCCAGCCGGCGGCGTCCATCGACGGGGACAGCGGGAACACGCCGTCGAGACCGTCGCGGTCGTGGGTGGTGCGCAGGCCGACCACCCCGCACCGGGCGGCGGGCCAGCGCACCGAGCCGAGCACGTCGGTGCCAAGCGACACGTCGCAGATGTTGGCCGCGACGGCGACCCCCGAGCCGGTGGACGAGCCTGCCGGGTCGAACGCCGGGAAGTTCGGGTTGACGCAGCCGGAGCCGACGCCGATGTTCAGCTCGGTGGTGACCACCTTCGCGGTGACCCCGACGCCGACCTCGCGCAGGGGCGCGGCCGTGCGGTCGGGGTGGTGGCGGTAGCGGCGCAACCCCAGCCTGGTCGGGAAACCGGCCACGTCGACGGTGTCCTTGACCCCCAACCGCACCGGCCCCGTCGTGGGCCGCAGGTCGGCGCACGCGCGGTAGCGGCTGTCCGCGGCGAAGGCCCAGTCGTCGGCCTGCGACCGCCATTCGCGCAGGCCGAGCTCGCCGCGGGCGATCAGCCGGACGCGTTCGGCGAGCGGCAGGCGCAGCAGTTCCGGCAGAACGACTTCCTCGGACATGGGCCCTACTTTCGTGTGCGTGCCTTGTAGTCGCGGACCGTGTCGGCGGTGGTGGGGGGCGTGCCGAGGCCCGACCACCTGGCCGCCTCCCAGACGAACGGGTTGTCGGTGCGCTCGGTGGCCAGGGTGCTGTCCTCGCCGTGCGCGGTGTAGAGGACCACCTCGCGAGGTTTGGCGAGCATGGAGCGCAGCGAGCGGAGGGTGTCGCCGCGGTCCCCGCTCGGTTGGTCCGTGCGGCCGATGCTCCCCGCGTAGAGGGTGTCGCCGACCAGGCAGTACCCGGGAACGCGCAGGTCGCCTGGCAGGTTGAACATCACCGAGCCCGCGGTGTGGCCGGGCGTGTGGTCCACCCGCACCGGCAACCCGGCCAGCTCAAGCACGTCCCCGCCGGCCAACGACTCGACCTCGGCCGGCTCCCGCCACCGCCACCCGGGGGCCAGGAACTCCTCGAACAGCGGCGAGACGTCCGGACCAAGCCCGGCGAGCGGGTCGGACAGCATCCAGTGGTCGTCGGGGTGCAGGTAGAGCGGGATCCGGTACCGCGCGCACACCTCGGTCACCGAGTAGGTGTGGTCGAGGTGGCCGTGGGTGAGCAGCACGGCCCGGGGGGTCAGTTCGTCCTCGGCCAGCGCGGCGGGCAGCTTCTCGGCCACGCCGTAGCCGGGATCCACCACCACACAGTCGCTGCCAGGACCATCGGCGACCAAGTAGCACTTGGTCGCGAACGCGTCGGCGACCACGGTCCGGACGAGCATCAGACGGCCACCGCCTCGACCGACAGCGGATCGACGGCCAGCGGGTCGACTGACAGCGCGATGGCCGCGCGGACCTGGTGTTCGAGCTGGTCGAGCTCGGCTTCGGTGTCGGCGTCGATGAAGAAGGTCACCGCCCGGTCGTCGGAGGAGATCAGCTGGCCGAGCTCGCTGCCGCGTTCCTTGAGCACCAGCACCAGGCGCAGCGCGGGTGGGTCGTCCGCGTTGCCGGGCACCGCGGCGGGCCACAGGTCGGTGTCCCCGAGCCACACCGGACGCACGCCCGGCCAGTCCACAGTGACCTCGCGCAGCACGCCGACCGGGTGGCGCAGGTAGACCTGCCGGGCACGGCGGCGCGGCGCCGGGTAGTCGACCTGTTCGCCAAGCGCGATCGCGATGATCTGCTCCTCGATGGGCCGGCCGCAGGCGAACTCGTAGAGCAGGGTCAGGCCGTCGCCAGGGGTGCGGGACGCGATCTCCATCAGGAAGGTCTCCCCAGCGTCGGTCACCCGCCACTCCGAGTGCGCCACGCCGTCGGCGAAGTCCAGTGCGCGCAACACCTTCCGGTCCTCGGTCAGCAACGTCTCGGTCACCTCCCGGCCGGCGGGCACGCTGTGCACCAGCTCGACGAAGGTCCGTTCGGTGGTGTCGGTGGTCTCCTTCCTGGTCACCGAAGCGAACCGGACCTCGCCGCCGGACACCAGTGACTCAACGGAGAACTCCTGGCCGACCACCTTCTGTTCGATCAGGACGGTCTCGTGTGGACGGTAGGTCGGCAGCAGGGCGGCCACCTCGTCCGGGCGCTCGCAGGCCAGCACGCCCGAGCTGGCGTGCCGGGTGGCGGGTTTCACGACCACCGGGTACCGCTGCGCGGCCAGGTCGACCGTGTGTCGCCGGCCGGGCGGCACGATCGTCGACTGTGGACTGAACGGGGCGAGATAGCCGCGCTGCAGGTACTTGTTCCGGCAGACACGGCTGGCCCGCAGCCCGGGGGCCGGGACCCCGAGCAGGTCGCAGACCAGCCCGGTCGGCTCGACCAGCGTCTCCTCCATCGCGTAGACCCCCACGATCCGGTACCGGTCGCGCCAGTCCCCGAGGACGGCCAGGACGTCCGGCACGAAGGAACCCTCCTGGTCCAGCTCACCCGCGGCGTAGGCCACCTCGGCGATCGTCGGCACCGGGCCGGCTCCGGCGGCCAGCACGGCCTGCGCCTGCTCCCGGGAGGACTCCGGACACAGGACCAGCGCCCGCAGACCGCGCCGGGCGAGCGCGGTGAGGTACTTGTGGTTGCGACAGATGACCCGGAACGCGCCGGTCAGGACGAAGGCCGCTGGCCGGTGCTCCGGGGACGGCATGGGGTGCACGGTCCCTCCTTTCCCTTGGCTCACTTCGCTTCTGGCATGGCGGTCAGCTTCGCGATCGGGGAGAACACCAGCCACAGCGCGGACAGGCAGAAGCCGACCGCGGTGACGATGAGCGTCTCCCGGATGCCGATCAGCGAGCCGAGCACGCCGCCGACCAGCGCGCCGACCGGCATGCTCCCCCAGGTGACCGTGCGCATCGCGGCCACGACCCGGCCAAGCTGGTCGCGGGGGATCAGCATCTGTTGGAGCGTGGCGACGTTGGTGTTGCCGATGGTCATGAACATGCCGCCGACGAAGAACATCGACATCATGATCGTCAGCGCCAGCCACGTCGGTCCCATGGCCAGCGGCAGCAACAGCTGCACGACCGAGGCCACCCCGTAGCCGACGGCGATCACCCGCCCCGGGCCCAGCCGCGACGCCAGTCGCTTGGACAGCATCGACCCGATCAGCGCGCCGATCGCGCCGACCCCGAGCACCAGCCCCAGCGCGGAGGTGCCCAGCCCGAGGGTCTGCAGGACGAACAACGGCAGCATCGTGTTGCGGGCCAGGAAGAACAGGTTGTTCACGCCGGAGCGGATGGTGAGGAAGCGCAGGTACCGGTCGTGGGCGATGAACCGCAGCGACTCGCCGATCTCGCGCAGCGCATGGCGTTCCTTCGGCTCCGGCGGGTCCTCCCTGCGCTTGATGCCGCGCAGACAGACCAGGGAGAACAGGCTGCTGACCGCGCTCATCAGCAGCACCACGGGCGGCACGAGGTACTGCACCAGCAGACCGGCCACCGCGGGCCCGCCGGAGCTGGTGACCACGATGGTCGCCTGCAGCTTGGCGTTGCCGTCGAGGAGTTGGTCCCGTTCGACCAGGGAGGGCAGGTAGGCCGTGCCCGAGACGTCGAACAGCACGGCGCACACGCCAAGCAGGAACGCCACGACGTACAGGTGCCACAGGGAGACCGCGCCGAACAGGGCGATCACCGGGATGACGGCCAGCACGACGACCCGGCCGAACTCCGAGAGCACGAGCAGGCCCCGTTTGCGGCTGCGGTCGATCCACACGCCCGCCGCCAGCGAGAGCAGCAGGTAGGGGGCGAAGGCCAGCGCGTTCACCACACCGAGCTCGACCGGTGTGGCGTCCACGAGGAGGATCGCGGCCAACGGCAGCACCAGCTCGGCGACCTGCACGCCCATGCGCGAGGCCAGCTGGCTGGCCCAGTACCGGAGGAAGTCCCGGTGTCGCCACAGGGATCCCGGGGCCGCCGGGGTGTCCTGGAGGTGGGTGGTCATCGTCGTCCTTCAGGCTCGGGCGTGGAAGACGCAGCCGACATGGGAGCCGTCGCCGAGGAACCTAATGTCCTGCGGCCTGTCGGGCAGCCCCTTGACGAACCCGCCGCTGAGCCCGGCGGCGGTCACGAACATCCCCCAGTGCAGCAGGCAGGTCGACGGGTCCACATCGGACGGTCCGGCGAAGCGCTCGGCGACGGAGTGCTCGCGGCGCTGCACGATGTAGTCGCCATCGGTCGCCCGACGGGCCAGCGCGGCCCACTGCTCGGCGGGCACCAGCCAGCCGCCGACCACACCGTGGCCGGCGCGTCCCCTGGTGGGTTTGAGCACCAGCTCCCCCTGCTCGCGTAACACCTGGTCCAGCAGGGAACCCCGCTGCGCCGCCACCGTGTCCGCGCCGCGCATGGTCCGCGTCCAGGGCAGCAGGCGCTGGGCGTTGTCCCATTCCTGGTCGGTGAACCGGTCGCGGTTGGCCGGGTCGGTGAGCAGCGCCAGGCATTCCTTGGTGCCGAACAGGTCGGCGTTGAGCGGCGTGAACACCGTGGCGGCCCCGGTGCGCGCCGCCTCGGTGAGCGGGGTAAGCCGCGCGGCCGCGTCGGGATCCTCGGCGACGGTGGACAGCAGGAACGTCCGGTACGCGACATCCACGCGCTCACCGCGCAGATGCAGTCCGGCGCCGGTCAGCTCCAGGTCCGCGACCGTGCCGCTGAGCACCCGGATGCCCTGCTCGGCCATGAGGTCCTCGAACAGCGAGCCGTCGACCTCGAAGGGCACGCTCACCCAGTCGACCAGCGCGACGGTCGGCCGGCTGTCGCGGGTGAGCGCGGTGTCGGCGAGGATCGTGTCGACCAGCCTGGTCATCGGGTCCAGGTAGTACAGGCCGGCCTGGTCGGCGAACTCGGCGAACCCCGGGTCGGTGAGGCTGGCCCGGCACAGCTCACCGAACTCGAACGAGCCAAGCGAGCTGGAGGTGTTGAACTCCACGACCTTGAAGCCGGCCGGACTGTTGACCAGGTCGGCCCGGCCGAGCGGCACCGTCGGTCCGGACAGCGCCGCGAGCGCGTCCCGCGCCCCGGCCCAGCCGAGCGCGTCGGCGAAGGCCACCTGGTCGCCGCCGAACAGGCGCTCGGGCAGGGCGTGCAGGGTGGCCAGCAGCAGCGGCAGGCCGTCGGCGAGCCGGCGGGTCTGGGCGGCGTCCAGGATGGCCGGCCGGGACAGCAGCGCGCGGGTGAACCACGAGCGGAACCGGTCGTAGCCGGGGGTGGTGGTGTCGAGCGAGCGCCGGTCGGTGAGCAACGCCCTGGTCGGCGCGTTCTCCACGATGGCGGGCTCGTGCACGGTGGCGGTCATGACTTCCTGCCTTTCCTCAGCGCGCCACCGGTTCGGCGGCGGACTCCCACACCACGGGCAGCACCTTGTTCGTCCGCTCGTTGCGCGTGACCTCGGCGACGGCGGCCACGGTGAAGGCCTCCGGCGTGTGCGCGTCGACGATCCCCAGGTCCTCCACCGCGCCGACGATCACCCGGCGGACGGCCGAGGGGTCGGCGGAGCCGGTGACCAGCAGGGTCATCGACAGCACGGCCGAGGGGACATCGGGATCGCGGTACACCACGAGCTGGGCGTCGAACACGCCCTCGACCGTGCGCGCGTGGTTGAGGACGTCGCCAAGCAGCACCATGGTGCCGAAGAACTTGACGTTGTCGTCCGCGCGACCAAGGACGGTGAACGCGTTGTCCCCGCCGCACGAGCAGTCAACGGGCCGCACCCGGTCGCCGAGCCGGAAGCGTACGGCCGGGGTCGGCCAGCCCTCGCCGACGCGGGTCAGCAGCGCGCCGTCGTCCTCGAGCTCCAGGAGCTGGTCGGGGAGCAGGTGGACCGCGCTCAGGTCGCAGTCCGGGCGGCTGACGCCGATCACGAACGTCTCGATCGACCCGTAGTTGCCCCAGAAGCCGGCGTCCGGGAACGCGGCGAGGACGCGCGTCCGGTGGGCGGGGGTCAAGGGCTCCCCCGACCAGATGACCGACCGCACCGGCAACGTCAGGTCGCTGCCGGCCACCATGTCGGCGAAGCGGGCCAGCACGTTGGGCGCGCCGGCCAGCGCGGTGACGCCCATGCCGGCGATCTCGGCGGACCATTCGGCGAACTCCGCCGGCGCGAACGAGCCCGCCGGGGCGACCACGGCCCGCGAGTGGGTCGCCACCGCGTTGTAGAAGTACTGGGCGCCCCACATCTTGCCGGTGGAGAACAGGTTGAGCAGCACGTCGCCGGCCACCAGCGGTCGCCAGTGCGCGAGCACCTTGGGGACGCCGAGATCGGGGGCGAGCACGGTCAGCTTGGGCGAGCCGGTGGTGCCGCCGCTGCAGACCATCAACCCGCCGGTGGTCGCGGCGCGCTCGACCGTCGCGGCCCGCAGCTGCGGGTGCGGCCACGGCGGCAGGTCGTCGACCTCGTCGCCGCCGCGCCAGCGCAGCGCCTCGGCCAGCACCGCGCCCGGCTCGACGGACCCGATGACGTTGGGGTTCATGGGTTTCTCCTCGCTGAGGTCGGGCTGAGGTGCCGGTCGAGCCGGCTGGCGTAGGCACGGAACCGGCCGCCGACGATCCGCGCCACCGCGTCCTGGTCGTCGAACAGGCCGGCCACGGCGCCGTCCAGTTCCAGTTCGGAGAACCACCACCCGCCGTCGGCCGTGCGGAGCAGGTCGACACACACGTAGGGCAGGTCGAAGCGGCGGTGCACGAGCGCGGCCAGCTCCCGCACCGGACCGTCCACATCGGACCGTTCGACTACCCGCCCGCCCCGGCTGACGTTGGCGACATGGGAGCCCGCCGCGGCGATCCGGTCGTACACGGCCACGATCTCCCCTTCGACCAGCACGACCCGGGTGTCGGCGACCACCTCGCCAACCAACGGCTGCACGAGCATCGTGGCGCCGCTGCCCGATGCCAGCCCCAGCAATGCGTCCAAAGTGGACCGGTCAGGACAGCGCACGCCGCCGACGCCCTTGCCCCAGTACGCCGGTTTGACGAACGCCGGGAACCAGTCGTCCGGGATCAGCTCCCGGTAGCTCAACAGGTCCAGGTCCCGACCGGTGATCACCCGCACCGACGGGATCACCGGCACCGGGGAGTCGGCCAGCGCCTGCGCGGTGGCGAACTTGTCGTTGCACAGCAGGGCGGTCGACAGCGGGATGGCCAGCAGGAAACCCTGCTCGGCCAACGAACGCACCAGGGTCAGGCTCGACCACAGGTCGGCCTCGTGGATCGGCTCCGACCGGACGTCGTAGACCACGATGTCCCGCTCGGGTCGCAGCCGCTCACCCCGCCAGTAGGCCGCGCCGTCGCCGAGCACCACGTGTTCGGGGACGGCGACCGCGAAGTCGAGCCCGTTGGCGCGGGCCACCTTCTCGTAGACGGGCCAGAACCGGTCCCGCTCCCACGCGGCCAGGGTCGCCGAGGACCGGTCCGGGAACAGGTAGAGGATCCGGGGCGTCGAGCCGGTTGGCAGGTCCACCGCCGGTGCGGGCTCAGCGACCGAGAAGTGCGCCACCGTTGACTCCGATCACTTGGCCGGTCACCCACGAGGCGCCCGTGGAGGCGAGGAAGTGCACGACGGCGGCGATGTCGACCGGCGTGCCCGCCCGGCCGAGCAGGGTCTCCGCGACGAGCCGGTCGTGGCGGGCGGAGCGGCCGCTGTCGTTGAAGAACTCGGTGTCCTGAACATAGCCGGGGGCCACGATGTTGACCGTGATCCCGTCCGGGCCGCCGGCCTTGGCGAGGTCGAAGGCCCAGCCGGCGAGCCCGGCCTTGGCCGCCGCGTAGGCGTCCCCGCCGCCGCGCTGGGCCGCGATCGAGCTGATGCCGATCACCGAGCCCCCCGGCCTGGCCAGGCTCGGCCACAGCGCCTCGGTCAGGTTCATCGCGGTCAGCAGGTTCAGCTCGACCGTCCGGCGGAAGCCCTCGAAGGTGCCGGCCGGGCCGGGGGCCACCTCACGGACGATCCCGCCGGCGTTGTTGACCAGCACGTCCACCGTCCGGTCCGCGAACAGCTCACCCAACCGCAGCACCGACGCGGCATCGGTCAGGTCGGCCACCCTCGGGTGGATCGCGGCGTCCGGGTTCTCCTTGACCACCCGCGCCAGCGGCTCCGCCCGGCGCCCGATGATGTGCACCTGCGCGCCGTCGGCGGCGAACCGTTCGGCGATGGCCCGCCCCATCCCGGTTCCGCCACCGGTCACGACGACTACCTTCGACATCTCATCCTCCGTGCTCGTTGTTCCCGGCATGAATCACCGCCAGCTGCCGTACCTGGCGGCCAGCCGGGCCGCCGTGGCCACCACGGCCACGCTCTGTTCGTGGTTGAGCCGTGGATCGCACAGCGACTCGAACCTCGGCAGCGGGCAGGGGTCGCCGAGGTCGGCCGCGTGGTCGACGCATTCGGTCACCTGGTCCGGGGTCAGCTCCAGGTGCAGCCCACCGGGGTGCAGACCGCGCTCGCCGAGCACGGCGAAGAACGCGCGCACCTCGGTGAGGATGTCGTCCAGTACCCGGGTCTTCTTGCCGGTCGCGGTGCGCCGGGTGTTGGCGTGCATGGGATCGGTCAGCCACACCACCCGCCGCGCGCGCGGACCGAGCCCGTCGAGCAGCACGGGCAGCCGTTCGCCCACCGTGGCCGCGCCCATCCGGACGATGAACGTCAGCCGGCCGGGGACGGTGCCGAGCTGGTCGACCATGGCCACGGTCTCCTCGACCGTCGCGGTTGGCCCGAGCTTGACCCCGACCGGGTTGGCGATGGACTCGGCGAAGGCGAGGTGCGCGCTGCCGGGGAACCGGGTTCGCTCGCCGATCCACAACAGGTGCGCCGAGCTGGCGTGGTCCCCGCGCACGAGGGCGCGTTCGTACTCCAGCAGCAGGCCCTCGTGACTGACGTAGACGAGGTCGTCGCCCACGGCCGGCAACCGGTTGCCGAACAGCTCGTCGAGCGCGCGGGCCGAGTGGTCGTAGGCGGCCAGCAGCCGGGTCACGTCCGTTCGCCTGGCGACCGGGTCGGGCTCGGGCCCGTTGACCGCCTCGCCGAGGAACGCCGGGACGACGCGCCCGTCGGGCAGCGTCTCCGTCGGCTGGGAGCGCGGCTTGGCGTACTGGCCGGCGAACCGGCCGATCCGGGTGACCGGCGCCCCGGTCTCGGCGGCCAGCAGCGCGGCCAGCTCCGCCAGCTGGGCCGCCTTGGCCAGCACGCGGCCGCCGCGCGCGTCGGCGAACGGCTCGGCGCAGTCGCCGCCCTGCAGCACCAGTCGCCCGCCCATGGCGACCTCGGCCAGCTCGCCGCGCAACGTGTCGCACTCGGTGGCGCGCACCAGCGGGTGCCGGGCACGCAGCTCGGCGAGAACCGAGGGCACGGCGTCCTGGTCGGCCCACACCGGCTGATGCGCCGCCGTGGTCGGGACAGTCGAGGTCACCGGGTGCCTCCCACGGCGAGGTCGGGGCGGAACTCCTGCCGGGCGGTGCTGGCCGCGGCGGCGACCTCGTGGGCCAGGGCGCGGTCCTTGGCCAGGTCGGCGTGCTGGTCGGCGAGCCGGGACCACAGCGGGCCGTCCCAGCGGGCGCCATCGGTCAGCCGCGCCAGCCGGGTCAGCGCCAACAGCAGCGAGCCCACGATCAGCCAGGCCCGCTCGAGCATGTCGGCCACCGCGACCGCGCTGTTGAGGGCCAGCGGCACGTGGTCCTGGTTGCCGAGGTTGGTCGGGACCGCCGTGATCGAGGCCGGCAGGCAGCGCTGGCGGATCGCGCCCAGCTGGGAGGTGGCCGCCAGCTGCACCCCGGCGAACCCGGAGGTGCGGCCGGGCGCGGCGGCGAGCATCGGGGCCAGCCCGTTGTTGTGCGCCGGGTCGAGGACCAGCGCGAGCTGGCGCTCCACCAGGAAGGCCAGTTGGTGCAGGCACAGCGCGTGCTGCTCGCTGGCCAGGCCGACCGGTGCGGCGTGGAAGTTCCCGCCGTGCCAGACCGTGCCGTCGACCACCACCGGGTTGTCCGTGCAGCCCTCCGCCTCGGTGACCAGCACCGTCGACTGGAGGCGAAGCTGGTCCAGCACCGCGCCGATCACCTGGGGCGCACAGCGCAGTGAGTAGGGCTCCTGCAGCGGGCGGGCCGGGTTGACCGGGTCGTCACCGGCCGCGTCCCGGATCAGCGCGGCGGCGCCGAGGTGACCGCGGTGGCCCCGGACGGCGGCGATCTGGGTCGAGTAGGGCGAGCGGTGCGCGCCGAGCAGGGCGACCAGCCGGCCGGTCATCGCGGCGCCGGCGAGGGCCAGGGCCGCGAGGTCGAGGTGGTTGTGCAGCGCCAGCGCCAGTGCCGCGCTGGTGCCGTTGACGAACGCGAGACCGGTCCGCGCGTCCCACCGGACCGGCCGCGCGCCCAGCGCGCGCAGGGCGTCGGCCGCGGCGACGACCGTCCCGTCTGGCAGGACCGCCCGCTCCCGGCCCGCGGCCGCGGCGGCCGCGTGCGCGAGCGGGACCAGGTCGCCGCTGGCGCTCAGGCTGCCGTCGGCGGGCACCAGCGGGGTGAACCCCCGGTTCCACTGGTCGGCCAGGCGGGCCACGGTCGCCGGGTCGGCGCCGGAGTGGCCACGGGCCATCCCGGTCAGCCGCAGCCACACCATGGTGCGGACGACCGCACGGGGCAGCGGCGTCCCCTGGCCGACGGTCAGGTGGGCGATCAGCCCGGTGGCCTGTGCCGCCGGGTCGGGGTCGCCGGGATACCCGACGAGCGGCCCGAAACCACTGGTGACGCCGTACACCGGTGAGTCCGTTGTGGACAGATGGTCGTTGGCGGTCCGCATGGCGGCGCGCTCGGCGGCGTCGGGCAGCCACTGGCTGCCGGGCGCGGACCGGGCCAGCAGTCCGGCGACCGCCGACCAGGCCGAATCGTCCGCAGTGGACCGTGGGACCGGTCGCGCGTCGCTGATGGTCATCTGGCCGCCTCCGGGCGCTGGTCGATCGCGGCCTTGCCGGTGGCGGTGCGCGGAATCCGGTCAAGGCGGTGCACGGCGCGCGGTGCCGGCAGCTCGCCGAGCGCGCCGGCGAGCACGCCGGGGTCGAGCGCCGGTCCGGCGACGAACAGCTCGTAGTGCTCGCCGCGCACCGGGTCGGGCATGCCGACACACAGCGCGTCCAGGCCGGGCACGGCTTCGGCCACCACCCGCTCGATCCGGCCGAGGTCACAGCGCCTGCCGTTGATCTTGATGAGCCGGCCGGCCCGCCCGAGGAACCGGAACCCGTCCCGGCCGACCGGGCGGATCAGGTCGTCGAGCCGGTGGCTGCCCGCCGGCGGACCGTCCTGGCGCGCTATCCGGGGGCTTTGCACGTGCAGTGCGCAGCTGCCGTCCGGTCCGGGGGTGTCCAGCAGCGTGACGTCCCGGAACAGCCGCCACGGCTCGTCGGCACCGCCGGCCATCGGGCGGTGGGCGATCGCGCCGGTCTCGGTCGAGCCGAACAGCTCGACGGCCACCAACCCGGCGGCGCCGAGGGTCGCGACGGCGGCCGCGGCACCCGGCGGCACCGGGCCGGCGCCGTGCAGCGCGTACGAGCCGCGCAGGTCGCCACCGGCCGCCCGCAGAATCGGCCAGCTCCCCGGCAGGCACACGTACAGCGTCCGGCGGCCGGGCACGATCCGTGGCACGGCAAGGGGATCGCCGGACAGGTCGTCCACACCGACATCGAGCAGCTCCGGCAGCACCTCGGCGAACAGCGCGCCGTAGAGGTGGCGGCGCGGGGCGAAGCTGACCACGTGCTCGACCGGGCCGAGCACGGTGTCCACGACGAGCTCGACCTCGGCGCGCAACTGCTCGCGCGTGCGACGCCAGACCGTCGGCGGGCCGGTCGATCCGGACGTGGTGAAGTCGATCCCGCCGGCGACAGCCGCTCCGGTCATCGGGTGTTCCCCAGCACGGCGCGGTCCTCCAGCTGGTCGGTCACGTAGCGCACGATGCGGTCCGGCGTGACGAACCAGTACCGCACGTCGTGGCTGACGAAGTCGACCTCGAGGCCGAACGCGGCCTCGACCCTGGAGATCGTGTCGAGCGCGGTCAGGCTGTCGAAGCCGGTCGGGAGCGCGGTGACGAACTCGCTGTCGCCGGTGAGGGTGTCGGCCGCGGCACCGAACTGCGCGCGCAGGACGGCCCACACCTCGGCGTGGATCTTCTCGGCCACCGGCAGGGTGTTCTCGGGCATGACGTCAGTTGCCTTTCGGTGCGGTGAGTGACGACCGGTCCGCGCGGTGCGGCGCCCCCGCTCGCCACACGTGCACGTGGTCCGGGCGGGTGGGGCGGAACTCGATGGTGAGGAACCCGGTGTCGGCGTCGGCACCGAGCGCGTCGGCGATCTCGGCGCAGAGCTCGTCGCGGAACCGCTCGTCCCGGTCCGGGCCGAGCTGACAGACGACGCTGGCATGGCGTAGCCGTGCGGTCGCCGCGCCCAGCGCCTCGACGGGCATGGCGCCGGAGAACACCGTGTTCGGCGGGTGGTCGGCGAAGTTCACCACGACGTTGCCCGGCGGCACGCCGCGGTCGCGCAGCCAGCGGGTGAGGCGCACCGCGACGGCGCGCCGGCGCGCGGCCGGCAGTGGGCCCGAGGTGATGTGCAGTGTCGGCATGGTTGGTCCACTCAGGACAGGGTGACGGGTGGGAGGTCGCGCACCGTGCCGTCGAGCCGGGCGCGGAGCAGGGTGTGCAGGCAGTCGGCCAGCGCGCCGCCGGTCGGCGGGCCCAACGGCGTCCACGCCGTACCGGCCGCGGTCCCGACACACGCGACGAACTGTCCGATGTGGACCGCGTCGACCGGGATGCCGTGCACGTCGGCGGCGAGCACCGCCTCGTAGGTGGACAACAGGTCGGGAATGCGGTTGCCCTCGTTGGCGAACCCGCCGCCACGGACCCGGTGGCGCGCCAACAGTGCCACCACCCGGTCCCGGTCCCCGGCGCCGACCGAGGCGAGCACCCGGCCGGCCTGCGCGCCCGCCCGGAAGGTCGGGGTGGTGCCGGGCACCGTGGCGTACCCGTCGCCGACCGCGCACGACGCGACGAAGTCGACCATCCGCCCGGTGTCCACAAGGGAGGCCAGGGGTGCGTCGAGCCGGTCGGCGACGGCGATCGCGGCCGCCGTGGACACCATGTCGGAGCCGCGGCCCTCCCAGTATCCCCAGCCGCCGTCGGGATTCTGGGTGGCGCGCAGCCATTCGGCGATGCGCTGCCGGCCGTCGGGGTCGCCGGCGAACGCGCCCGCCGCCAGCGCCCACGCGGTGCAGCGCACCTCGCTGCCCCGGCCGGGCATGTACATGACGCCGCCCTCGTTGGGCAGCTGACAGCTTTCCAGCCACGGCACGATGTCGGCCGCGTCGGCGCGCGCGCTCAGCACGGCGGCGGACGCGGTGAGCACGTCGCCGGCGACCGCCGGTTCGCGGTAGGTGAATCCCCCGCCGGCACAGGCGAAATCGCCCAACCGGGCGGCGACCGCGCCGGCCAGCGCACCGGTGTCCGCGCCGACGGCGTCGAGCGTGCCGACCGCGCAGAACGCCGCCCACACGTCCTCGACGGGATAGCCGGGCCACCGGGTGAACCCGCCGGAGGTGCCCCGCTGCCCGTGTACGTAGGCGGCGGTGGCGGGCGCGGGCTCGGCGCCGAGGGCGGCGAGCGCGGCGCTTGCCCGGTAGGTCGCCCACAGGCAGGACAACTCCGCGTGCGCGCCGAACCGGAACCCGCCGTCCTGGCCGCGCATGGAGGTCAGCCAGTCGACCAGCGCCGGCACGTGCCACGGCGGGCGCACCGGGGCCACCGAGTTCACCGCCCGCCACGCGGCCACACCGTAGAAGCAGGCCCGCACATCGGCATCGGTGTGCGTCGGCGACCAGGTCAGGCCGCCGTCCGGGCGCTGCAACGCGGCCAGCCAGGCCAGCAGTGCCGGCCGGTCGGCGACGTCGGTGCCGCAGGCCTCGATCAGCGTGCGGGTGGAGAAGTGCGTCGCCCACACGTCGGGTCGCTGGCCCGGGGTCATCGCGTAGGCGTCGCCGGACCAGGTCCGGTCCACCCAGCGCGCCGTGGCGTCCAGTGCCGGGACGGTCCGGCCGAGATCGCGCAGCGCCTGCACGGAGTAGAACGTGGCCCAGGCATCCGACGGCATGCCGCGACTCCAGGCGTAGCCGCCATCGGTGTTGCCCCGGCCCGCGAGATAGGCCGCGGTGCCATCGACGTCGACCGCCGGCATCCCCAGCCACCGCAACGTGCGCACGGCGGCGTAGGTGCACCACAGATCCGGCTCCCCACTAACGGTCGCGAGCACCGGAGAAGCAACCGAGATACTCATCCGACCGGCTCCACGACGCGGATGTTGGACCGCTTCCAGCTTTTCTGGGAGCCGCCGCTCTTGGTGGTGACCGCGAGCGCGTTGACGAACACGACGTCGTCCCACCGGATTCCGGCGCGCGCGGTGCTCGCCGCGCGCACGGCCTCGACCATGGCCGGCTCCGCGGCGCGGTCCGCGTCGATGTCGCGTTCGAGCAACAGCCGCCCGTAGCTCCCGTCGGCGTCGATCTCGATCAGGTAGCCGGTGGCCGTGGTCGCCGAGTACACCACCTCCTCGACGGTCCGCAGCGTCAGCTCCACCTGGTGCAGCGTGATCGCGTCGGTGGCCCGGCCGTGCACGGTGACCACCGGCCGGGAATCGCCGCAGCGGCAGGGCATGCCGACGGTGACCTGGTCGCCGGTGTCGAACCGCAGCAACGGACGGGCGTAGGTGTTGAGCGGGGAGACCACCAGCGTGCCGGTACGCGGACTGTCGTCACCGCCGACCGGTTCGATGCCGGCATCGGTGCGCAGCTCGAAGAAGTTGGCCGCGGTCAGCATGTGCAACGAACCGTCCACACAGGACGCCGCGAGGGTGCCGGTCTCCGTGCTGCCGTAGCTGATGTCGAAACAGGACGCGTCCCACCACTGCCCGATCCGCGCGCGCATCGGGCCGGTGCTGACCTCGCCGAGCATCATCAGCGCACGGACGCTCTCCCGTGTCCGCGCGATCAGGCCCCGTTGTTTGAGCAGGCGGGCGAACTGCACCGCCACCCCGGGAGCGATGAACACCACCGTCGGCCGCAGCGAGCCGAGCACCCCGACCAGCCGGTCCCAGTCGACGATGCCGGTGGCGAAGGGGTAGGCCCTGGCGTGCGGCACCCCAAGGTACTCGCACACGTTCACCACCAGGTCCGCCACCGGAACCAGGTCCGATGGCAGCATGACCAGCACTCGATCGTCCTGCCCGATGAGCTCCCGCCACGCCGTGCCGACCGAGACGGTGTTCCACACGATGTCGTCCACGGTGCGTGGCGTCGGCGTGACCACGCCCGAGGTCCCGGTGGTCTCGTAGTACTTCGCCGCGTCGTCCAGGCCGACCGCGACGTAGTCCCACGGGCTGCGCTTGAGATCCTCCTTGGACGTCACCGCGAGCCGAGCGAACGCCGCCGGCGAGAACTCGCCGATCCCCGTGTAGGCAAGGGATCCGCGCGCCCGGTCCCACAGCTGGGCCAGCTTGCCGTCGTAGAAGCCTGCCGACGGGACGCCCTTCGACCGCGCGCGCAGTTCGTTCTCCGCGCGCACCAGTAAGTCCAGCGCCGCGCTGCTGCCAATCAGCAAGTCTGCCTCCCTAACGCCGTTTCTCGTTCCGTTCCCGGTCATCACCGGCAGGCCAGGGCACCGGTCCGCTCCACAGGCCGCGGTCATCGGTGGCGCGATACAGCTGGCATGCCAGGCGGATGTCCAGCGCGCCGGCGCCGAGCAGCTCCACCAGGACGGTCTCGTCGGTGCCCGACCTGCCGGGGTGCGCGCCGGAGAGCACCTGCGCGAGCCCCGCGTCCACCGCCTGCTGGGTGAGGTGGTCGTGGGTCCGCTCGTCGAGCAACGCGGGATCGTCGACGTAGATCCGCTCGGCGGCGGCGACCAGCTCGGGCAGGGTCCGGCCGCTGGCGTTGACCACCACGGTGCCCGCCGCGATCCCGCCGGCCCCGATCCGCGCCACGCTGTCGCCGGTGACGATCACCAGCGACGCCCCGGACACCGCGTCCTCGACGTCGTCGGTCATCGACAGCTCGACCCCGGTCAGGTCGACCAGCGCGATGACATGGGTGTCCAACGGGGTGCCCGTACCGACCATCATCGGGTGCACGACGATCCGGCTGACCGTCCGCAGCCTGCTGGCGGTCAGCATCAGCTGCAGCCGCATGACCAGGCCGACCCCGAACACCGCGGCCTGCACCGGCCCCGGCACCATCAGCTCGGTCGCCGCGAGCGTGGCGAGCGCCGAGGTGTACAGCGCGCGCAGGATCGGCTCGGAGACCAGCAGCCCGCCGGCCTCCACCCCGTCGGACACCAGCAGCAGGTCGGTCGAGGACGTCATGTTCGGCCACGGACGCACGACGCAGGCCCGTTCCTCGGCGGTGAGCGCCGCGCCGGTCAGCCCGCTCGCCACGACCGCCACCGGATCGATCGCGTCGACCACGAGGGGCATCTCCGCCTCGCCCAGCCGCCGTACCGGGGTGCTCACCGTGGTCGCCTCTGCCTCTGCCGATGCCGCTGTGACCCCAGGAATCTCCCGGCGCGCGCTTTCGAACGACTGTCAGTGGGATGACAGCGGCGCGGCAGTAATGTGAAAGCGGTTCACCGTGGACTTGGGCTCATCCGACACCCGACAACGAACGGACAGGGACACGAGGCATGCGAAACGGAACCAGGAAGATCGCGATCGTGGTCATCGGGCTGGCCGGTGTCATCGCGACCAGCGGCGCGGTCGCTTCGGCCTCGGTGAGTGCGGCCCAGCCGCCCGGCGCCGCCCTGTCCGCCTCGGCCGGCGACGACGTCACCGACACGACCCCGAGGTCCGACGGCGAGCCACCCCGGGAGGGCGGCGACATGCACTGGTAGGGCGGTTCACCCCGGCGATCAGGTCCTGGCGGCGGCCGGTGACTCGCCGGTTGGCAGCTCCGGCCGCAGCGCGTCCAGGCGGGCCAGCCAACGCGCGGCCTCCTTGGACGCCAACCCGACCAGCAGTTCCCGCGCGCGACCGACGACAGCTGTGGTGGCGGCCGTGGTGACGCCGCCCTGCCCGGCCTGGGCCGTCGCCAGCAGGACCAGCGCCTTGGCGTGCCACAGCACCGATCCCGACTCGTCGAAGAGCGCGGCCGCCGCCGTGAAGTGCTCCGCCGCGCCGCACCGGTCGTGGTAGGCGAGCCGGATCTCCCCGATCCCGAGCCGGGACTGCCCCATGACCAGCCGCTCGCCGACCTGGCCCGCCGCGCTGAGGGCCTCGCCGAGCGTCGACTCCGCCTGGCCGAGCTCGCCCTGCCGGTAGCGGGTGATCCCCAGCCCGTGCAGGGCGTAGGTCTCCCCGATCCGGTCGCCGATCTCGCGCACGATCCCCAGCACCGCGGTGAACTTGCCGCCGGCGGCCGCGAACTCCTCGACGCCGAGGTGCAGGTGGGCGAACTGGTACAGCACCTGCGCCTCGCCCCGCACACACCGCACCTGCCGGCAGATGGTCAGGGCCGTGCCCAACATCCGCCTGCCGTCCTCGGTGTCCCCCTCGTCGATACGGAACCGCGCGAGGCTGCGCAGGATCTGCGCCTCCCCCATCCGGTCGCCGACCGAGCGCATCAGCGCCAGCGCGTCGATGTACTTGTCGTGCATGGCGGCGACGTCGCCGACCATGCCGTCCACGATCGCCTCGTTGCGCGTGACCAGCGCGCGGCCGTGCACGTTGCCGGTCTCGGTGAAGATCGTCATCGCGGAGCCGAGGAACTGCCTGGCCTCGACCAGCCGCTTCTGGAACATCCGCAGCGTGCCGAGCGAGTAGAGCATCGCCGCCTCGCCGTCGCGGTTGCCCGCCCGCTCGACCAGCTCCAGCCCGAGATGGGTGGTCTCCTGCCAGTCGTCGAAGTAGCCCTTCGCCTCGAACAGCGTCACCTCGGTGAGCGCGAGGTCCCAGCACAGGTCGTCGAACCCGGCCGCCGCCGCCTGCCGGACCGCGTCCACCAGCGCGTGTCGCTCGATCTCCCACCAGTTGCCCGGCACGCGCAGCTCGGCGAGCAGGTCGGCCCGTTGGCCGGTTCCCGGTGGCCGCCAGCGGGGCGCGGCGCTGTGCAGGATGGTGAAGTCACCGCCGTACTCGTCCCGGTGGGCCTGCTCGGCGAGCGCGAGCCAGGCGCTGAGTAATCGGCGCAGCGCGGCGTCGCGTTCCGCCCGGGACTCGGTGGTGGTGAGCCGGTCCAGCGCGTACACCCGGATCAGGTTGTGGAAGCGGTACCGGACGTGCTGGCCCTGATACTCGGTGGTGTCCAACAGTTTGGCGTCGACCAGGCTCTCCAGCACGTTCTCCGCGTCGAACAGGTCGGTGTCCAGCAGCGCCGCGGCGATCCAGCCGGGGAAGTTGGGCGCGCGCACCAGCGCGAAGAGCCGGAACAGCCGCTTGGCCCGGTCGCTGAGCTCCTCGTAGCTGAGCCCGATGTTGAACCGCAGTTCGAAGCCGCGATAGCTGAACTCGTCGAGCCGGCTGGTCTCGTCCTCGAGCCTGCGCACCAGGGCCGCGATCGGCCAGGACGGTTTGGACATCAGCCGCGCGCCCGCGATGCGCAGCGCGAGCGGCAGCCCGCCGCAGAAGCTCACCAGCTTGGCCGCCGCGTCGTGCTCGGACTCGACCCGCTGGCGTCCGATGATCTTGGCGAGCAGGTCCATCGAGCGGTCGGTGTCCAGCGACTCGACCTCGATGCCGTGCGCGCCGGACGGCATGCCGATCCGGATCCGGCTGGTGGTGATCACCGCGCAGGTGGGACTTCCCGGCACCAGCAGCCGCAGCTGCTCGTCGCGGGTCACGTCGTCGAGCACCACGAGCACCCGCTTGTCGGCGAGCAGCGTGCGATACAGCTTGGACTGTTCCTGCGGGTCGTCCGGAATGGCCGATCCGCTGACGCCGAGCGCGCCGAGAAACCGGGTCAACAGCTTGCCGGCATGGTCGTCACCGGAGCCGTGGAACTCGCCGTAGAGCTGGCCGTCGGGAAAGGCGTCGGTGAGCTCGTGGGCCACCCGGATGGCCAGCGCCGATTTGCCGACGCCGCCCTTACCGGCGATCTCCACGATCCGCATCGCGTATTGTCCCCGGTCCTGGTCGCCGCCGCCGAGCAGCAGGTCACGGATCTCGGCGAGCTGTTCCTCCCGCCCGGTGAAGTCGGCGGTGCTCGCGGGCAGTTGCCGTGGCACCAGCCGGGCAGGCTGGTCCGGCCCGGCCAGGGCCACCCGGGGACCGGCGTCCTCCTGGCGTTCCTCGGCCAGCATGAGGGAGGGTGCCTGGTTGAGGACCGCCGCCTCGAGACTCTGCAGCTCCGGGCCCGGCTCGACACCGAGCTCCTCGACCAGCACGGCCCGTGCGCGGCGCACGACCTCGAGCGCCTCGGCCTGGCGCCCCGCGCGGTACAGCGCGACGACGAGGAACCCGTAACGCCGCTCCCGCAACGGTTCCTCGTCCACCAGCGCGAACAACAGGTCGATGATCTCCTCGTGTCTGCCGAGGGCGAGGTTGAGCCGAACCTGCTCCTCGACGCACGAGAGCCGGGCGTTCTCCAGCGCCGCGGCGCCCCGGCGGACCAGGTCGCTCTCGATGCCGGCGAGCGCGACACCGTGCCACAGCCCGAGTGCCGCGCGGAGAGTGCCCTCGGCCTCGGCGAGCCGGCCCTGGGTCTCCTGCCGGCGCGCGACCGCGACCTGCTCGGCGAACAGCACGCTGTCCAGCACGATCGACCCGGTCGCCAACCGGTAGCCCGCCGGGTCGGTCATGATCGCCTTCGGCTCGCCGGCCTCGGCGAACCGCTTGCGCAGCGCCGAGATACAGAACTGGACCTGACCACGGGCGGTGGACGGGGGCGCGGTGTTCCACACCGCGTCGACGAGCAGCCCGGTGGACATGACCCGGCCGGGATTGAGCGCGAGCATGGACAGCACGATCCGCTGGCGGGCGCCACCGATGTTGATCGACTGCCGACCGCGGGAGAGGGCCAGCGGCCCAAGCAGTCGAAGGCGCACCGTGTTCTGGACCAAACTTCATCTCCCAAACGCAGGCCCCTGCTCGGCGGTGAAGCCTATCGGACGCCCCCGAACCGGGCACAACAACGCTATGCGATCTGGGACTATGATCGGCAAAATTTGCTCATGCACGCCGGACTGTGGTACGTCTGGACATGATCATCAATTGGGCCTACGGTGGACGGCTCTAATCTCCAAGAGGAAACGGGAGACAATTGTCGCGGAATTCATGCCGAGTTTATCGCGTGGGCTAATCGCGGCTCCGCGTACATCCACGGGATGACGGCTTCGCCCAAACTGCATACCGGGACGGACGTGGTGTCCGGTCGTCGGCTTCTAGGTTCCTGCCGACCACTGACATTCCATCCCGGAAATGGGGGAACCATGCGCGGCCGCACCATCGGAACCGCACTGACCGTCACACTCACCCTGGCGTTGCTGGCCGTCCAGTCCACGGCGTCGAGCGCCGAGGACCCGGCGAAGGACACCGTGACCCAGCCAGCTCAGCTCCCCGCCCCGACCGGCAGCCACCCGGTCGGCACCACGGCGCTGTACCTGAAGGACACCTCGCGCCCCGACCCGTGGGTGCCGTCGGTGGCCTATCGGGAACTCATGGTCCAGCTCTTCTACCCGACGGCCGACGCGCACGGGCAGACCAAGCAGCACCTGACCGTCGCCGAGGCGCGAGCGGTGCTCGAGGAGGCCGAGATCACCACGGTGCCGGCCGAACTGCTCGCCGCGACCCGCACCAACGCCGTGGTCGACGCGCGCCCGGTCGGGCGGGCGCACAGCCGGCCGCTGATCGTGCTGTCGCCGGGCTTCAAGCGGCCGCGCCACACGCTCAGCGCGCTGGCCGAGGACCTGGCCAGCCACGGCAACATCGTCGTGGTGGTCGACCACACCTACGAGAACGTGGCCACCACCTTCCCCGACGGGCGAGTCACCCCGTGCACCGCCTGCGGGTCCTACGACGAGGCGTTCTGGCTGAAGCTGGAGCGGGGCCGGGCGACCGACGTGTCGTTCGTGCTGGACGAGCTGACCGGCCGGCACCCGAAGTGGCGCGGTGCCGCCATGATCGACCCGTCGCGGATCGCCATGGGCGGTCACTCCGTCGGTGGCGCGGCGTCCTTGGTGACCCTGGCCACCGACCATCGGGTCCTGGCCGGTGTCGACATCGACGGCTCGACGCTCGTGCCGCTGCCCGAGGCCGGACTGGCCAAGCCGTTCCTGTTCCTCGGCCGGGCCGACGCCTACACCCCCGGTACCGGCGGCGCGGCCGAGTCCTGGGAGCGGGACTGGGAGCTGCTGACCGGCTGGCGGCGGTGGCTGGTGGTGGAGGGCATGGTGCACCCGTCGTTCACCGACATCGGGCTGGTGATGGAGCAACTCGGCCTCGACACCGGCGCGGAGACCCCGGCAGACCGCGGCCAGGCCATCACCAGGGCCTACGTCCGAGCGTTCTTCGACCTACACCTGCGCGACATCCCCCAACCCCTCCTCACCACCCCATCCCCCACCTACCCAGAAGTGACCTTCATCGGCTGACACGCCCCCACCGCAGCGAAGGGTCCCATCACTGCGCCCAGTGCAGCGAAGGGACCCATCACTGCGCCCAGTGCAGCGAAGGAGCCCTTCACTGCATCCACCGCAGCGAAGGAGCCCTTCACTGCGTCCAGTGCGATGAAGGCGTCCTTCATCGCACTGGTCAGGGGGTGCGGCGGGTCAGGACCAGGCCGGTCGCCGCGGCGGCCATGACGGCGGTGGTGCCGGCCAGGAACCATGGTCTGCTCGCGTCACCCTGCCGGGTTTCGTAACCGACGTTCTCGCCGAGTTGGGCGTAGACCTGTTCGAGCAGCTCGGCGGTGGTCGCCTTGTGGTACTGGCCGCCGGTGATGTCCGCGATCCGCCACATCAGCTCGTCGTTGGGCGGCACCTGCACCCGGTCGCCCTCGAGCTCGACCTGGCCGTGGTTGGTGCCGTAGGAGATGGTGTCCACCGGCACCTCCGCCGCCGCGACCTCACCGGCGACCTGTTCGGCATCGCGGCCGATGTTCTGCGCGCCGTCGCTGAGCAGGATCACCCGCGCGGGCGGCGGGCCGCTCTCGTCGGCCAGCAGGTCGGCGAACTGCCGGATCGTGGCCAGCGCGGCGGTCAGCGCGTCGCCGGTGGCCGTGCTGTGGTGCACCCGCACCGCACGGATCCGGTCGACGACCAGTTCGTGCCGGGTGGTCGGGGTGGCCTCCACGGTCGCGGTCCCGGCGAAGGTCACCAACCCGAGGTTGATGCCACCGGGCAGGTTCCGCACGAACGAGACCGCCGCGTCCTGGGCGGCGACCAACCGGCTCGGCTCGACGTCGGTGGCGCGCATCGACGGCGAGACGTCCAGGATCAGCACCACCACGCCCCGCCCCCGCGGCACCCGTTCGGCGGCCGTCGGCCCGGCCAGCCCGACGATCAACAGCAGCATCCCGACCGCGACCAGCGCGGCCGACCCGTGCCGGCGCCACCACGGCATCCTGGGCGCCACCCGGTCCAGCGCCGCGAGGTTCGCGAACCGCAGCACCGCTCGGTGCTTTCGGCGATGGGCCAGCCAGTACCCGGCCGCGAGCGCGCCGACCAACGCCAGCAACGCGAAGAACCCCGGCGCGGCGAAACCGTCGATCATCGTGACCTCCGCCGGCTCATGGCACCCGCCTGGTCAGCAGAAGTCCGCTGGCCGCGGCCAACATGAGGGTGCCGGTGCCGGCCAGGAACCACGGCTTGCTCGCGTCCCCGCGCCGGTTCTCGTAACCAACCTGCTCGCCGAGCTCGCGGTGGACCTCGGCCAGCTCCGGCGCGGTGACCGCCTGGTGGAACCGGCCGCCGGTCGCCTCGGCGACGGCCCGCAGCAGGGTGTCGTCCGGGGGCACCGCGATCCGCTGGCCGTCGATCTCGACCTCACCGGTGGCGGTGCCGTAGGAGATCGTGTCGACCGGCACGGTCCGGCCCGCCTCGACCGCGACGTCGGCCATCGGCCGCCCGGAGGTCTCCTTGCCGTCGGTCAGCATGATCACCCTGGCCGGGGCGGGGCCCTGGTCGTCGGCGAGCAGCTGGCCGACCTGGGTGACCGTGGTCAGCGCCGCGGCCAGCGCGTCCCCGCTCGCGGTGCCGCGGTGTACGGCGGCGGCCCGGATTCGCTTGATCACGGTGTCGTGGCGGGTGGTCGGGGTGAGGTCGACGGTGGCCGCGCCGGCGAAGGTCACCAACCCGACGTTCACCCCCTTGGGCAGCCGCCGCACGAACGCCTCGGCCGCCTCCCTGGCCGCCGCCAGCCTGCTCGGCGCCACGTCGGTGGCCGCCATCGACGGCGAGGTGTCCACGATCACCATGACCACCGCCCGGTTGCGCGGCACCCGCTGGGTGGCCGTCGGCCCGGCCAGTCCCACGATCAACAGCAACATCGCCACCAGCACCAGCGCCGAGGACAGGTGACGCCACCGGGATGTCCCGCGTACCACCGTGTCCCGCAGTTCCGGGCGCACGAACCGGGACAGCGAGGTCCGTTGCCGCCGAAGCGCCACGGCGTAGCCCGCCGCCACCGCGACCACCACGGCCACCAACCAGAAGGCGCCGGGCGAGGCGAGATCTCGCATGCGGTCAACGTAACCGCGGGAGTGTCGACTCGGCGTGAACGTTCAGTGACCCGATCGCACCCGCACCGCGTAGGCGGCCGCGCCGAGGCCCACCACCCCGGCGCCCGCCACGACCGAGGTCCACGGCAGCGTCGCGGCCAACAGCAGACAGCCGCCGAACCCGACCACGCAGACCACCCGGGGCGGCCGTCGTTCGGCCAGGGAGAGCGTCCAGGCCGAGGCATTGGCCACGGCGTAGTAGACCAGCACCCCGAAGGACGAGAACCCGATCGCCGCCCGCACATCCGCCACCGCCGCGACCACCGCGACGAGCGCCCCGACCGCGACCTCGGCCCGATGCGGCACCCCGAACCGAGGGTGCACCGCCGAGAGCGCGGCCGGCAGGTGCCGGTCCCTGGCCATCGCCATGGTCGTCCGCGACACCCCGAGAATCAACGCCAGCAACGCGCCGAGCGCCGCACAGGCGGCGCCGACCCGCACCACCGGCTCCAGCCACGGCACACCGGCAACCAGCACCAGGTCGGACAGCGGAGCGCCCGCCAACGCCAACCGCTCCGGCCCAAGCACCCCCAGCGCGGCGACCGCGACCACCACGTACCCGACCAGCGTGATCCCCAAGGCCACCGGAATCGCCAACGGAATCGTCCTGGCCGGATCACGCACCTCCTCCCCCAGGGTGGCGATCCGCGCATACCCCGCGAACGCGAAGAACAACAGCCCAGCCGCCTGCAACACCCCGAAGACCGTGACCTCACCCCCGATACCGAGATGCGCGATGGACGTCCGCCCGGACGCGAAGGCGACCACCACGACCGCCGCGAGCACGGCGAGCACGACCGCGACGAGCACCCGGGTCACCACGGCCGACTTGCGTACCCCGCCGTAGTTGACCGCCGTCAGCGCGACCACCGAGGCGACCGCGACGGCGTTCGCGTGTGCCGGCCAGACGTAGGCGCCGACGGTCAGCGCCATGGCCGCGCAGGAGGCGGTCTTGCCGACCACGAAGCTCCAGCCGGCCAGGTAACCCCAGAACTCACCGAGCCGTTCGCGGCCGTAGACGTAGGTGCCGCCGGAGGCCGGGTACCTGGCCGCGAGCCGGGCGGAGGAGGTGGCGTTGCAGTAGGCGATCACCGCGGCTATCGCCAGGCCGACCAGCAACCCGGACCCGGCGGCCATGGCGGCGGGGGCCAACGCGGCGAAGATCCCGGCGCCGATCATCGCCCCGAGCCCGATCACGACCGCGTCCAGCAGCCCGAGACGCCTGCGCAGCTCGTCGGGACGTTCGGTCATCGGTCGCTCCCGCGCGCGCAGGTACTTCGGCGAGGTGACCGTACCGTGGTCGCCGCGGATGCTCCCGTCAGAACCCGATGGCCTCGCGGAGCAGCAGGACGGTGGCGCGGCCGGGCAGGTGTTCCGCGTTGAGCACGAGCAGCCGGTTGACCGCGCTCGGCTGGCCGTAGGCCGCCCTGGCCCGCTCGGTCTCCAGTGGAAGCGCGTGCTCGTCGACGCGCCGCAGCGCGGTTTCCAGGTCGGGCACCACCTTCTGCGCGCCGACGACCCAGATGGCCCGGGACCCGCCGCCATAGGCGGGGATCTGGCTCCCACTGGCCGAAGCGACCACAATGGACCCGGTCTCGGTGACCGCGGCGACACTGCCGACGACCACGTCCGGACAGGCCGCCAGCCGCCGGATGTCGTCGGCACAGACCACACGGTCCATGCCGAACACCCGTGGCTTGACCGCCTGGTACCGCCCACTGGCGTTGATGTCCTCGTCGATGCCCGACAGCCGAAGGGTCTCGCTGGCCGCGGTGAGCACGCTGGCACCCTGGGGGATCAGGTCCCCCACCCTGACCCGCGCGGCGGCCACGTCATCAAGGACCTCGACGACGAAGCCGTGCTCGGCCAGCGCGGTGGCCGCGCGCGCCACCTGCTCGGCCGACGCCGGATGGGTGAACAGCGCTGATGGAACGTGGGTTGTCACATGGACCTCCTTGAGTTCGCTACTGCCAGCCCGACGAATCAGCACCGTGAGATGTCAGGCGGCCAGTGCCGCGGTCCATACGGCAGCGCGCACCCAATGTCACCAACAACTGCACTCGACGCACAGAACGCGGCTACTTGAGCTCTAATCTCATTCCAAGCGTCCTGTGCGCCGGCATATTATTAGCACACCAAGTGAACACCTGTCGCATTTCTTCATCGAATGATACGGCGATTGAACTTTGCTGACCCGCCTCCGCAAACCCTATCGGCTCGTGCACCGCCTCAACCCCAGACGGCAAGACAACCCGATATTTTACAGATCTAATATCCAGGCGCTCACTCACTCGACAAGTGAAACTCTCAGCCTTATTCAAGCGCATAAGCGGCTGACACTTGGCCGGCCACATTCTTACGACCTCAAAGCAAACTTCCTCACCCCTTCGGATTGGCTCATGGAGATGAAGAATGTACAACATGGCACTACTCGACACCCAGGACCTGGTAACATTCAATCGCGGCCCACCGGTACCATTCGGAGCCACACCACGAGCCACCAATCGCACTCTTCGCAGGTATCTCTCCGGTTGAGCCCATCCACTACCGGATCTTAATTTAATCGAACAGACCTCTTCCTGCAAGGCAACCACACGCAATCTTGCCACCTCCCGCACATCGCCGTTAGGTTGCACATAGACAACCTCCTTCCATTCATCCACCCGAATGGCCGGCCTGACGCGATGCTCAATCATAAAATTACAATAACGAGTCAGCAAATCCAAGTATGTTGACGATTCACGCAGAAGGCGACGACGATCAACAAGGAACATGATCATAATCGAGGCAACAAACAAGACCAAACAATAAACGCGCCAAGTCGAATCGCTTGATTACCAAAAATAGTCCCCAACAAGCCAGTGAAGGTCATTAAGCTTACCAGTGTCTTGAACACCGCGGACGGTTCTTCGCCTGAGACATAAGAGTCGAGCCACGCGATAAAACTCTTGAACACGACACACTCGCCCCCATAAGCAGCTGATGGATATTCTATCCTAAACATTGGAGATGGCGAGGGACAGAAAATTTCGAGAACTTTCTCAGTGCGACCATCCACCCGTCGCGGATCGGGAAACCTCCCTTTCGGAGATGGTGCCGCGATCCGGTGTACTGGCACAGTGGCCAAATCCCCCATGCGATACCTCGACACGGCTCAAGTCGCCGCGCTCGGACCGGCCGAAGCCGTCCGGGCCATCACCAATGCCCTGCTGGGCGGACTGGACCCGGCCGCCAGCCCGTCGCGCACGTCGACCGGATTGTCGCGCGGCCAGTTCCTGCTGATGCCGGCGGAGACCCCGACCGGGGCCGGAGTGAAGGTGGTGACCGTCGCCCCGGACAACCCGGCGGCCGGGCTGCCGCGCATCCAGGCCACTTATCTGCTCTTCGACCGGCAGACCCTGGAACTGCGCGCGGTCCTTGACGGCACCGCGCTGACCACACTGCGCACCCCGGCGGTGTCGGTCGCCGCCGTGCTCGAGCGACTCCCGGAGCGTCCACTGCGGGTCGCGATCGTCGGCACCGGTCCGCAGGCCACGGGGCACGCCGCCACACTGGCCGCCCTGCGCCCGCTCGACACGCTCGCCTACCTGGTCCGCGACCCGGCCAGGACACCGCTGCCCGCTGTCGTACTCGGGTCCCCACCGGCCGACGCGTCGCTGCGGTCGGCCGACGTCGTCGTCTGCGCGACCTCCGCCCGATCGCCGGTGTTCGACTCGGCGCTGCTGCGCGAGGACGTCGTGGTGATCGCCGTCGGCTCGCACGAGCCAGACGCCAGGGAACTCGACGGACCGCTGCTCGGTCGCGCGACCGTCGTCGTCGAGGACATTCCCACGGCCCTGCGCGAAGCCGGCGACGTGGTACTCGCGATCGCCGACGGCCAACTGGAATCGGCTGACCTGGTGGCGATGCGCGAGGTCGTCACCGGCGCGGTCTCCGTGCCCGGCGACCGCCCAGTGGTATTCAAAAGCGTGGGCATGTCCTGGCAGGACCTGGTCATCGCCGAGGCGGTCCTTACTCGGGACGGGACCCGCCCAGATGGATGAACGGTGCCCAGATGTCCGGTCGGTCGGGAAATCGGGCGCGCAGTTCGGCGGTGGCGGCGGCGAGTGCCGCGGCGTGGTCGCCCGTCGCGCCGCCGAGCGCGCGATAAACACTGTTGGCCACCGCCGCCGCGTGTTGGTCGGCGACCGACCACAAAGTCCCGATCACGTTGCGGTAGCCCGCCAACTGTAGTGCGGCGGCCAGGTTGATCGCCTCGTCGGCAAGGTCCATCGAGCCGCCAGCGGTGCGGCAGGCGGACAGATAGGCCAGCTCGGCGTCCGTCAGGTCAAGGGTGGCGAGTTGCCGCACCGACAGGTCACCGCCGGCAAGATGCAGCGCGCCGCGGCTCGGTTCCGCGACATCCTGGGTCGCGTGGCACGCGAAATGGGCCGACCGGTGCCGGCGGAGTTCGGCGAGCACCGCGTCCGGTGTCGCGGCGGCACCCACCAGCGACCGCGTGCCCGGCACCGTCGCGCCGATGTGGTCGAGTTCCCGCGCCACCGCGGGCAGGTCGGCCTTGCCCTCCGTGTGTGGCATGCCGACGGTCACCATGGTCGCCGCGTTGCCCGGCGCCGCGTGGCGACTGGCCCGCAGCAGCGCGGAAAGGCTTGTCGTGTACGAGGAAACGGTGCGATCGGGCACAGTCTGGCGGATACGCGTGCCATAGCGGCCGGCCGCGTGCAACGGCAGCAGGGTCAGCGGGCCGGTCGGACACCACCACACCCGGTGCGGCGCCGCCCGGTCCGGGTCGTCGGCGTCGAGCACGTCCAACACCGGCGCGGCCACCGTGTCCCACAGCCAGCGCGCCATCGCACCCAGGGTCTGGCGCAGGTTCGTGGTCGCCGGGCCGGCACCGGTCTCCAGCTCGGTGATCGCGCCGAGGAGCCCGGCCGCCCGGCGGCGCACGCTGTCCAGGGTGAGCCACGGCAGGGCGATCGCGCGCACCCCGTCACCCCGCACGATCAGCGCGTCGCACCGGGGCCTGGCCACGTTCACGATCACCACCGCGCCGCCGGCCGCCGCCGTGCGGAGGGTCTCGAACGGCGCGGTGCCAAGGAAATCCGTGAAGCCGGGGACCGCGCGGGCATCGGCGAGCAGCGTCTCCCACCGCTCGACCAGTTCACGGTAGGCGTGCGCCGTCCGGTCGGTGGCGCCGCCCGCCTCGGCGAGCGCGCTCATCCGGTCGAGTGCCCTGCGGGTGTCGTCGAGTTCGGCGGCGAGCGCGGGCGCGGCGGCGTGCAGCGCCGAGAGGTCGCTTCTGGTCTGGATCGCCTGGGCCCACAGCACCGACCGGCCCTGCTCCAACAGTTCCACTGCCTGCTCCGGGCGGCCGAGCTCGATGGCCAGCGCCGCCGCGACCGACGCCACCTCACCCAGCCCGGCCAGTCGTTGCTCGCGGCCGGTGCGGTCGAGCCCCCGCCAGGCCACCACCGGCAGCAGGTCGACCCGCGCCTTGGCCGGCTCGGCCGCCGCCGCCAGGTCACCCGCGCCGAACATGGCGTCCAGCCACGCGCCAGCGACCTGCATGCGCACCCCGGGCTTGCCGGCGGGCGAGTGCACGGCGGCCCGCCACAACCCGACGGCCGCGTCGAGGTCGGCCCGGTCGCCGGCCAACCGATGCCGCTGCCGGTACACCCCGGCCAGGTCGGCCAACGCCATCGCCCGCAGCGGATGACCAGGGCTGAACCGCGCGGCCGACATCCGGCCGACCTCGAGCGCCTCGGCCAGCCGCGTGGTCTGGCCGCTGACGCTCGCCTGGAGCGTGAGCAGCCGGGTCAGCATCGACTGGTTCACCCCGACCTGCACCACACTGCGCGTGCTCGCCGCCAACGCCTCCCGGCAGAGCTCGATCGCGTCGGTCAGGTCCTGGTGTCTGCCCTCGTCCATGAACCGCAACCACAGCACGATGACGTGGTTGGCCAGCGCGACGTGCCGCATGCCGCGCAGGTTCGCCGACAGCGCGACGGCCTCCTCGCTCAGCGCGGCCGCCTCCGCCAGATCCGCCCGTGCCTGGGTGCGCGCGTAGCGCCACACCAGCAGCACCGCGAGGCTGGTGAGCGTGGCGCAGCGGATCGGGCCCGCCGGCCCCAGTTCCGACCGGATACGTTTGGCGATGTCGATCGCCGAGTTCAGATCGGCCTCCTGGCCGAGGTGCTCGGCGCGCCGCAACAGACAGACCAACAGGCTCTGCTGCAACAACACCAGCGACGGATGGCCGGACGGGGTGGTGGCGATCGCGTCCCGGCACACCACGATCGCCCGGTCCACATCGGACACTCGCCGGGTGCGGTCGAACCGCGTGCGCAGCACCATGGCGAGGATCGCGACCGCGTTGGGCGGCGGCGGATCATCGTGCTCGGCCACCAGCCGCTCGACCAACGCCTGCGCCTCGTCCAGGTCGGCCAGCGCGGCGCTGTCGTCGTAGCGGGTCAGCAACGTGTGGGTGAGCAGGACGATCTTGTCGACGGTGCGCGGATCGTCGGGGTCCGCGCCGGCCACGGCGGCCCGCGCGGCGCGCACCGCGTCGTCCCGGTGGGCGGGGTCGCCGTGGATGGTGAACATGGCCGCGGCGAGCTGACCGCCGACGACGAGCAGCTCACCGCGCAACGGGTGGTCCGGGGCCAGCATCCCCTTCAGCTCACTGATCAGCGAGCCGGCGGAGGCTACCTGCCGCACGTCGCCGGAGAGGTCGAAGTCGTCCAGCAGCGCCATCGCCGTCTCGCTGGTGCGGATCGCGAGCTGCTGGTCGCCGTCGAAGTCGGCCAGCCGCTCGGTGAGCACCGGGTCCCCGAGATCGCGCAGCAGCCCGGCGCACAGCCGCGCCGAACGCAGGTCGGCCTGCCCGGCCCCCGCCGGCAACACCGCGTAGCGGCGCCGGAACCACTCGCCGAGCACCCGCAGCGTGGTCGCGTCCGCGCGGTGTTCCCGACTGGCCAGTACCGTCGCGCACAACGCGACGGCCCGCTCGTTGGCCGGCTGGTCGAGCAACACCCCTCGCTGACCGTCCTGGTCGTGGCTGCGCAGCCTGGCCGACAGGTCGGCCAGGACCTCCGCCGGGGTGCCGCTCATCCGATCGGCGTGTTCGTCGCGGTGGCGGCCAGTACAGTCGCACGGTGACCGCTGAACGGCCGGGACCGACCACACCGGAACGCGAGCTGCTCGCGGCGCTGTGCGCGGCGTTGCCCGCGTTGCGCGAGCGGGCGGAGGCCGGTTTCTGGGTCGACACCCTGGACATGCACCTGGCCGACCTGCTCGCCGGCGAGTCCGCGGTGGTCGTCTGCGCGCGGCTCGACCTGACCTTCGACAGGCCGGCCGGCACCGACGCCAGGGGCGTGCACCCGGGGGACGCGGTCGCCGACCTGTGGCCGGTGCCCTCGCTGGTCGGCGACTACCACTGCCCGCTGCGCCGCTGCCGGCGTCGCGCCGGCCGGGACGACAACGGCCGGCCGCCGCGCTGCTGGCTGACCGGCGAGCAGATGTCGTTCACCAGCAGGGATTCGTAGGTCATCGCGATGACCGCGCTGATCGGCGAGATCACCAGGCGGCTGCCGGACCGGTGGCTGACGACCACGCTCGGGCCGGGCGCGCTGTGGCTGCTGACCGCCGCACTGGCCGTCCACTTCGGACACGCCAAGGCGCTCGGCGTGCTCGGGCTGGCCACCACCGTGCGCGAGACCGGCGCGGCGCTGGCCGACCGGCCGGCCGAGGCGCTGGTGTACGGGGCGTTGGCGGTCGCCGGTGCGATCGGCGCGAGCGCCTGCGCGCAGGCGGCCGGTGCGGCGGTGCGCCGGTTGTGGTCCGGCCGTTGGGGTTCCCGGTTCGACCGGGTCGCGCGGACGCGTACCGCGCGGCGGCGGGAGCGGCGGGTCGCCGCGCTGGCCAGTGCGGGCACCAGGCTGCCGGCCGCGTTCCTGCCGTCGACCCCGACCTGGATCGGCGATCGGCTGCAGTTGACCGACGCCCGGGTCTTCGCCCAGTACGGACTGTCGCTCGGCCTGGTGTGGCCGAGGATCTGGCAGCTGATCGACGCGGACACCAGAACGCTGGTGCAGCAGGCGCGGGCACGCTACGACGTGGCGAGCACGCTGGTCGGCTGGTCGGCGACCTATCTGGTGCTCGCGGCGATCTGGTGGCCGGCGGTGGTGTTGGCGCTGTTGTCCGCGCTCGCGGGCTGGCGGCGGGGCCGGGTCGCGGTCGCGGTGTTCTGCGACACCATCGAATCCACTGTGGACCTTCAACATCGGGCGCTCGCAACGGCTCTCGGCCACCCGGTCGAGGAGGGCAGCCCGCTGCCGCCGAGGGTTGCCGACGCGATCAACGACCAGCTGCACAAGGGCGCCACTCCTCAACCGCAGGCCGACAGCGGGCCGACCGACAGCACCCGGTAGCCGGCGTCGAACCCGACTTTCGTTCGCCAGCAACGACTGTCCTCACTGGTCAGGTCGACCGTCGCGGTCGGGGACGCGGTGCCCTCGCCGAAGAAGCCCACGATCGTCACCGCCGAGTAGGGCGTGTGCGGACGCAGCGACGGCCACTGGTCGGCCGCCGAGGTCGTGCACAGGCTCCCGACGGCGTCGCGCGCCGACTCCAGACCTGGTCCGCCGGCGACGCCGCTGCCACTGCTGGTGTCGGCCAGGCAGACCAGCAACGGCGCGGGCGGCACGGGCACCAGGTCCGGGAACGAGTAGGTCGGCAGCGGGACGTTGTAGGTCGGATAGGTGTCGAAGGTCGGGTACGGGTACGGGATCGAGGAGATCTGTGGCAGCGCGCCAACGCCCCCGGTCGTCGTCCCGCCGCCGCCCGAGTCGTTGAACACCCCGGCGACCACAATGCCGACCAACGCCAGGGCACCGAACACGAAGGCGATCGCGCCGCCGCCCCATGACCGGGTCGCCGCCGGTGCCGGCCGAGGTTGGCGCGCGCCCCGCTGTTCGGGGATCGGTTCGGACCGCTGGTCCGGTGGCGGGGTGTCGCGCACCCGCGCCAGCGCGCGGCCGAGCGGCTCGAGCAACTCCGCCGCTCCCGGCCGACGCCCGGGATCGGTTGCCAGGCACCACTTCACGTGTCTGCGCAGCCGGACCGGGATCCGCGCGGGATCGGTGGTGTGCTGGTCGCCAGCGAACAGCCGGGCGGTGAGCAGCCCGAACTTGTAGACGTCGCTCGCCTCGGTGCCCAGCTCCTCGTCGCCAAGGTCGCCGACCCGCCAGTCCGGCGTCTCCCCTTGCGGCAGCACGGAATGCTCGCCGAGGCGCATGCTGTCGGAGTCGACGAAGAAGCACCGGGGTTGGGTGGTGAGGCTGAAGAGCAGGTTGTTCGGCGACAGGTCACCGACCGCGATGTCCAGCCGGTGCAGCAACGCGAGCGCGGCCGCGGTGTCGGCGAGGAACTCCACCTGGAACCGTTCGGTCACCCGCAGGCCGACCTTGTCCAGGTATTCCTGCGGGTTCAGCAGGAACTGGGCGGTGGCCAGCTCCTCGCTACGGGTGCCGGCGAAGCGCAGCTCGGTGCGGAACTCGGGAGGCACCTGGCGCATCAGGAAACCGCGCACCACCCCGTCGCGGCGCACCACCACCTCCGGCCAGGCCACCCGGCCAAGCAGCGCACCCCGGTCGTCGTCGTCCAGCTCGGCGGCGAACCGCACGAACGCGCGCAACGCCGTCACATCAAGGTCGTCCACGACGCGCGGCAGGTATTCCTTGTACACCGGGCCGTCCGGGGCGTCCCGCTGCCGGTACACCAGCCCCTGCCCACCCCCGGCGATCCGCTCCAACGGTCCGAGCGCGGCGACATCGATCTCCTGTACCGCCTCCCCGGGATTCATGGTGTTGGTCGCGTTGGGAACGAACAGTTCTGTTGGGGCACGTACTTGTGGCTGAGTCGCATCACGTTCCCCTGAGGTGCGGATGAGAAGCACTCGGGTTGATGTGAGTTCGGGGTCGACGCACGAGGGGTCATGTCGGCTCGGGGTTGCCCGGTGGCCACACCGCGACCAGGGTGCGGTCGTCATCGAAGGTCTCGCGGGAGAAGTCGAGCAGGTAGCCGAAGTCCAGCGGCGGCGGCGGGGACGCGACCCCGGTCGCGAGCGCGGTGCCGACCAGGCCACGACCGTCGCCGACCGGGACGCCGACGCCGTCCGTGCCGATCAGCAGCACGCCGTCGGCGGGCAGGGTCACCGTGGCGGTGGCCACCTCCGCCGACAGCCGAGGCAGCGCGGTGACCGACGTGGCGAGCAGTTCGCCGTTGGCGTCCGCGTCGCCCGCGGCGAACAGTTCGGTCCAGTCCTGCCCGCGCAGCAGCCACGCGGTCGAGTCGCCCGCCCGCGCGGCGGTGACCGTGGCCGACCCGTCCTCGTTGGCCAGCACCACCGCCGCCACCAGCGTGGTCGCCAGCAGCCGTTCGGCACGTTCGGCGTCCTGCTCGTCCGGTCCGGCGGCCGGCTGGCCGGCGGCGAACTCGACCAGCGCCCAGCTCGCGCAGCGCAGCACGTCCTGCCAGTCGGGGGCGCCGGGATCGCCGCCGCCGTCGAGCCATCGCAGCAGCTGGTCGATCGCGGTCCGGCAGGCCAGGGTGGCGCCGACGTGGGCGAGCTCGGCCTCCGAGACGCCGTCGGCGACCGCGACCACCACCGCGCCCGTCCCCTCGTGCCAGGCGATCGCGAAGTCGTCCTGGCGGGGGGTGCCGTCGTGGCGATGCTGGTAGCCGCGCACCGAACCGCCGCGCACCACCAGCCCGCCGGTCGACCAGCCGTCGACGACGGTGTCCGGGCGGTAGGTGCGCGACCGCGGCGGCCTCGGCTCGAACCGGGCGACCGGCGTGCCGATCACCAGTGGCGACCAGCCGAGGTCCGTTGGCACATCAGACAACGTCGATCGCCATCACGAAGTTGTTCGGCCGCTCGACGACCAGCTCGGTCTGCCCGTCGACGGCCGCCCTGGCCGAGGCGACGATGCTCTTGGTCAGCGCCACGCTGAACTCCGCGATGGCCAGGCCGAGCTCGGTGCCGGGCGTGGCCACGAACGCGAACTCCGGCCGGGTGGCGATGTCGACGATCGTGTGTGCCTGCGCCTCACCGATCCCGCAGGCGATGATGTTCGGCGCGGCCTTGGTGATCGCCCGGTCGGTCAACGTCGCATACGACGTGCGCCATGCCGGCTCGTCGCTCGGCTGGCCGTCGGTGAGGAAGAAGACCGCCGGCCGGTACACCGCGTAGCCGGCCGCCTTCAGATCGTTGATGTCCTTGGGCAGTTGGTCGCTCAGCGCCTGGAACGCGGCGCCGTAGTTGGTCCTGGTCCTGGTGGTGAGCGTCGGCAGCGCCTCCTCGGTACGCAGGTCGGCGAGGGAAAGCCGGACCTGCACATCCTCGGAGAAGCCGAGAATGGTGAACCGCACCTTGGCGGCGGCCATCGGTTCCCGCAGCAACGCTCGATGCAGTGCCGCGAGCCCCGCGTTGAGCTCGTCGACCACCGGACTCATCGACAGGGACTCGTCGGCCACCACGTACACCGGCAGGACGTTCCCCAGGTTCTCCGTCACGCTCAGTCCCTCTGCTAGTGGTCACGCGACGCACTCCCGCACGCCACAACCTCTATCTACCACCAGTTGAGGACTTTCTTGACGGTTATGGGGTCACGGTTCACGGACGGGAACCATGACACTCCCATGCAACCGACACCGTCCATGATGGGACGACGGGACGATCCCACCCCATTTGACCTGCTTGAACACCGGGTCATGGGACGTGATCATGGATATCGCGCCGAGCGGTAGACCATCGATGGGACACTGACCCGCACTCTGGGAGGAGGGCAGGCGAGGGGTATGGCGACTGACAGGACGGCGGCCGCGTTGACCGCGGCGCTCACCGAGCTGAAGCGGCGCAGCGGGTTGAGCTACGAACAGCTGGGCCGCAAGGCCCATCTGAGCCGCTCGACCGTGCACCGCTACTGCACCGGGCTGAGTGTGCCGACGACCTTCGCACCGATCGAGGCGATCGCCACCGCGTGCCAGGCCGACCGGGAGGACCTGGCGAAGCTGTACCGGCTGTGGGAGCGCGCCGACCTCGACCGGGACACCACCGCGGACGCGCTGATCCCGGTCGACGCGCCGGCCACGATCCCGGCCGACGTCCCGGCCGACGCCGATGAGCCGCCCGACGCCGGCCGGCCGTGGTACTCCCGCGGGCGGGTGCTGACCACCGTGAGCCTCGTCGTGGTGCTGGTGGCCGTGCTGATCTCCAGTGGCAGCCTCGCCTCCCCGCCGACCGGGCCGCCGCCGGCCGAGTCGGACGGGATCCGGGCACCGATGTGGACCAACGCGCCTCGGCGGCTCGAACCGGAGTTCGTCGGGGTGACGGCGAACTCCAACACCGGGAAGATGCCGACCTTCCTGGTCGGGTCGGTGCGCTTGTGGAACTCGCGCACCCGGTGGCAGAACCTGGAGCCGGCACGCGGGCAGTACGACTGGAGGACCCTCGAACGGCTGGTGAACGGCGCGCGCGCCGCCGACCTGCCGATCGTGCTGACCTTCGCCGGCACCCCGTCCTGGGCCAGCCCGAACGGCCCCAAGTCGGTGTACACCGACGACTCCCGCGCCAGCCCACCGGACGACCTCGCCGACTGGGACCGGTTCGTGCGCGCCGTCGTGGTGCGCTACCGCGGCCGGATCGACGCCTACGAGCTGTGGGACCTGGCCAACCACCCGTCGTTCTTCAGCGGGTCGGTGGCCGAGCTGGTGGAGCTGACCCGCAGGGCGAGCGCGGTGATCCGGTCGGTGGACCCGGCCGCGACCGTGGTGTGCCCGTCGATGGGTGAGCTGTGGGACCCGGCCGCGCTCGAGGAGCTGCGGCGGTTCGCCGAGCTCGGCGGCTACGACCACTGTGACGCCGCCGCGGTGAAGCTGTCCGCGCGCGCCGACATCGACCCGCCGGAGACCATGCTGCCGCTGGCCCAGGAGATCGAGAAGGTCCTGCACCGGGCGAACGCCGGGATCGACATGTGGAGCACCGGCTCGGCCTACGACGTGAACACCCAGCCGACGCTGGACGCCGACCGCAGCGCCCAGCACGCGGTGCGGTTCTACCTGTCCGGGCTCTACGCGCAGTACCGCCGCATGTACTTCTACAACTGGGGCAGCGCCAAGATCCCGATCGTGCTCCAGCCGGTCGGCGGGCCGCGGACGAAGGCGGCCGAGCACGTGGAGCGTCTGCAGCGATGGCTGGCCGACAGCCGGATCCACTCCTGCGGGCACGGCCGCGAGGCCGGGTTGCCGGACAACCTGTGGCAGTGCCGGTTCGACCGCGACGGCGAGATGTTCCTTATCTGGTGGGCGATCGACCGGCGACTCCAGGTCGCGGCCGCGCCGGGCACCACGTCGGTCGAGGACCTCGACGGGCACCGGGCGGCGGTCGAGGACACCGTCACCGTGACCGGTAGCCCGATCCTGCTCCGGCTCGGCTGAGCCGTCGGGGTCTACCGCGCGCGCCGCCGACCTGGTTCAATCAGTCAATGGTTGTCTAGACCATTGACCTAGGAGGTCGGGGATGGCACGCCGAGGTTTGCTGGCGATCACCACAGTCACCGCGGCGGCGGTGCTCGGCCTCGGCGGTGCCGCGGGCGCGGCGCCGGCCGACCAGGTGCCGATCGACCAGATACGGGTGGGCACAGTCGAGGTCGCGACCGGACTCGAGCAGCCGACCTCCGTCGTGGGGCTGGCCGACGGGCGATTGCTGATCACCGAGAAACCGGGGCGGGTACGGGCTTTCCATCCCAGCACGGGGCTCGATCCCCAGCCGGTGCTCGACATCACCGACCGGATCAACGAGTCCGAACAGGAGCGTGGACTGCTCGGGCTGGCGACCGCGCCGGACTTCGCGCGCAGCAAGACGGTCTATGTGGCCTACACGGCACTGCCCGACGGTGCGGTGACCCTGTCGCGGATCGACCTGGGGACCGGTGCCGAGCAGGTGTTGCTGACCCAGGAGCATGCCGAGTTCGCCAACCACAACGGTGGCCATCTGAGCTTCGGGCCGGACGGCTACCTGTACCTGGGCATCGGTGACGGTGGCAGCGGCGGCGATCCCTTCGGCAGCGGCCAGAACCTGGACACCCTGCTCGGCAAGATCATCCGGATCGACGTGCGGGCCGCGTGCGGTGAGCTGCCGTACTGCGTGCCGGCGGACAACCCGTTCGTCGGGGTCTCCGGGGCACGGCCGGAGATCTGGTCGTGGGGACTGCGCAACCCGTGGAAGTTCTCCTTCGACCAGGCCGACGGTTCACTGTGGATCGCCGACGTCGGCCAGGGCAGGGCGGAGGAGGTGAACCACATCGCGGCCGGTGCTGGCGGAGTGAACTTCGGCTGGTCGTGCATGGAGGGCCCACACGTGTTCGACGAGACCCGGTGCGACCCGGCGGCCGAGTACACCGCGCCGGTGTTCCACTACCGCTCGGGAACCGAGGGCTGCGCGGTGATCGGCGGTTTCGTCTACAGCGGACAGAAATACGCGGACCTGGTCGCCGACACCTACATCGCGGGCGACTACTGCCAGTCGGCCTGGGCGGTGCGCGCCAACCCCGACGGCACGTACACCAGCGGCGCCATCGGCGTGTTCCCCGAGTGGCTCACCTCCCTGGCCACCGACGCCTGCGGCGAACCGTACGCGATCGACGAGTTCGGCAGCCTGTACGAGGTCACGTTCACCCGCGCGCCCTAGTTCAGCCGCGCCGCGAGCGCGGTGGTGATCAGGGTGTCCAGCAGGTGTGGGTACCGCAGGCCCGTGGCGTGCCACATTCTCGGATACTGCGACGCGGCGGTGAAGCCGGGAAAGGTGTTCACCTCGTTGACGAGTGGGGTGCCCTCGTCGTCGACGAAGCAGTCGACACGGAGGAGTCCCGCGCAGTCCAGCGCGGTGAATGCCCGGCGGGCGACGTCTTCCAGGCGAGCGCGGGTGTCCTGGTCGAGGGGTGCGGGGATCTGGAAGGCCGTGGTCGAGTCGTGGTATTTGGCCTCGTAGTCGAAGAACGGTCGATCCGCCGGCGCCTGGATCTCCAGTGACGGGCTGACCCGGAGCTCCCCGTCCGGCATCTCGAGCACGCCGATGTCGATCTCCCGACCGTGGATCGCCTGCTCCACCAGGACCTTCGGGTCGCTGCGCCTGGCGACGCCGACGGCGGCGGCCAGCTGATCCCATGAGTCCACTCTGGACACGCCGAGACTTGAACCGGCCCGCGCGGGTTTGACGAACACCGGTAACCCGAGCCGGTCCCGGTCCACAGAGGACACGGTCTGCTGGTGCACGCGCAGGACAACCCCGTCCGCGACCGGAATGCCCGCGGCGACGAGGAGCTTCTTGGTGTGCTCCTTGTCCATCCCGACCGCGCTCGCCAGCACACCGTTGCCGACATAGGGAATCCCCGCCAGCTCGAGCACCGACTGGATGGTGCCGTCCTCACCGTAGGGGCCGTGCAGCGCGGGGAACACGACATCGACACCACGCAGGTAGGCCAACGCGTCGCAGATACTGTGCAGCTGGTCGCCCTTGGCCGGTCGCGGGACGTCGGTCGAACCGGCGGCGCTGACGGCCCAGTGACCGTCCTGGGTGATCTTCACCGTGCTCACCCGGTACCGACTGCGGTCGAGGTGGCTGAGGATGCTCGCGGCCGAGGCGCACGACACGTCGTGTTCGCCGCTCTGGCCGCCGAAGACGACGGCGACCCTGGTCGGCGAGTCACTCATGGGTTGCCTCCTGGAGTTGGCCCGCCACCGGCGACAGGCCGAGGTAACGGCGCGGGATCCGGTTGCCGAGACTGGTGAGGATCTCGTGGGGAATGGTGCCGGCCCAGTCCGCCCACTGGACCACCGTCGGTTCGCCCCGATCCCCCGGACCGAACACCACGATCTCGTCGCCGAGCTCGGCCGGGTGGTCGCCGAGGTCCACCACGAACTGGTCCATCGCGATCCGGCCGGCCAGCGGGTGCCGGCGGTGCCGGCTCCACACCTGCGCCCGCCCACCCGCGGCTCGGGGCACACCGTCGGCGTAGCCGATGGGCACCAGCGCGAGCGTGCTGTCCCGGGTGGTGACGTAGTCGTGGTCGTAGGACACCCCGGAACCGGCGGGCACCCGCTTGACCAGGATGTTGCGCGTGGACAAGGTCATCGCGCCACGCAGGCCGAAAACCCGGCCCGCCACGGGTTCCACGCCGTAGAGCCCGATGCCCGGCCGGACGAGGTCGTAGCGGCAGTGCGGCGCGGCCAACGCCGCCGCGGAGTTGGCGAGGTGTCTGAGCTCCGGCTCCAGCCCGGCCGCGCGGGCGACGGCGACCGCCTGGTCGAACCACTCGACCTGCCGCCGAACGTAGGCTCCCCCGGGGTCGCCGGCATGCACCAGATGCGACCAGACACCGCGCACCCGCACGAGTCCCGCGCGTTCCAGCCTGCGCGCGAGGGCGACCAACGCCGGCCATTCCTCGGCCGGCGCGCCGTTGCGGCGCAGCCCGGTGTCGATCTTGAGGTGCACGGACGCCGTGCCGGCGGTGCCGGCCGCGCAGCTGGCGATGTGCCGCAGATGCCGGGTGGAGCTGGCCGACAGATCGATGCCGGCCTCGATGGCGGCCGCGAAGTCCGTGTCGTGGGGGTGCAGCCAGCTCAGCACTGGCGCGGTGATCCCGGCCCGGCGCAGTCGAAGCGCCTCCGCACAGGTGGTGACCCCGAGCCAGTCCGCCCCGTGCGCCAGCACGGTACGGGCCACCTCCAGCAGCCCGTGGCCGAACGCGTCGGCCTTCACCACCGCCAGCACGGGCGTGCCGGCGGTGCCCGCGATCAACGCGGTGTTGTGCGCGATGGCATCGAGGTCGACCACGAGCTCCGCGTACCCGCCGGTGTATCGCATGTGGACTGTCAAACCGATCCTAGGTACGGGTGATCATGGTCATTGGCGTCGATCCTGCGCCACGAATGTCGTCGGCGAGTGCGCGTAATGTGACCGTTCCTCGACAGAACCCGGTGGCCACGGTTCGCGATCTGGTCCGGATCTGGGGGATGTGGTATATGGTCGTGGCTCGACCTGCCGTCAACCAGCGAGGGAGCTTCACCGTGCCCCGGCTGCTGCTGGTCGAGGATGACGCCGTGTTGGCCGAGACCCTGTCCCGGGCATTGCGGGCACTTGGCTACGAACTCGACGTGGCCGGCACCGGCGAGCAGGCCATGGAGACGTTGTTCGGCCGGCAGACACCGGTCGACCTGGTACTGCTGGACGTGATGCTGCCGGGCATCGACGGCTTCGAGGTCTGCCGGCGGATCCGGGCGCGGGACACGGTTCCGGTGATCCTGCTGACCGCCCGCGGCGACCCGGTGGACATGGTCGTCGGGCTCGAGGGTGGCGCGGACGACTACGTGGTCAAACCAGCCGAGCCACGCGTGCTGGACGCGCGGGTCAAGACGATCCTGCGCCGGGTCACCTCCGCGCAGCCGCAGCGGGCCGTGCTCACCCTGGGCGAGCTGGAGATCGACAGCACGGCCATGGCGGTGGCCAAGGGCGGGGTCGAGCTGCACCTCACCTCGACCGAGCTGCGCCTGCTGCTGGAGTTCGCCGACCACCCCGGACAGGTCCTGACCCGGCAGAACCTGCTCCGGCGCGTGTGGGACTACGGCTATGCCGGCGACTCCCGGCTGGTCGACGCCGCGGTGGCCCGGCTCCGCGCGAAGATCGAACCGGACCCCGGCAACCCCACCCTGCTGCGCACCATCCGGGGGCTCGGCTACCGCCTGGCCAAGCCGTGAGGTGGCGTCTCGGCCTGCGCACCAGCATCGCGCTGACCATCGCCGCGGTCACGCTCACCGCGACCGCGGTGATGGCGCTGGTCCCCTACCAACTACAGGCCAACGCCGCCAGGGCCCGGTTCACCACCGCCGCCATGGCCGGGTTCGTCTCCGATGCCCAACAGGCGCGCAAACACCGCTCAACCGATCCGGCGCGGGTCGACGCCTCCAAAGTGGACCACGTCGCCGACTACATGCGCGGGCGGCTCGGGGTCACCTGGGCACTGTTCAACTTCAGACCAACCTCCGGCCAGGTCTCCACCGTGCGTGACGGGAGATACACCGTCGGCGCGACCACCGAACGGTGGGATCACGGGCAACTCCCGATCTCCACAGTGGACAAAGCACGAACGGCGACGCGGCCGGTGCCCTACACCGCGGACACCGAAACGGGCCAGCGACTGATCATCATCGGCCAGGTCAGCCCGGACCTGCTGCTCGCCGAGTACTACAGCACCGAGAAGCTGGACCACGAACTCGCCGCGCTGCGCCTGCAACTCGGCGCGGTCGCGGTGGCGGTCACCCTGTTCGGCGCGGTGATCGGCGTGCTGGCCGCGCGCCGCATCCAACGACCGGTGCGCACCGCGGCCGCGGCGGCCAGGGACCTCGGCGCCGGTGCCCTGGACACCCGACTGCTGGTGCACGGCCGCGACGAGCTCGCCGACCTGGCCGGCTCGTTCAACACCATGGCCCAGCGGCTGAGCGAGTCGATCGCCCAACTACGCGCCAAGGACCAGCAGCAGCAACGGTTCATCGCCGACGTCGCGCACGACCTGCGCACCCCGCTCGCCTCCATGATCGCCGCCACGGACGGCCTGCACAGTGCCGACGAATGGGACCGAACGCGCTCCGCGGAACTGCTCGGCACCCAGGTCCGGCGGCTGAGCACCCTGGTCGAGGACCTGCTGGAGATGTCCCGGTTCGACGCGGGCGCGGCCGAGCTCCGGCCAGAACACCTCGACCTGCACGCCCTCACCACCGACGCGGTCGCGATCAGCGCGCCACAGACAGCCGTCCAGGTCGACCACGCCGGGGACGATCCCACCATGGTCGGCGATCCGCGCCGGCTGCACACCATCGTCCGCAACCTGGTGACCAACGCCGTGCGCCACGGCGCGTCGCCGATCACGGTGACCGTCGACCGCCGCGCGGCCACCCGGATCACCGTCACCGTCGCCGATTCCGGCCCCGGGCTGCCCGCCGAGCTGGCCCCGTACATCTTCGACCGGTTCGTCCGCGGCGACCACGCCCGCCAACACACCGAGGGCAGCGGCCTCGGCCTGGCCATCGCGCACGAGAACGCCGCGCTGCACGGCGGCCGGATCGAGGTCACCAACCACGACGGCGCCGTGTTCACCCTCATCCTGCCGCGTGACCAGGAACCCACCAGTGCGGTGTGGGGCAGGCCCCACACCGCACTGGGCGACTGACCTACGGGCGGCCGGACCTGACCCGCATGCGCACGTCGATCGGCTCCACGAGATAGGGCGTGTCCTCCTTCACCCAGATCCCCGCGGTGTAGGTCCCCGGCTGGGACACCGTGCCGGACAACCGGACCGTCACCCGGACCCGCTGGCCGGGGGCCAGCGTCACGCGGTCGGTGTCCAGCGACAGCCAGGAGACGTCGGCCGGCGCGCACGCGCCGTAGGTCGGCAGCGACTCGCTGTCGGTCACCGGGTTGAACCCGACGCCGTCCGACCCGCCGACCTTGACCAGACCACAGGTGCTGCCACCCCGGTAGGTGACGTTGTTGGCCGCAGGCAACCTGGTCCACGCGTCGGTGTCCGGGTCGTAGGCGAAGCCCTCGTTGGTCAGGGCGCCACCGGTGATGCCGCCGGAGACGAGCAGCCGGTCGTGGGAGCCGGTGTAGGCCATCCCCCACAGCTCGATCGGCAGGTCCGCCTTCTTCGTCCACGTGTCGGCCGCCGGATCGTAGGCGTAGGTGGCCTTCCACGAGATCCCCGCCCGCCGAACCCCGCCGGCGCAGTAGATCTGACCCTTCAGTGGCGCGCAGGCCAGGTGTGCCGCGGACATCGGGTAGTCCGCGAGCACCTCCCAGCTGTCGGCCACCGGGTCGTAGCGCCGGACGGCGGTCGAGTCGCAGGCGTTCGTGCAGCCGCCGACCAGGTACAGCTTCCCGTCGTGCACCGCCCGGCCGGCCGCGGCGCCGGTCACCGGGCCGTCCGCGACCGAGCGCCAGGTGTTGGTCGCCGGGTCGTAGGCGTAGGTCGTCCTCACCGCCGGCATGTCCGCGGCCCACCCGCCGGAAACGTAGAGCTGGCCGTCGATGAACGCGCCCATCGCGGACTCGCGTGCCGCGGGCAGGTCGGCGATCGGCGTCCACGTCGAGGATCCCGGCTTCAGCACGTAACCCTTGTTCGTGATGGTCTGCCCGTCGACCCCGCCGACCGAGTAGACGCTCCCCTCATGGTCGGCCACCGTGTTGTCCATGATGGAGATCGGATAGCTCGGCAGGTCGACCCAGGGCGCGGCGGGCGGCCCGTACCGGCCCCCGTCCGCCTTCGCCCGCGCGGCTCCCCGCGTGGCGCCAAGCGCCAGCGGCGAGTACTCGCCGGCGATCCGTCGCACCGGCGCGCCCTCGCTGGCGGCGATCCGCTCCTCGGTCATCTGGCCGCCGTCCGCGCGCTCACTGAACTCCACTGTGGCCGGTGCGGACCCGGTGTTGGTCACGGTCACCGTGCGCTCGGCCGAGCGTCCGATCGGGACGGTGGCGGAGACGTCATCGTGCCGGATGGACAGTCGGCCGGCCGGCAGCGCGAAGTCGGCCCAGGCGGCCTTCCCGGCGGCGACGTGCGGCCGCTCGGTCGCGGTCTGATAGCCGTCGTGGCTCGCGGTGAACTGCTGGCGGCCGAGCCCGCTGGTGAACAGCGAGTAGAAGCCGTCGGCGACCGCGGGGTCCGCCGGGGTGGGGATGGACTCGGTGGTCTCCGCCGGCCTGGCCTTGTTGCTGACCCGCGCGCCGTTCACCACCTGGCGGGTGTTGTCGTCGGTCACGTGCCCGACCACCAGCCCACCGGCCACCGGCAGGCACAGCCGGGTGCCGACGCGCACGTCGTCGACCTGCCACCAGTCGCCGTAGTCGGCGGTGTAGTGGAAGCGGACCCGTACCGCGGACTGGTTGGCCGCCTGGGGAATCGCGATCGAGGCCTGCCGGGGTCCGAACACCCGGTCGGTCTGCCTGAGCACCGTCTCCCAGGTGGCGCCGTCGTCGACGCTCAGGTCGACCGAGGCGACGTCGTTGATCCGGTCGTCGTAGTCCTGCCAGAAGGTGATCGTCGGTGCGTGCTGGCCGGACAGGTCGGTCGCCGGGCTGACGATCGCGGTGTCCTGCCGGTGCCCGAAACCGTAGAACCGGCTGTCGATGACCGCGAAGGCGCCGTCGCTGCCGGTCTTGTTGGTACGTGCGCCCGGGTCGTCGAACCGCCACACCTCACCGTTGCCCAGGTTGTCCACAATGGACCAGTCGGTGACGTCGTCGAAGGCGGCCACCAGGCCGTCCTGGTCCACCCGGTACCCGGGCGCGGTGCAGCTGGCGACGTCCACCGGCACCCGGACGTCGCGGCGCGCGTCGCGGCGGCCGAGCGTCACCTCCTCGGTGCGGACCTGGTACCCGCCGTAGTGGGACTCGATGGTCAGCGTGTAGGTGTCCTCGGCCGGCAGGGTGATCCGGTAGCGGCCGTCGCGCGGGTTGGTGTGGAACGTGCCGTTCGGCATCCCGGCCACGGTGATCTTCGCGTACAACGGCCAACCCTGGCCGGAGCCGTCGAGCACCTGGCCGGAGAGCGTGGCCGTGCGCAGCGCCCGCAGCGATATGTCTACTGCGGACTGTTTGCCGGTGGTCACGGTGAACGTCGTTGTCCGTTCGGCGTAGCCGAAGGCGGTGACCGTCATCGTGTAGTCGCCGACCTTGAGCGGCAGCGCGAGCGTGCCGTCCTCGCCGGTGACCCGCTCGCGCTCGTTGGGCCCGGTCAGGGTGACCGTGGCGCCGGCGACCGGCCTGCCGTTCGCGGTGACCGTCGCCCGCAACGTGCCGGCCTCGCCGACCGGCGCGGTGTCCAGCAGCGCCAACGCGTCCAGCCTGCCCTCGCCGAAGACGTTGTTGTCCGCCGCGGTGCCGCCACACTCGTCGTTGGCGGTGTCCACCGCGGTGCCGTCCAGCAGGTCCCGGGTGCCGGCCAGGTCGCCGATCATCGCCGGCGCGCCCGACCACAGCAACGCCACCGTGCCGGCGACGTGCGGAGCGGCCATCGACGTGCCGTTGAGGGAGTCGTAACCGCTGCCGGGGACCGCGGAGCGCACGTTCACTCCCGGCGCGGCGATGTTGGGCTTGAGCTCGCCGTCCTGGCCGGTGCCCCGGCTGGAGAACCTGGCGATCGTGGCGTGCTCGTCGTAGGCGCCGACGGAGTAGTTGATGATCCGGCTGCCCGGGCTGCCGGCGGTCCGGCAACCCGGCGCGTTGTTCCCGTTGGACCAGACCGCGAAGATGCCCGACGCGCTCCACGCCGCCGACACGTCCTCCATGAACGGGTCGGTCGACGGGATTCCGGTGCCCCAGGAATTGTTCACGATGTGCGGGCGCTTGCCGGCGTCCGGGTGCTGTCCATTGAGGTCGGTCGGCTCGAGCAGCCACTGTGCGGACTCGACGAGGGACTCGTCGCTCGGGCAGCACCCGTTGGTGGCGATCCAGCGCACGCCGGGCGCGACCCCGATGTGGTTGTCCGCGCCGTCGTCGCCGGCCATCGTGCCCATCGTGTGCGTGCCGTGCCCGTTCCAGTCACACGGCGCGCCGGCGCACTCCCCCGCGGCGTCGAACCAGTTGTAGTCGTGGTCGAAGGTGCCGTCGCCGAGGTTGCCCCGGTACTGGTTCACCAGCGCGGGATGGTCGTACTGCACGCCGGTGTCGATGTTGGCCACGGTGATGCCGGCGCCCCGGACGTCGTACTGCGCCCACACGTCGTCCGCGTTGATGTTGGCGATGCCCCACTCCACCGCGTTCGCCGCGCGCACCGCCGCGCCCTTGTCCGGCTTGGGCAGCGTGTACTGGGTCTCCGGGTGCACCGAGTCCACTTCGGACCGAGCGGCCATGGCGTTCGCGAGCGACGCGGAGCCGGCGCGGACGTGGATGGCGTTGGTGGCCCAGAACGCGGTGTACGCCACGCCAGCGCGGTCGAGCTCGGCGCGCGCCTGGGCCTGACTGGCGGTCGCGGTCGTGCGCAGCGCGCGGGCCACCCTGGTGCCGCGCTCGGCCCAGGTCTCGTCCTGGCTCGCCGCCGACACGTCTGCCTGGTCGGCGAACCGGACCCAGAAGTCGGTGTCGCCGGACACGTCCAGTTGCCTGGCCAACGCCGGCACGATCTTGCCGTTCGCCTCGGGAGGCGGCGCGGCGGTCGGTGGCGCGGCGCTGGCCGAGCTCACGCCGGCGGCCAGCACGACCATGGTGAGGCCGCCGCCGACCACCTGCGCGATCCGTCTACCCCGGCTCTGACGTGCGTTAGCACTCATGTCTGACGCCTCCACGGCGCTCCGCGGACAAGATCGACGCCCGTCCGCACAAAGGGATGTCCGGCGACCGTATGTCGCCAGGACGCGGGAAACCGGGGCAGCCGCCGAGCACTTTCCGGGCAGCTGCTGGGCAGTTCGGCGGATGTCGTCCAGTTTCCGGAAGACGTCTTGACAGGCGCGATCACCGAGGCGAAGGATGTCGTCCAAGGTTGGGAGAACATGCATGGACGTCGAGCCGGTGCTCGAGTTGCTCGGGCTGTCCAAGACCGAGGCCAAGGTGTACCGGTGCCTGCTCGGCGAGTCCGCCCTGCCGGCCGCGACCATCGCCGACCTCACCAGAACCTCGCGCAGCAGCGTCTACACGGTGCTGCGCTCGCTGGCCGACAAGGGCCTGATCGAGGCCGGGGCCGGCTACAGCAGCCGCTACCACGCGGCGCCACCCCAGCAGGCGCTACCCGCGCTGCTGGAACGGGAACGGGCCGAGCTGCGGGCGCGGGAGGAGCACGTCGACCAGGTGTTGCCGCAGCTGACCGCGTTGTTCGGCAACCAGGCCGACGACGCCGGCGAGATCCTGGAGCTGCTGCGCACCCCCAAGGTGGTCGGCGAGCGCTTCGACCGGCTCCAGGTCGAGGCCCGGCACACGATCGACATCGCGGTGCGCGGCCCCATCCAGATCGGTGGCCGCAACGACGAGGAGCTGGCCGCCATGCGGCGGGGGGTGCGCACCCGGGCCATCTACGACCGCAGCGCGCTGGACAACCCGGCGGTCAACGGCTACCTGGACGTCTGGACCGCCGAGGGCGAGCAGGCCAGGTGGTACGCCGAGGACCTGCCGATGAAGTTCGCCGTGTTCGACTCGCACACCGTGCTGATGCCGCTGGTGGCGCCGACCGTGCAGGGCGTCGCCGCGATCGTCGTGCGGCACCGCGAGCTGGCCGCGGGGCTGGAGTTCCTGTTCGCCACGCTGTGGGAGCGCGCCGAGCCGGTGGACACCTACCAGCCGAGCGGGCCGGAGGGCGGATGACGGTCGCCAGACCCGAGCCACCGGCGACCGGATCGCCGCCGGTGGTGCTGTGCATCAGCGACACCGCGGCGGAACGCGCGCGGCTCGCCGGCCTGTTCGACGGTGTCGGGGTGCTGGTGATGGCCGCGGACGCGGCCAGCGCCAGGGCGTTCCTTGGGCAGCTGCGGGAGACCGGCCGGGTCGAGGACGAACCGACCCCCGAGGTGGTGCGGGTCGGCGGGCTGCGGCTGGACGTCGAGCACCACGAGGCGACCTGGCACCACCGGCGGCTGTCGCTGACCCAGCACGAGCTGAAGGTGCTCACCTGCCTCGCCCGGCGACCGGGGCGGGTCCTGACCTACCGGCAGCTGCACGATCACGCCTGGGACCAGGCGTACTTCACCGGGCCGGCGGCCGTGCGGTCGGTGATCAAACGACTGCGGGCCAAGCTGCGGCAGTGGGAGCTGCCGCTGCGCATCGAGACCGCCCGCGGCCTGGGATTCCGCCTCACCAAGGGAAATGATCTCCACCTGGTGTCCACACAGGCCTGATGCATCGGTCAGGAATCGAGAAGCACCGGTCGACCCGCCGCGGCTAACGTCGCGTCGACATCGGACGAATCGACCGGACGGGTGACGAGATGGCGGCCAGGCGCAGCGGCTTTTCCCAGTGGTTCCAGCGGCGGATGAACACTCGGACCAACAACCGGATCCGCCGCAAGGGCGGCCGGCTGATGGGCATGGACCTGCTGATCCTGCACACCACGGGTCGCCGCAGCGGAGCGCCTCGGCAGTCGCCGCTGTCCTGGTTCGCCGAGAGCGAGAGCTCCCGACTGGTCATCGCGTCCGGCGGTGGGCGCCGGCACCCGGACTGGTATGTCAACCTGATGGCCCACCCCGATCAGGCCGCGATCGAGCTGCACGGCCAGGACGCCGAGCCGGTGGTCCCGCGGCTGCTCGACGGCGCCGACCGCGCGCTGGCCTGGGAGCGCATCGTCGCGGCCCAGCCCCGATACGCGAAGTACCAACAGAAGAACGACCGGGAGTACCCGGTCATCCGCCTCACCGCCCGGTGACCCTCGGGACCGGCTCACGGCCGGCTCGAGAAAAACCCGTGCCCGTCAGGGAACCCGGTACCTCTTGGCGAGTGTTCCCTGACGAGAGAAGGAATCCATGAAGCGCGCGCGTGGCCCGATCGCGGCAGTGATCGTGGCAGTGATCACGGCAGTGCTGGTCACCACCGCCGTTCCCGCGGTCGCCGAGGGAACGGTCATCGGCACGGCCGGCCCGGCCGCGATCCGGGACAGCTACCTGGTGGTCTACGCGGACGCCGCGCTGGCCACTCAGGACGTGGACCCGCTCACCGACCGGCTGGCCGCCGACTACGACGCGACCGTCGAGCACACCTACCGGCACGCGCTGCACGGGTTCGCCGGCACGCTCACCGAGCGGGCGGCGCGCCGGTTGGCCGCCGACCCCGCGGTGGCCTACGTCGAGCAGGACTCGGTGGTCACCGCCGCCGGTACCCAGCCCGACCCGCCGTCGTGGGGCCTTGACCGGATCGACCAGCGCGACCTGCCGCTGGACAACAGCTTCAGCTACCAGAACACCGCGGCGAACGTGACCGCCTACGTCATCGACTCCGGCATCTTCGGCGCCCATCAGGACTTCGGCGGCCGGGTGACCTGGGGCACCAACACCGTGGACGACAACGACACCGACTGTGACGGGCACGGCACCCACGTCGCCGGCAGCCTCGGCGGCGCCACCTACGGGGTGGCCAAGCAGGTGCGGCTGGTCGCGGTGAAGGTGTTCGACTGCGACGGCAACGGCACCCTGGCCGGCATGGTCGCCGGGGTCGACTGGGTCACCGGACATCACACCGGCGGGCCGGCGGTCGCGAACATGAGCCTGTCGGTCGGTGGCTCGCCAGTGATGGACGACGCCACCCAGGCCTCGATCGCCGACGGCGTGACCTATGTGGTCGCCGCCGGGAACGGGAACTTCAACGGCGGTGTCGACGCCTGTCTCCGGTCGCCAGCGCGGCTGCCGGCGGCGATCACGGCCGGCGCGTCGAGCGACAACGACCACATCGCCTATTACTCCAACTACGGCACGTGTGTCGATCTCTTCGCGCCCGGCGACTCGATCACCTCGGCGGGCATCGCCGGCGACACCGCCACCGAGACCTGGAGCGGCACGTCGATGGCCACCCCGCAGACCGCGGGCGCGGCGGCGATCCTGCTGTCGGCCGACCCGACGCTGACGCCCGCTCAGGTGGCCGACGCCATCGTCGCCGACGCGACACCCGATCGGATGCCCCACGTCGGCCCCGGTTCACCGAACCGGCTGCTCCACGTGGGTTGACGCCAGGCTCAGCGGGTTGAGCGGTTGGACGTGCGCGGGGGTCGACGGGAGACGCGCGGACGAGGTGTCGTGTACTCCGCGTCCTGGGTCGACTCCACCGGCTCCGGACGCGTTCCCGGAGCGAACTCCGGCTCGTGGAACAGGTTCTGGACGGACTGTTGGCGCACCGGGGTGTCGCGCTGTGTTTCCTCAGCCAGGGTATGGCTGAACTGGACGCCCCTAGGCGGTGTGTCGCTGATGATGATGTCCTTTCAGGACAGTGAAAGAAAGTAGTCTCGGAGGCGGCGCGGGATTTCGTCGTCGCACCTGATAAAGAACCCCGGTGCCCCGCATACTACACCGCGTCAGCCGCCGTGCGGCGTAGTGTGACATTGACCGCCCCCACGGTCATGACTGGCCGCGTCCGCGCGGAGCACTCCTGAGCAGGTCCTCGTCGAGCGATCCGTCGATGACCCGCACCGCCACCTCACCGAGCTTACGGCTTCGGCTGCGCGCGTAGTCGCGCATCAGCTGGAACGCCTGGTCGATGGCCAGCCCGGTGCGCTGGGCGAGCATCCCCTTGGCCTGCTCGAGCTGGACCCGGCTGGTGAGGGCGGTCTGCAGCTGGGTGGCGAGCAGCTCGCCGGCGGCGATCGCCCGCTCCTGGATCAGCCCGACGGTGGCCACGTCGGCCATCGCCTGGCCGATCCCCAGCTCCGCGGCGCTCGGCCGGCCGGGGGTGGTCCGGAACAGGGTCAGCGCGCCGATGGTCTCGGTCCGCAGACGCATCGGCAGCGCGTGCGCCGAGTGGAACCGCAGCGCGCGCAGCCGCTCGGTGAACGCCGGCCAGGACGCGGCCATCGCGGCCAGATCCTCCCTGGACACCGGCTGCCCCGCTCGGAAACAGTCGAGGCCGGGGCCCTCGTCGTGTTGCAGCTCGTACAGCCCGAGCAGGCGGGCCCGCTCGGCGGAGGAAGCCATGAGGTGCAGCCGGCCGCGCTGGTCGGTCAGCATGATGCCGGCGGCGTCCGCGTCGATCAGCTCGACGCTGCGGGTGGCCAGCGTGTGCAGGAAGTCGATGACATCGAAGTCGGCCACCAACGTGTCGGCCAGTTCCACGAACGTCGTGGCAAGCAGTTGTTCCCGGCTCGACATGGGCCCACCACCCCTTATCTCGCGTGCCGGATTCCCAGTAGCGTACGCGGCCCCGCGCGGTGACAGCAGCATCTCGGCGAGATTTCCAGCGCCGAACAGCGGCAAGCCCGCCGGCGGCCTGCCGGATCGACGAACTGTCCAACACGGACACTGGGCAGGGCCCTTTGGTCGGGTTCTGTGATGGACCATACGCCCTCCGCTGGAAATGTGCGGAGAAACCTGCAGGCGTACAATGAAAACTCGGGCGGTCTCCGTGTCTCAGCCGTTGCGCGCCCAACCTGACCAGACCTCGTAACCGTCCTTTGTGGATTGTGGGAAGCACAAGTTGATATCGTTTGTCTGGTCACCTGGAAATCCCCTGCCCGCCGGCACCGGCGGCTCGGAGAATTACACCATCGGTCAGGTCCGGGAACTGACCCGACGCGGCGTCCCGGCACAGGTTGTCACCGTCGGCCTCGGCACCGACGACGGCAGGCACGAGTTCACCGGCATCCCGTTCACCTCCCTGCCCACCCTGGCCGACATCGGCGACCTCGACGGCACGGTCGTGTTCGTCAACGAACCGCACCCGGTGACCACCAGGAACCCGGCGTTCCTGATCCTGCACAACCCGCCACCCATCCGGGCCAGGGAGAAGGCGTTCGTCGTGCACGGCAGCCGGCTGCTCGCGCTCATCGCCACCAGCCGCTACGCCGCCGCGCTGTGGGCGGACTACCTCGACGTCGACGTCGCCACGATCAACGTGGTGTACCCGTTCGCCGAGCCGTGCTTCGCCACCCAGGCCCGGCCGGGCAGACCGGCCGGCAAGACCCGGATCCTGTTCGCCGGCAGGCTGAGCCCGGAAAAGGGCATCTACACCCTGCTCGAGACCCTGCACATCGACATCATCGACCAGGACGCCGACCTCACGTTCACCGCGACGACCGCGGGCGCGGACAAGCCACAGGGGAAGATCATCGAACGGCTGCTCGGCGAGCACCCCGGCATCTCGGTGGTCACCGCGTGTCGGACACCGGCCACGATGGCGGCCCTGATGGCCGCGCACGACATCGTGGTGATGCCGTCCAACAGCCAGTACTGGCACGAGACCTTCGGCATCGTCTCGATCGAGGCGCAGCACTCCGGCTGCCGGGTGGTCGCCGCCGACGACGGCGGGCTCCCGGAGACCGACTGCGGCGGCGTGGTGCTGGTCCAACCGGACAACGCCGAGGCCCTCGCGTGGGGCATCCGCGCGGCCATCGACCACGGGCCGCTGCCGCCTCCCCGCCGCCTGCTCGCCGGCACCCGGTTCACCGTCGGACAGTCCGTGGACACCCTGGTCCACGTCCTCGATCAGCCACAGGTCATTCCCCCCGCGATCATCGTCCGCCAGCTCGAGGAGCTGGTCCGGGCGCCGTCGGCGGTTGACCGGCGAACCGCGGCCGAACTGGCCTGAAACGCGCGGGTTGTCGCCTGTTTGGTTGCCGATCCACTGATCTCGTGCGACGCTGGTAGCGCGTCGCGGCTACCACCGCGACGTGACGCCACGCCACCCGGGACCCCGGTGCTGCGAACAACACCCAGGAAGTGGTGGCCTCGATGACGTCACTAGACACGCCGTCCACATCGGTCGGCAGCCATGACTACGTCGAACTCTCCCGCACCATCCATCGGCACGGTCTGCTGCGGCGACGGTATGGCTACTACGGGGTGAAGATCGCGCTCAACACACTCGCGTTCGCCGCCGGCTGGGTGGCGTTCGTGCAGGTCGGCGACTCCTGGTGGCAGTTGTTCATCGCCGTGTTCTTCGCGGTGATGTTCGGCCAGTTCGCCTTCATCGGCCACGACGCCGGACACAAGCAGATCTTCCGCAACGGGCGGGCCAACGACGTCGTCGGCCGCTGGCACGGCGGGATGGTCGGTCTCAGCTACTCCTCGTGGATGGAGCAGCACACCGCCCATCACGCCAACCCCAACCACGAGGACGACGACCCGGACATCCACATCCCGGCGATCGCCTTCACCACCGAGCAGGCCGCGCAGCGACGGGGTTTCTTCCGGTGGATGGCCAAATATCAGGCGTTCTTCTTCTTCCCGTTGCTACTGCTGGAAGGCTTCAGCCTGCACGTCTCCAGCATCAAATCCGTGATGCGCAAGGACCTGAAGGCGCGTCGCATTGAGATCGCCCTGCTCGTCGGGCATTTCGCCGCCTATCTGACCGCGGTCTTCCTGGTGCTCTCGCCGCTGACCGGCATCGTGTTCATCCTGGTGCACCAGTGCCTCTGGGGTGTCTACATGGGATGCTCGTTCGCCCCCGGCCACAAGGGCATGCCGACCCTGCCCGCCGGCCACAAACTGGACTTCCTGCGCCGCCAGGTGCTCACGTCGCGTAACGTCCGCGGCGGCCGGATGGTCGACTTCGCCCTCGGCGCGCTGAACTACCAGGTCGAGCACCACCTGTTCCCCACCATGCCGCGGCCGAACCTCCGCCGGGCACAGCCGATCGTCCGGGCGTTCTGCGAGCAGAAGAACATCGAGTACTCGCAGTGTGGCTGGCTCCGCACCTACGGTTACGTGCTGCAACACCTGCACTCGGTCGGCGCACCGCTGCGGCTCGCTGACCGCTGACCGTTTCGTCCCCGCCGGGGTGGCTATCCCTCTCGGGAAGACACCCCGGACCCCGGTGATCGCGTACCACGCCATCATGCGGGAGGGCACCCATCGTGACCGCGACAATCGAACCGACAACAGAACCCGCGACGCCGCGAGGCGGCGCGCAACCCATGGTCGCGGGTGAGAAGACCCGAGGACAGCTGGCCCTGGTCAAGCTCTTCGCGGTCGTGCCCCTGCTGGCGCTGGTCGCCGCCATCCCGTTCGCCTGGGGATGGGGACTCGGCATCGTCGACATCGGACTCGCCCTGTTCTTCTACACGCTGACCTGCCTTGGCGTCACGGTCGGCTTCCACCGCTACTTCACCCACGGGGCGTTCAAGGCCCGGCGTGGCCTGCGGATCGCGCTCGCCGCCCTGGGCAGTATGGCGATGCAGGGGCCGGTCATCGGCTGGGTGGCCGACCACCGCCGCCACCACGCCTACGCCGACAAGGAGGGCGACCCGCACTCACCGTGGCTGTTCGGCACCTCGGCGGCCGCGCTGGCCAAGGGTTTCTGGCACGCGCACATGGGCTGGTTGTTCGACCGCGCGCAGACCAATGCCCGCCGGTTCGCCCCGGACCTGTTGGCCGACAAGGACATCCAGCGGATCAACCGGCTCTTCCCCGCGCTGACCGTGATCACGTTGCTCGCCCCGGCGGTGCTCGGTGGGCTGATCACCATGTCGCTGTGGGGCGCGCTGACGGCGTTCTTCTGGGCCAGTCTGGTCCGGGTCGCGCTGCTGCACCACGTGACGTGGTCGGTGAACTCCATCTGCCACCTGATCGGCGACCGGCCGTTCGAGGCCAGGGACAAGTCGGCCAACTTCTGGCCGCTGGCGATCGCGTCCATGGGCGAGTCCTGGCACAACTCCCACCACGCCGACCCCACCTGCGCCCGCCATGGCGTGCGCCGGGGGCAAATCGACATCTCCGCCAGGGTCATCTGGGTGTTCGAGAAGCTCGGCTGGGCGACCAACGTCCGCTGGCCGAAGCCGGCACGCCTGGCCAGCAAGCTCAAGCGGGCCGCCGCCTAGGACGAGCAGACGCACCCTCGGCTGAAGTCGCCGGCGACGGTGGCCGAGCAGAACCGCGCGGCGATCCGGTCGTGCTCGGACCGGGGGTGCGGGCACGCGGCGCACTTGTCGACGGGTTCGGCAGCCGGCATGTCGGTCGGGACACTGTCGACGGTCTGCGGGGCGATCGTGACTTCTGGCATGGCTGAACCACTTCCTGTCTTCAAGTCGTGAATGGACGGTCGGGAGTCAGGCCCACCGATGGACGCGCCCGCCGTCGAGTTCCCAGCGCTGCACGGCGACGTCCTCGGAGAGATCTCCCGGCTCGGTGGCCGCCATCGTCTGCCGCGCGGTCCGCGGATCGGTCTCCGGCGACAGCGCAAGCAGGACCAGGCGCGAGCCGTTCAGCCCGACCACGTCCACACCGTGCGGATGCTGGGTCATGTATCCGCCCAGCCGCACCCGTTGGCCATTGACCAACAGCCGGCGCGGCGCGGGGTCCCAGGTGTCGAGGTTGTAGCTCACCGCCTGGATCTGCCCCAGGCGAGCCGACAGTTCCGTGAGCAGCGCCGGCAACTCGGTGGTCAGGTCGCGCGATCGCGGCCACCACACGCCGTCGACGAAGCCCGTGGCGGGCGCCTCGGGCTTCAAGGTCAACCGAAGCTCGGTGGCCGCGGCGGCTGGAACGACACGAAGATGCGGGCCCGACGTCATGCCGGTGCTCCCGTCCCCGACCACGATGGCGGCCGGACTGGGCGTTCCGTCGAGGGCGACGCGGGCTTGGCCACTCACGTACGAAATGACCTCGACAGGCCCCACTCTACCCGCTGGTGACCCGCGCGGGTCCGGCGCGCCGCGCGCGGGCCAGCAGACCCGCACGTCGCACGCACTCCCGGCACCGCCCCCGCGCACCGCGCACGCCGGACGTGCCGGGTGCGCCCCGTAGCCGGGGGCGGCGGACGTGGCCGCTGGCCGGATGCCGGTTGGCACGTCGCATGTCAGCTCACTCTCTTCCTGATCACTGCTGCTCGGCCGGGAACCAGTCGACGGCCGGCTCGGTGCGCTTGGGCTGCCAGCCGGTCAGCTCGGTGAACTTGTCCGAGCTCAGGCGCTGGGACCGGCCCAGAATCGCCAGGAACCCCTGGGTGAGCACCCTGGGCAGGGTCTTCGCCCGGCGCGCGCCGGCCGCGTCGGCGATCACCTGGCCGAAGTCCCGCTTGCGAATCGGGGACGCGCCGAGGTTGTACACGCCACTGGGCGCGGTGAGCGCGGCGGCGACCCCGGCCGCGGCGTCACCCGGGTGGATGGCGGTCAGCCACCCGTCCGGGTCACCGAAGTACGCCGGGCCACCGCGCCGGGCGCCGGCCAGCATCCACCGGCTGATGCCGTCGTCGCCGTGCAGGGTCGCGATCCGCAGCCGCACGGCCGCGCGGCCCTCGCCGGCGAAGGACTCGGCGTTGACGTGGGCCGCCACGGCCGCGCGGGTCGGCCCGACCGGGTCGATCGGCGACCACTCGGTGAGCACGGTGTCGCCGCCGTCGGCGTAGACCAGGGACACGCCTTCCTGCACCAGCACCCCGACCCCGGCCGCCAGCGCGGCGTGCGCGACCGCCCGGCTGGCATCGGCGCGCAGCCGGTCGTTGGCCGCCCAGTTGCGGTTGCGCAGCATCCGCCGGCCGACCGGGATCCTGGTCGCCACGTTGATCACCGCGTCGTGCTCGCGAAACACCGGCAGCAATGCGTCCACATCGAACACGTCGGCGGTCACCGGCTCGATGCCCAGCGCGCCGACCGCGCCGAGCCGGCCGGCACCGCTGGCGAGCCCGGTCACGTGATGGCCGTCGGCCAGCAGGTGGCCAACCACCTCACGGCCGAGCACACCGGTCGCGCCGATCAGCAACACCCGCATGCCGTCACCTCTCCGTCTACTGTGGATGCCCTGAATGGGGCATTGACGACGCTCAACGTCCTGAATGAGGCATTCAGGGCATCGGTCTCACGCGGCGGGGCGGTGGGCGCCGCCTGCGGTCAGCCGGCCGTGGTCGAGCACGCCGACCCGGTCGCACACCGACCGCACGTCGTCTGGCCGGCGGCCGGAACAGAGCACGGACGTCCCCTGTTCGCGGATCCGGCCGACGATGCCCAGCAGCCGCTCGGCATCCGCGCGGTCCATCCCTCTGGTCGGCTCGTCGAGCACGATCAGCCGGGGTGCCGGCAGCAGCGCGACCGCGATCCCGAGCGCGCGCCGCACTCCCGGCGAAACCTGGTCCATCGCCGTTTCCGCGTGCTCGTGCAAGCTGGTCACCGACATGACCTCGGCGACCCGATCGCTGCCGTACACCCGTGCCCAGAACCGCAGGTTCGCCAGCACACTGTCCGCCGGCAACACCGCCGCCTCCTGCATGGTGTGCCCCACCAGGGCCGTACGGCCGGTCGACATCATCGAGTCGAGCCGGTGTCCGTCCAGCAGCACCATCCCGGCGTCGGTGGGCAGCAGGCCGCACACGGCGAGCAGCACGGTGCTCTTGCCGGCGCCCTCCGCGCCGAGCAGGCCGTAGACCTCACCGGCTCGGATGTCGAACCAGACGTCGTCGACCAGGACCGTGCCGTCGACCGATACGCGCATCCCCTGGCAGGAAAGCAGAATGGCCGAGGCCGGCGAGTCCGATCTGGACCTGGAGCCGGCCTCGGCCGCGTCGACCACCGCATGCGGTGTCATGGGAGACCTCCCGTGTTCCGCGCTGTCACAAGTCTTTGCTGTGCACAGAATCACAGGTTCGCGGGCGCCGGACCAGGGATCAGGACACGGTCATGGATGTGAAATCGTCATGTCGCGATCGCGGCGATCAGCACGCCGTCGCGCGCGAGCCAGCGACCGGTGAACCGGTCGGGGCCGGACGCGCGGGAGGCGGGGTGCAGCCGCGCGTGAAAGGTGCCGTCGACCTCGAGGTCCACTGTGGCATCACGGAAACCCAACCAGGTCGCGGTAAGCGGGAACCAGGCTTTGTAGACGGCTTCCTTGGCGCAGAACAGCAACCGGTCCCAGCACAGGTCTGGTGCCGCGGCGGCGAGCGCCGTCAACGCGGCGCGCTCACCCGGCGCGGCGATCAGCCCGAGTACGCCAGCTGGCAACGGTTTCGCCGGCTCGGCGTCGATCCCGATCGCGGTCACCGCCGCCGAGCCGGCCACCGCGGCCGCCCGGTAGCCGGCGCAGTGGGTCATGCTGCCGCGCACGCCGGGCGGCCAGACCGGTGCGCCACCGACCCCGCGCAGCAGCGGCGCCGGCGCGATTCCCAGCTCTCCCATGGCTTTCCTGGCGCACCGGCGCACGGTCGCGAACTCCCGCCGCCGTTTGGGCCCGGCGCCGGCGAGCAACTCCTCCTCCACCGCGAACAACGGCGCCGGCGCCGCGTCGTCGAAAGCCTCAGCCGAACACACCACCCCCGGCAAAACCTGCGCGATCACCGCAACCACCGCCTCCAGACGTCGGGACCGCAGCGAAGGGACCCTTCGCTGCGGTGGGGGGACTCTCATGACGAGACCTCCGGCCGCGTCACGGGGACGCGGGCGGAGGTCTCGTGCCCACTGGTGCCCTGACAGCCTGCCGCGGACGGCATCCGCTCCCAGGTGGCTGCGTGCCTACGCGGTGACGAGGTCGGCGATGGCCTTGGCAACGCGGTCAGGAGCTTCCAGTGGGAGCATGTGGCCCTTGTCGGCCAACTGCTCGTAGCTGGCGTTGGGCAGCCCGTCGGCCACCACCCGGCCCAGCTCGGGGTCGATCACCGTGTCGGCGGTGCCGGCCAGCACGACCGCCGGCACGTCCACCGAGCCGAGGCCGGCGCGCAGGTCCATCCCGCGCGATGACCGGAAGAAGTCCGCGCGCACCTGGCGGGGCGTCGCGGCGAACAGCCGCCGGTTGGTCTCCAGCGCCGACGGCTCCGGGCTGGCACCCATGGTCTGGCGCAACATCCGCCGACCGAGCGGGCCACGGGCCACCGCCCAGCTGAACACCGGGTTGCCCATCAGCCGCACCTCGCCGTCCGGCGTCTCCTGGTCGTGCGCGGCGGTGGCCAGCAACGCCAGCCCGCGCACCCGCTCCGCCGCGTCCGCGCGGTGGTTGATCAGGTAGGACAGCGCGGCGAAGCCACCACCGGAGTGCCCGGCGATGACCGCGTCCCGCGCGTCCACCGCGGCCAGCACGGTGGCCAGGTCGTCGCCGAGCCGGTCGATGCCGATCGGCTCGGTGCCCAGCGTCGAGTCGCCGTGGCCGCGCTGGTCGTAGGTGAAGACGGTGTAGCCGAGCCCGGCCAGCCGGCCGGCGACCCCGAGCCACGCCTTGCGCCCGGCCGCCCAGCCGTGCGAGAGCACGACCGTGCCGGCGCCCTCGCCCGCCGGCGGGCCGAACACCGAGACCGCCAGCCGGGCACCGTCGCTGGTCCGCACGGTGCGCAGGGTGCCGTCCTCGCCCGCCGGCTCACCCGCGCCGACCAGCTGGTTGAGCCGGCCGAAAGCGGCCTGGGTGTTCTGCAGGTGCTGCTGGCCGATGTCGGCGAGCTTGCCGAGCACCGTGGCGATGCCCTTCGGCTCGGCCTTGAAGTGCATGGACAGCCTGGTCCGCCGCCCGCCGGCGGCCGGCTCGAGCAGGAACTCGCACGAGCCGACGAAGGCGCCGGAGACGTAGTCGGCCGCGAGCCGGCGCCCCGGCTCGACCTCGGTGGTGCGCGCGACGAACTTCAGCTTCGGACCGCCCTTGTCCACCCCCTTGGGGTGCACGGTCACCTCGGTCTCCCCGCCCGGCTCGTCCGGCGAGACCGCGCCGGGGGCGAAGGTGTTGTCCGGCACCCACCAGCTGGCGCCGCCGCTGAGCTCGGCGACCAGCTCCTTCCACACGACGTCCGGCGACGTGTCGACGAACACCGTGTTGATGATGTCGTACCCCATCGGGCTGCTCCTCTCACATCTCGCTAGCCGAAGAAGCCCTGGCCGGGCGTCAACACGTGGTCGGGGTCGTACCGCTCCTTCGCCGCGACCAGCCGCTGCCAGTCCGCGCCGAAGTGGGCCCGCCACTCCTGGCGGGTCATGTCGGGGATCGCGCCGATCAGGTACCGCTTGCCGCCCAGCGCGACCGCGAGGTCGTAGAACCGCCGGTTCTGGGCCAGCATGCCGGCCACCCCCGGGTCGTCGGGGAAGGGCAGCCGCAGCAGGTCGAACAGGTAGACCACCGGTTCCCCGGGGACCTTGAACAGCGGCTTGGTCAGCTTCGCGGTGCTGAACGGGTACAGGAAGGAGAACCCGACACCGAGGTCGGCCGAGGTCAGCTCGGCCATCACCCGCCGGGTGAACTCCGCGACGGTCGAGCGCGGGATCACCACGGAGAACCACGGGTGCGGCTGGTGCCAGAACCCGCCCTCCCGCATCGCCGCCTCGAGCGGGTCGAGCCGGAAGATCCAGTCCCGCACCGGCAGGTCGTCGAAGGCGGCCGACGCGCGGTCGTCACGCAGCCCGGCGAGCAGCCGCGCGGGGTCCGGCGGGGTGCCGTCGTGGTAGGCGACCCCGTCGATCAGGTACCGCCACGCGGTGTCGTCGGCGTTGCGCACCGGACCGCCGGCCTGGTAGTCGAACCGGCCGTCGCGCAGCAACGTCTCCTGGTCGGCGAAGAAGACCGCGGGGTCGTCGTAGTACAGGCTGAACAGCGCGACCCTGGTCGGCGCCGCGACCAGCTTGACCCTGGCCTTGGTGATGATCCCGACCTGGCCGCCGCCGCCGAGCGCGGCGTTGAACAGGTCGGCCCGCTCGGTGGCCGACGCCCGGACCAGGTAGCCCCGGCCGGTGACGATCTCGATCTCGGAGACCGTGTCGACCTGCAGGCCGTACTTCTGCACCTGGCCGCCGACCCCGCCGACGCTCAGCGTGCCGCCGATCGACAGGTGCTGGTAGTCGGTCTGCGATGGCGGCATCTTGCCCTGCGCCAGCGCGGCGTCGGTCAGCTGCGCCCAGGTCACGCCGGCGTCCACCCACGCGCTGTGCGCGTCGATGCTGTGGATCGTGGACAGGCTCTTGGCGTCCACCGAGATCCCGCCGGGCACCGAGGCCTGGCCGTAGTTGGAGTGCGACTCCCGGTCGTTCTGGTCGCCGCCGCCCTGGCCGTTCACCGCGATCTTCAGGCCGTTGACCCTGGCGTAGCGGACCATCTCCACGATGTCGCCGACCGAACCGGGGCGCAGCACGGCCTGCGGCGGGCCGCCGACCAGGTTGCCGAAGTCCTTGCCGAACCTGGCCAGCACCTCCGGCGCGGTCACCAGGGTGCCGTCCAGCCGGGGCAGGCGGGCCACGCCGGTGGTGTCCGCGCCGGCGACCGCCCACGAGCCGCTCGCGGTGCTCCAGCCGACGACCGCGGCGCCGACGGTGATCCGCTTGAGGATGTTGCGTCTGGTCAGGGTGACGTTTGTCTGCTTGGTCATCACTGCGCTCCGTTCACCGCGACCGGCTGGCGTACTCGGCGCCGGAGAGCGCGGTCACCTGGTAGGCGGACTGGTCGAATCGCTTGAGCTGCTTGCGGAACTTCCAGGTGAAGCTCGGCCAGATCGACGGGTTGCGGCCGTGCTCGTCGAGGTACCAGCTGGCGCACTGGCCGGCGTTCCACACGGTGGTCTTCAGCTGTTGCTGGACCGACTCGTTGTAGGCGACCTGCGCGTCCTGGTGAACGGACACACTGGACAGTCCGCGCTTGTCCATGTTCTTCAGCGCGTCGGTGACATAGGCGACCTGGGCCTCGATCATCACCGTCTGCGAGGAGTGCCCGAGGGTCGTGTTCGGACCGAGCAGCATGAACAGGTTGGGGAAGCCGGCGACCGTGGTGCCGCGGTAGGCGGCCATGCCGCCGGTGGCCCAGGTCTGCGCGAGCGAGGTGTTCTGCTCGTTCCACACCCGGCGCGCGATCGGCCGGTCGGTGGCCGCGAAGCCGGTGCCCAGGATGATCGCGTCGACCTCCCGCTCCTGGCCGTCGGCGGTCACGATGGAGTTCGCCCGCACCTCGCTGATGCCGTCGGTGACCAGCTCCACGTTGGGCTGCTGGATCGCCGGGTAGTAGGTGTTGGAGAACAGCATCCGCTTGCACCCGATGGTGAAGTCCGGGGTGAGCTTGGCCCGCAGCTCCGGGTCCGGCACGCTCTTGTTGAGGTGCTTGATGAACATGCCGCCCACGGTCTTGGCCGCGATGTCCGGCTTGCCGAGCAGGAAGGCGAGCGCCTCCCGGCCCCACTGGTTGAACCCGCGGCGGAAGCCCTGGAAACCGGGGACGTTGCGGAACAGCCACTGCCGGAACTTGCCGTTGGGCTTGTCGTTCTTCGGCGCGATCCACGCCGGCGTGCGCTGGTACAGGTCGAGCTGGCCGACCTTGGGCTGGATCTTGGGCACGAACTGCAGCGCGGACGCGCCGTTGCCGATGACCGCGACCCGCTTTCCGGTCAGGTCGTAGTCGTGGTCCCAGGTGGACGAGTGGAACACCTTGCCCTGGAAACCGGGCAGGCCCTTGATGTCGGGCACCACCGGGTCGCTCAGGTAGCCGCTGCCGGTCACCAGGACCTGTGCGGTGTAGGCACCCTGGCTGGTCTCGATGTTCCAGCGCCGCACGTTCTCGTCCCAGCGCGCGGAGATCAGCTCGTGGTGGAACCGGATGTAGGGCCGCACACCGAACTTGTCCGCGCAGTCGTTGAGGTAGGCGTAGAGCTCCGGCTGCTTGCCGTAGGTGCTCTGCCAGTCGGTGCGCTGCGCGAAGGTGTAGGAGTAGAGCAGGGCGGCCACGTCGCACTCGGCGCCGGGATAGGTGTTGTCGCGCCAGGTTCCGCCGACCTGGCCGGCCCGCTCGAAGATCAGGAAGTCATCCTCTTTGGACTTGAGGAGGCGGATGGCCATGCCGAGGCCGGAGAATCCGGCGCCGATGATGGCCACCCGGACGTGCGGGACACGGTTCCCGCCACCGCCGGCCTGGCGCACGTCGCCCAGTGTTGGATCGGTGATCGTCATGGGGAGCCTCCTCAGGCGTTCCGCGACAGCACGATGCGGAAGTTGTTGAAGATCTTGTCCTCGAGGGTGTACGCGAAGATGTCCAGGTAGCGCTCGAACCGCTGCACGACCTCTTCGCTGGCCAGGGCGACGGCCTCGTCGCGGCGGTCGGCGAGGTTGGCCAGCCACGCCCGGCAGGCCCGGCTGAAGGTCTCCCGCTCGTTGCGGATCTCGATGATCTCGAACAGGCTCTCGGCGGCCTGCACGAGCTCGTTGGTGTGCGGGATGTAGCAGCCCTGGAACTCCTCGCGCTGCAGGAACTTCAGGTCGTCGATGAGCCGGCGGCTCAGCTTCGGCTGCTCGATGGTCATCATGTGCAGCACCAGGCGGCCGTCGACCTTGATCAGCGAGTGGCACTGCTTGAAGAACGCGCGGAACCGGCCGACCCGCTCCTTGGGCGGCAACGAGGCCAGCACGAAGTGCTCCAGCGCGTTGACGCAGAACGCGGCGTCGTACGGCTCGTCGGTGCGGTGGTCCTCCCAGCTCTCCACCTTGATCTCGATCTTGGAGTTGCCGAGCGAGTCGACGAACTCCTTCTGCGTACGGCTCAGCGTGACCCCGACGGCCTGCCCGACGCCGTGCACGGTGGTGGCGCGGTCGAGCATGGTGCCCCAGCCGCTGCCGATGTCCAGCACCTTGTTCGCGCCGACCGCGTTGGCGTTGGTGATGAACGCGTCGAGCTTGCGGTACTGGGCTTCGTCGTGCGCCTCGCGGAGGTCCTCGCCTTCGTTCCAGTAGCCACCGGAGTACATCATGGCCGGCCCCAGCAGGAGGCGGTAGAAGTCGTTGCTCACCTCGTAGTGGTGGCGGATGGCGTCGACCTCGGGGTTCACCGGCTTGTGATCGAGCGTGGTCATTCTCGCCTCATTTCTCCTCATGCTCCGGGGCCTACCTCACCTGACCCGGACGAGGTAATCGCGTTGGCCGCAACAGGTCCGCAAGAACAACCCGGCCGTTCGGCTCGTTGCGCTCGCGTTGCGCCGGTCGGATTTCCTGGCAACCACGACATGCGGATTCACAGTCGAGAGGAGCCACGCTCATGGAACTGCCCACCGTCGAGGAACTGGCGACCCAGTTGCAGGATGTCTCGGGGGCGGAGGAGATCGACGTCGACGCGGCGCTGCAGAAGATCTCGGACGTCGACTCGCTCGACCTGATGGAGTGGCTGTACAGCTTCCAGTCCAACTACCCGCACATCCCCGCGGACGAGTCGCTGTTCAGCGACATGGACGACACGACGACCCTGCGTGTCGTGCACGGTCGCATCGTGGCGCTGGTGCCGCAGACGCCGGCGCAGAACTAGAGGACGGCCGTGACTGGCTTCCAGATCGCCGGTTGGGGCAAGGCCCTGCCCGAGCGCGTGGTGACCAGCGTCGAGATCGCCGAGCGGTTCGGTGTCGACGAGGACTGGATCGTCAGCAGGTGCGGGATCCGTGAGCGGCGGTTCGTCTCCCCGGGAGAGACCACCGCCAGCCTCGCGGTGGAAGCCGGCCGCCGCGCACTCGAGAAGGCAGGGCTGACCGGCGACGACATCGCGCACCTCATCGTCGCGTCGGCCACCCCCGAGCAGCTCTCCCCCGCGACGTCGGCGTTCGTGCAACACGACCTCGGCGTCGCGGGGAGCGCGCACGACGTGAACGCGGAGTGCTCGGGGTTCGTGTACGGGCTCATCACGGCCGCCGGCCTGATGACCCTCGACCCGAGGCCGATCCTGTTGATCGGCTCGGACACCCATTCGCTGACGATCAACCCGGAGGACCGCGACCTCGGCATTCTCGCCGGGGACGGGGCCGGGGCGGTCGTCCTCACGCCGACTCCGGACAAGTGGCTCGTGGCCTGGAACCTCGGGGCGGACGGCAAGTGCGCCGGCAGCCTGAAGATCCAGGCGGGCGGGAGCCGGATGCCGACCACCGAGGAGACTGTCCGAAAAGGACTGCACTACTCGGAGATCAAGGGCAACGAGATCTACCTGAACGCGGTGCGGTTCACGGTTCGGTCGGTGCGGGCCACGTTGGAGGCGGCCAAGCTCGAGCCGGACGAGATCGACCACATCCTCCCGCACCAGGCCAATATCCGCATCATCAACTCGATCCTCAACCACACTGGGCTGCGGCCCGACCGGCTGATCACCAACCTCGAGAAGTACGGGAACACCGCGTCGGCGTCCATGCCGATCGCACTGACCGAGGCACTGGAAGCCGACCGGATCAACGACGGTGACCTGTTGTTGCTCGCCGGTTTCGGCGCGGGCATGACGTGGGGATCCGTGCTCCTGAAATGGGGTGGCGAATGAGTGGCAAAAATCGTGTCGGCATTCGGCCGGAACAGCCGGTAGCACTAGTCACGGGTGCCTCCGGCGGGCTCGGCCAGTCGCTGGCGATGGAGCTGGACGCGCTCGGCTGTCGGGTCGCGGTGCACTACAACCGGTCGGTCGACGCGGCGCGGGCCGTGGCCGACAAACTGGAGAACACCTCGATCGTGGTCACCGGCGACGTCGGCTCGTGGGACGCCGTCGTGGCACTGAACGCGGAGATCACCGAGAAGCTCGGGTCGATCGACGTGCTGGTGAACAACGGCGGGATCCGCAAGGACGCGCTGATGGCCATGCAGTCACCGCAGGACTGGCAGGACGTGATCCAGACGAACCTGCTCGGCACGTTCCACACGTCGCGGGCCGCGGTCGGGGGCATGCTGCGCAAGCGGTGGGGCCGCATCATCAACATCGTGTCCCCGTCGGGGTTGATCGCGTCGTCCGGGCAGACCGCGTACTCGGCGTCCAAGGCGGGGATCATCGGCTTCACCAGGTCGCTGGCCGCCGAGGTCGGGCGCCGGGGGGTCACGGTCAACGCGCTGTCGCCGGGATTCATGGAGACGGCCATGACCAGCGGGCTCTCCGACGCGGTGACGGCCAATATCCTGGAGAAGTCGCCGATTCCGCGGTTCCCGACCACCGAGGAGGTGGCCAGGAGCGTGCGGCTGTTCCTTGACGGCGACTGTATTACCGGTCAGGTCGTCAGTGTCGACGGTGGCGTTTCGATAACCTGAGCGCCACCTTTCCGAAAAGGCGGGTTCGCGTACAGCGGGGTACGCGGACCCGCCTTCGGGTGTTGTGGGGTGGATCCGGTCAGTCAGGATGGCACTCCGAAGCGGGTCGCGGGCCAAACCGCCAAGATGTGACTTGCGCCAAGGCCAACTACGCTGGCGGGAGGATCTGACCAGGCGCGGAGAAGGGCGCATCGCCGCTATGTCCAGGAATCCCCGTACTGGCTCGCTCGGCGCCCTGTTGCGCGAACTTCGCCAGTCGCAGAACCGCACGCTCCTGTTCACGCGGGAGGCGGTCGGAGACGCGTTGCGCACGGCACGCCGCGAGGCCGGCGGCGCCGACCTGCGCGGCCTGGCGTACCGAATCGGTCTCCCGCCGCACGGTTGACGCTGCCCGCTCACCGCAGCGTGTACGCCCGGATCACCGTCTGCTTGACCGTGTTTCCCTCCCTGTCGGTCGCCGACGCGCGCAGTGACACCGAGGCCGCGCCGGCCGGGTGGTGGAGCGTGGCGACCAGACCGGAGGAAACCGGGACCCGCCGCCAGGAGGCGCCCTCGTCGTAGGAGGCCTCGACGGTCAATCGGCGCGGGGTGACCGTCGCGCCGGTCTCGTCCTGCAGCCGCAGCGGGACGAGCTGGCGACGGCCCGCCGGGGCGTTCCCGCTCTCGTCCAACTTCGGCAGGAACCGCACCACGTTCAGGTCGATCGGCTCAACCGCCGAACCGTCCACATGGGATGATGTGAACGTCCACTCGGCACTGATGGCCGTGGTCAGGGCGAACGGCGGCAGGCGCACCGCCTCGGTGGCCAGACGATAGGTCCTCGACTCCGCCGGCAGGCCGGTGAAATGGCCAAAAGCGTAGTCGGGGTGCGAACCCACCAACTCCTCACCCAGGTACAGCCTGGTCTCCGCCGGGCCGGTCACCGAAAAGCCGGCGTTCCCGTCGGCGTCGGAGAACATGGGGACGTTGACGAAGATCCCGCTGGCGTCGCGCGAGGCCGCCGGGGCGTCCACGGGCGTCAGGTCCGGGCCGAACACCGCGTGGTTCATCCGCTCGCGGTAGGTGCGGCCAGCGACGTGGTCGCGCGGCGGTGACTGGAGGACGGCGAGTATCGAACCGTTGTCGGCGAACTGGTTCAGGACGGACCGCCAACGCACGCCGTCGGTGTTGACGTGTTCGACGCTCGTCCCCGGCGTCGGTACCGGGATCTCGGCGGTGAAGACGGCCGCGCTGCCGGAGAGTGGCTGCGGGACCAGTCCGCGGATCGCCCGCGCGGCCATCCCGCCGTCGCCGATCGTGGCACGCACCGTCGCCAGCTCGCGCCGGCTCACCGTCTTGTCGAACCCGTCCGGGAAGGTGTCCGGGAACCACGCGAAGCCGTAGAACGCCCCGTCCGTGCCGGACCACTGGGTGCTGACCCAGTGGGTCACCACGGTGTCCGGGAACGCCTCACCGAGCCGCCCGGTGGACACCGTGCTGAGGTCGGTGGTGATCGGGCCGGCGGCGATCGAGTAGCTGTCGGTCGTCAGCTGGAAGCCGATGTCACCGAGTTCCAGGGTCGCCGCTACTGGCGGGGTGACCTTGACCGGTTTGGCGATGGCGGGACTTACCTCGACCGTGCTGTCCTGGTCCAGGTCGATGCTCGGTTGCAGGATGGCGTTGGCGTGCCGGCCCTGATCGGTGTACACGGTGTGCAACGCCAGGTAGCGCCCGCGGGGCAGGCGAACGGTCGCCGAGCCGTCGGCGTCGTAGGGCATCAGGATCCGATTGCGGTCCAGACTGAACAGGAACGAGCCGTAGTCACCGGTCGGCAGGCCGTCCTCGCCGGTGACGTTCACCGTGAGGTCGTAGCTCTCGACCTCACGGGTGACCACGACCGGGGTCCTGGTCGTCAGGCCGCCTGCGGTGGCCGTGATGGCGCCGGTGTAGTGGCCGTCGACGGTGCCCAGGCGGGTGTCCCCGGTGATGGTCACCGTCGCCGCGTCGTCGGCCGGAACGGTGAGCCGGTCGGCGCTCAGCGAGAACACGTCGGTCGCGTCGCCGTCCGGCCCGACGGCCTCGACGGCGAGCTCCAGCGTCACCTCCGTGTCGCCCAGGTTGTGGTAGGTGACGGTCCGGCTCACCGGCTCCTCATCGTCATCGTGCGGCCAGGCGACCGTGCCGACGTGCACGGACGCGGGTTCGGTCACGACCGTCTGGCCGAGTGCGCGTTCGACGTCCACCCGGCCGGCGCCCTGGTCGAACACCTTGGCGCCCGGGGTGGGTTCGGCCGACGCCGACAGCGCGGCCTTGAGCTGCGCCGCGGTCCGGTCCGGGTGCTGCTGGGCGAGCAGTGCGACGGCACCCGCGACGTGCGGGGTGGCCATCGACGTGCCGCTCAGCGCGGCGTAGCCCGGCGCGGCGGGCGGGGCGATGGTGCCGTCGGCGTGCAGGGCGGCGACGATGTCGACGCCGGGCGCGGTGACGTCGGGCTTGATGACCCCGCCCTGCTCGGTCGGTCCCCTGCTGGAGAAGGGGGCCAGCGCGTCGGTACGTTCCACCGCGCCCACGGTGAGCGCCTCCGGTGCGCTGCCCGGCGAGCCGATCGTGTGCTCACCGGGGCCGGAGTTGCCGGCGGCGACCACGAACAGCGTGTCGTACTGCTCGGTCAGCGTGCTGACCGCCTGTTCGAGCGGGTCGACCACCGCGGTGTCGTATCCGCCGAGACTCAGGTTCGCGACGTCGGCGCCCTGCTGTGCTGCCCACTCCATGCCGGCGATGATCCACGACTCCTGGCCACCGCCGAAGTCGTTGAGCACCTTGCCATCCAGGATCGACGCGCCGGGGGCGACGCCCCGGAACCGGCCGGCCGATCGCGCGCCGGTACCGGCGACGGTCGACGCGACGTGCGTGCCGTGGCCGACATGGTCGACGTTGTCCTCGGCGTCGCTGAAGTTCTGCTCGGCGATCTCCCGGTCGGCGAGGTCGGGGTGGGTCTGGTCCACGCCGGTGTCGAGCACCGCGACCGTGACGCCCTCGCCGGTGTAGCCCGCCTCCCAGGCCGCCGGCGCGCCGATCTGCGCCGTACTTCTATCCAAAGTGGACTTTCGCTTGCCGTCCAGCCAGATCTGGTCCACCCCGGCGGCCAGGGTGGCCACCGCGCCGCCGTCGGTCAGCGCGCCCCAGGCCGCGCCCGCGCCCGCCTTGTCGACCGCCAGCGCGGTGCCGTTGACACTGGGAAGGTCCTGGGAGACCTCGGTGTTCGCGACCCGGGGCGCCGCCTGGCCGGCCGGGCGGGTGACGATCAACGGCAGGGTGTCCCGCCGCGCGTCGTCGTAGCCGTACTCGATGAGCGTGGTGATGTCGAACAGCCGGCGGTCGAGCCGCCCGGCGGCGACCAGCCGCATGGCGTCCGCCGGGATGACATAGGAGTGCCCGGCCGCGGCGAACCTGGAGAACGTCATCGACTCGCGTCCGGCGCCCGGCCGGATCGACCGTGCCGTGCCTCGGTGAACGACAACCTGGTCGCCGCTGATCAGGGTGATCGTCTCAGTGCCGGCACCCCCGGGCGAACGCGGGCTGGCGCCCGCGGGCGCGGCAGTGCCGATCGCCAGCGCGAGCACCGCGAATCCGGTTCCGATCTTTCCGCCGATACGCACCTGAAACCTCCGTCGGTCCAGTGATGGCGGAGCCGACGACGCAAAAGCGATCGCACGCGACATCTGCGGGGCAGCCCCCAGGCCTTCCTGCGCGACAGGGAATCTACCGGCAACCACGGACGGCGGCAACAGAATGTTGTGCCACGCGGGCGATTCATCCACGGGACGAACCCATGAATTTTTCATACCCGGTGGATGTCGCCGTCCCTGGTTCACCCCAGGCGTTCCTGAAAGTCTGGAAAGCGCAGATCGCAGTGCGCAGCCTGATCCATGCCAGAGGAGCCAACCGTGTCGAACACCCTGGACCACCGGCAGCCGCAGGTTCGCCCGCCTCGGCCCGCCCGCGGGCGCAAGCGTCCCCGTGGCCTGATCGCGCTCATCGTGCTGGTCGTGGCCTTCCTCGCGGTGTCACTGCCGCCGTACCTCACGCTCGACCCGGCGGACTCGGTGATCCCGATCAACACCCAGCTCGCCCTGCACTACCCGATGTTGTTGGCGCACATCCTGTTCGGCACGATCACGCTGTTCACCGTGTGCCTGCAGCTGTGGCCGTGGCTACGGCGCACCCACCCGAAGGTCCACCGGATCAGTGGCCGGACCTACGTGTTCGCCGGCATGCTGCCCACCTGTGTGCTCGCGCTGGCCGTCGTGCCGATGGGTGAGCTGAACCTGATCGGCGCCAGCGGCGCGACCGTGTGGTCGGTGATCGGGCTGGTCACCACCCTGCGCGGGTACGTCGCCGGCCGCGCACGCAACACCCGCGAGCACCGCCGCTGGATGATCTACAGCTTCGCCACGGCGATGGGTCTCGCGACCGGGCGGGTGATCGCCCTCGGCGTGCCGGCGATCCCGGGCGTGCCGGAATCGCCGGAGGTCTTCTTTCCGCTGGGGGGCTTCTGGCTCGGCTGGATGGTGAACCTCGCGATCGCCTACTGGTGGCTACACCGCAAACCGGCACGGAGCCGGGCCAAGAAGAGCGCACGAGCAACCTGATCAACCTCACCGCTGACCGTCCTGTGTGGACGACGATGCTTGGGAAGGATCCCGATGTTCACGCGAACCAGAACGAGACAGGCCGTCACCGCGGCGTTCCTCGTCCCCCTGCTCTCCCTGTTCACCCTCGCCCCGGTGGCCACCGCCGCGCACCGGGGCGTCGCCACGATCGCCACCGGGCTGGACAACCCGCGCGGCCTGGCCTTCGGGCCCGACGGCGCGCTGTATGTCGCCGAGGCGGGCAGCGGTGGCGCCGCGCCGTGCTTCCCCGGCCCTGAGGGCGGCGACGTGTGCTTCGGCGCCTCGGGCGCGATCACCAGGATCAGCGACGGCCGGCAACGGCGCGTGGTGACCGGGCTGCCGTCCCTGGCACTGACCGACGGCACCCAGGCCATGGGCCCGTCCGACGTGGCGATCGTCGGCGGCATCCCGGTGTTCACCGCGGGGCTGGCCATCACCGGCGACAAGCGCGACGAGTTGCCCGCCGCCGGCCAGAACGCGGGCTGGCTGCTGGCCTCCGTGCGCGGCAACCTCGTCCGGCTGGCCGACATCACCGGTCACTCCACCGCCACCGACCCCGACGGCGGCAACCCGAACTCGGTCACGGTCACCGCAAGGGGCGCCGCGGTCGTCGACTCCGCCGGCAACTCGCTGGTCAGCGTCGGCTGGGACGGCCGGCCGACCACGGTGGCCACGTTCCCCGAGCAACTCGCCGACGCGCCGCCGTTCCTCGGCCTGCCGGAGGGCACGCAGATCCCCGCGCAGTCCGTGCCGACCTCGGTCGTGACCGGTCCCGACGGCGCGTACTACGTCAGCGAGCTGACCGGGTTTCCCTACCCCGCCGGCCAGGCTCGGGTGTACCGGGTGGTTCCCGGCCAGCAGCCGACGGTGGTGGCCAGTGGTTTCACCAATATCGGCGACCTTGCCTTCGACCGGAACGGCACGCTGTACGTCCTGGAGATCTCGCACGCCGGTCTGCTCTCCGGTGATCTCACCGGCGCGCTGATCAAGGTCGGCCGCGACGGCGCGCACCAGATTGTTACCACCGATCTCACCGGGCCCGGTGGCCTGCTGATCAGGGGCGACAATGCCTATGTCGCCGACTGTGGTGTCTGCCCGGATGCCGGCCGCGTGCTGCGCATCCCGCTTCGCTGACAAGGTGGAGTCATGACACCGGAAATCCTGGTACTCCAGCCCAACGGAAAGACCGGCCGTCGAATTGTGCCGCGGCTGCGGGTCCGCGACTTCGCGGTGCGCGGCGCCTCGCGCACCAGCACGCCGCCGTTCGACTGGGGTGCGCCGAACACCTGGCACAGTGCGCTCGCCGGCGCGGACGCGGCCTACGTGGTCTACTCCCCCGACATCGCCTTTCCCGGCGCGGCCGACACCATCGCCGAGTTCACCGAGCTCGCGGTGCGCACCGGGGTTCGCCGGCTGGTGCTGCTGTCGGGCCGCGGCGAGCACGAAGCCGAGCGCTCGGAACGGATCCTGCGGGACAGCGGCGCCGACTGGACCATCGTGCGGGCGTCCTGGTTCACGCAGAACTTCAGTGAGGGTTTCCTGCTCGACGCGGTGCTCGGGGGCGTCATCGCGATGCCGGCCGGCGAGGTCCCCGAGGCGTTCGTGGACGTCGACGACATCGCCGACGTGGTGGTCGCCGCGCTCAGCGACGACCGGCACATCGGCAAGCTCTACGAGGTGACCGGCCCTCGGCTACTCACCTTCGCCGACGCCGCAAGGGAAATCGCCGAGGCGACCGGCAGGGACATCCAGTACCTGCCGGTCACCATGGCCCAGTACCGCGAAGGCGCCATCGAGCACGGCCTGCCGCCGGAATACGCCGACCTGCTGATCGGCCTGTTCACCGAGACCCTCGACGGCAACAACGCCTACCTCACCACCGGCATCTCCGACGCCCTCGACCGCCCCCCGAGAGAATTCACCGACTACGTGAAAGCCACCGCCACCACCGGAGTCTGGACCCCGGCCTGAGGAAAAGCGATGAAGGCGTCCTTTCTCGCGTTCAACGCGACGAAGGGCGCCTTCATCGCATTCAGGCGGCGTCCAGGCCGAGGTGGTTGTTGGTCATTCTGGCGATGATCTGGTTGCGCATCCTGGCGGGGATGGTGTCGGCGAACCGGGCCAGGTAACGCTCGAGGTGGACTTCCGAGGCGAGGAAGGGCAGGTCGAACACCAGCAGCTGCCGGACCGCCAGCAGCGGGATCGGCGAGCGCAGCGGGCGGAAGTTCCTGCTCCACAGGCCCGGCTCCGGGCAGACCGGGTGGAACTGCCCGATCATCAGCCCGTCGGCGATGAACTCGTCCTTCGCCTTGCGCTGCAACTCGTCCAGCTCGGTCGAGTCCTCGTGGTCGAGGTGGGGCAACACCACCAGCAACGCCAGCAGCTCCCGGTCGGACTCGCTCAGCTCCGCGCTGAGCCTGGCGTGCCAGTCCCGCAACCGGGAGATCACCGTCGGCATGTCCAGTCCGCCGCCGTCGTCGACCGGCACACCGAGGTAGTACAGGTCCTTGCGCAGCGACGGCGCAGTGTAGGGGCAGACCGGTCCGGTCCGGCCGAGGTCGGCATGCGAGGTCACCAGGAACTCCTCGCTCCAGGCCAGGATCTCGGTCAGCGGCTCGCGGTGCTCCGCTGGCACCTCGCCCTGCCTGACCTGACTCGCCTGCCAGAGCAGAAGTCGGTCGTCACCGAGCGCCGCACTCATCGCGGCTCCCTCCACATGGGACGCAGCGATGGCCCGTCCGGCAGCACGATCTCCGTTCCCGTCGACACGAAGCCATGCTTGCCGCACAGCGCGAAGCCGGCGTCCGAACTGGCCTCGACGTACATCCCCACCCGCTCGCGGTCCGCGCGCTCGATCAACTCTCTACTGAGGACGGACATGGTGCCCTGACGCTGGGCGTTCGGCACGACACCGGTGAACGCCACGTAGTAGTGCGGCTCGGCCGGGTGGTGGTGGGCCTGCAGTCCCATGATGGTCAGCAGCGCCTGGCGGTACTCGCCTGCCAGCTCACCGAAGCGCGTGACCAGCTCGTCGTCGCGGGCCGCCAGCTTGTCCCACGCGCCCGGCGGCAGGAACAGCAACGCCGCCTGGCGCCGTGGATCGGTGAACACGCCGTCGTAGTCGAACGAGATATCCAGCTGTGCCCGGAAGAACTCGGGGACGATCGCCGCCCGCCTTGTCTCGTCGGGAAACGCCCAGCGCATGAGCGGATCGGTGAAGAACGAGGCGACGAGCACCTCGATCAGCCGGTCGGTGTCGGCGACGGTACCCAGCACGGAAGTGCCGGTCGTGGACGCCTGGGAAATGCCGTCGGGAATGCCGTCGGATCGCAAAGCCTCTCCATCCGCCGTGGGTTCGCTGCGGTGTTCCGCCGGCAGGTCGGCGCCGGCGGCGAGTTGGTGCACCCGGTCGTGCAGGTGGTCGAGGTAGTCCTCGGCGTCCGGCTTGATCAGCACGCTGCGCATGACGTGCGCGGTCTCGGCGTCCGCGCGCAGGTCGGGATGGCGGCCGGCGAACGCGGCCGCGTCGGCCCGCACGACGCTCAGGAACACCGGTTCGGTCGGCGCGGTCATCCCGGTGCGCAGCAACCGGTTCGATGCCGCGTCGACGGCGCTCAGCGTCGGTTCCCCGGTGGCGGGGAAGTAGGTGACGATGTCCAGCTCCGGTCGCTGGTAGAGCCGCAGCGCCGGGGCGTCCTCGATCAGGTCGGCCCAGCGCAGCGCGGCCCGCCTGCTGGCCGCCAGCGTGGCGCCCAAACCGGTGGTGGTCAACGGAACCAGCTGCAGCGTCAGCCACAATGCGGCGGCCGCGGCACCCGGCCGGGAGCACTCCAGGCTGATCTCCCCGAGGTGCAGCTCGGCGTCGGTGAAGTAGGTGTAGGGCGAGTCGTGGGCGAAGAACCGCCCGACCCGGGGATCGTTGAACAGCACCGCGCCGCAGCCGAAGGGCTGGAGCCCGTGCTTGTGCGGGTCGACCACGACCGAGTCGCAGTCGGCGATCGCCCGCCATGGCCGGGGGTCGATCGGCTGCTCGGCGTCCGGCCTGGCGAGCAGCGAGAAGAACCCGCCGTAGGCGGCGTCCACGTGCACCCGCGCGCCGTAGCGGCGGGCCAGCGGCAGCACCTCGTGTACCGGGTCGACCGCGCCGAGGCCGGTGGTGCCCGCGGTGACCACGACCGTGCCGACCTTCCCGGTGGCCAGTTCCCGTTCCAGGGCACCGAGTTCGAGCCGGCCGGCGGCGTCGACGGGCACCGGGTGGGTCGCCACGCCGAGCACGTGACACATCCGCTGGTGGGTGTAGTGGCTCTCGGTGCTGTACGCGACGCCGAGCCCCGGATGTGTCTGACGGGCGACGTAGAGCGCCTCGAGGTTGGCGATGGTGCCGCTGGTCGTCAGGTGCCCGAGCACCGACCGCAGCCCGAACATCTCACCAAGCGCGGCAACGCATTCCCGTTCCATCTCGGTGGTCGCCGGCCCGCCCTCGGCGGCGTGGTTGTTGGGGTTGTACAACATCGCGGTCAGATAGCCGACCACGGCCGCCGGGTGTGGTGGTTTGACCATCTGCCCGGCGTAGCGCGGGTGGAAGAACGGGTAGTTGTTCGCCATCCTGGCGGCGAAGCGATCGAACGCGGGAGCGAACTCGGCCTCGGACAACAGTTGTGACGGATGCCGGGTGTACGGGCCGAAGCGCTCCCCCCACTGCTCGACCACATCGACCGCACGGGACAGCCAGTGCCGCAGGTCCATCGAGCGCCCCCTTCGTGTCCTGGTCACCTCAGGTATACGGGTGGCTACGCAACAGGCGCGCAAACGCGGTGGCGCAGGCCGGCGGCCACGAGCGCGGTGTTGGCCTCGGCCAGCAGCGCGCGGGCCGAGCCGCGGTCGCCGACCCTGGCCCGGCCGGCCAGCGCCCTGGCGAGCGCCTGTTTGGCCAACGCCACCCACGGCCGGGCGCCCCGCGCGGTGAGCCAGGTGATCGCCTCGGTCAGTTGGCTGTCCGCCTCGTCCCAGTCGCCGATGACCACGGCGAGCTGGCCGAGGTGGAAGGACACCGGGCCGGCGAAGGTCCGGTAGCCGACGCCACAGACCAGGCCGCCGTAGGGCGCGAGCCGGGTGCGCAGCGCCTCGGCGGTGGTCGGGTCGCCGAGCTCGACCGCGCCGAGCGCGAGCACGCCCATGAGGTGGGCCCACTCGTCGCCGGAGGGCAGCGGTTCGGCGCCGGTGGCGAACGCCCGCACGGTGAGGTGCGGCCGGCCGCGGACCCCGCCGGCCAACGCCCGCAGCGACTGTTCGGCCGCTTCCGGGCCGGTCCGGGGCGCCGCACCGGCCGGTGGCCACAGCCCGGTCCGCAGCAGTCCGGCGACCAGCAGCTGGCGTTCGGCCAGGGTCCCCGGCGCCGGTGACACCGCGGCCCAGCCCGCACCGGTGCCGGTGATTGTCCCGGCCAGCCGAGCCGTGATCGCCGCGTCGGTGAACCTGCCCTGGGTGACCGCCACCGCCACCGCGTGTTCCAGCAGCAGGGCGTCCCCGAGCGCGTTGGCGGTGGCAGCCACCATCCTGGGGTCGTGCGGGGCGGCTTGGTGCGCGGCGGCGGCCATCACCGTCATCGCGGCCTGGCGGGCGACGAGGTCACCACGCAGCTCGGCGGCCATGGCCTGGTGGTGGGCGGCGACGATGCGGGCGTCGGCGTCGTTCACCGCGGTGGCCACGGTGAGCAGCTCCCCGGCCAGGGTGCGCCGGCGGGCGACCATCTCCGGGCCCTCCAACAGGCCAAGCTCCCTGGTCAGCTCGGTGAGCGCGGTATCGATGGCCGGGCAGGGCGCGACCGGCGCGCCGAGGCGCACCTGTCTGGCCAGCATCCGGCCGAGGGTGACCCCGTCGATCCGGTCGGTGCCGCGCTGCCCCGACCTGCTGGCGTCCTCCTGTACCAACACCTCGATCAGTGCGGCGGCCTCACTGCGCAGCTCCGGACGGGTGTCGACCGCGTCGGCCAGGCCGAGCGCGGCCCTGGCGGCCACCGGCAGGCGTTCGCTGTGCATGGCGTGCAGCGCGCCGTCGAGCAGGGTCTGCGCGCATTCCTGGTGGCCGGCGGCGAGCTGGGCCAGGCCGAGGTTGGTGACCGCCTCGGCGCGCAGGCCGTCGTCGGTGCGCGGCACGTGCCGCAGCGCCTCGCGGTGCAGCCGGACCGCCTCCTCCAGCGCCCCGTCCCCGCCGGCCTGGGCCGCGGCCCGCCACACCCAGCGCACCGCGTGCTGGTCGCCGCCCTCGACCGCGCCGGCCGTGCGGTGGTGGGCCAGTGCCCTGGTGTAGCGGCCGAGCGCGCCGGTGCGGCGGCGCTCGATCACCTCGGCGTACCTGGCGTGCAGGCCGCGTCGCCTGGCCGCGCTGAACTGGGTGTAGGTCGCCCGGCGCAGCACGTCGTGGGTGAACCGGTAGCGCCCGCTGCCGGCCTCGGACAGGATTCCGGCCGCCAGCAACAGGTCCAGCGCGTCCATCGCCCGGTCCAGGTCCAGCCCGGCCGCCTCGACGACCAGGTCCAGCTCGAAGATCCGGCCGGCGACCACGGCGGTGCGCAGCAGGCGGCGGGGCACGGCGGTCAGCGCGGCCAGCTGGATGGTCGCGTACTCGTGGATGGCCGGGGACAGCTCGGCGTGTGAGCCGACACCGCCCCGCTCACACGGCCACTGCAGCATCTCCATCAGCAGGTAGGCGTTTCCGCCGGTGTCGGCGACCAGCCTGCTGGCCGGCGGGACCTCGGGGACGAACTGGCCGGGCACGACCTCCTCCACCAGCACGTCCACGTCCGGCTCGACCAGGCCGGGCAGGGTCAGGCGGTACAGCCAGCCGTCCTGGTCGACCTGTTGGACCAGAGCGGTCAGCCGCTCCTGGCGCCTGGCCGGCAGGCCCGCGGTCGCCACGACCAGCAGCGGGCCGTCGGCGCGGCGGCGGAACACGTGACGCAGCACGGCGAGCGTGTCGTCGCCGGCGAGGTCGAGGTCGTCCAGGAACAGCAGCACCGGGCGGTCACGGGCGACGCGCACCAGCAGCGCGGCGGCGGCGACCGCGTGCTCGGCGGGCCGGGCGGCGGCCTCGGGCTCGGTGGCCAGGGTGTCGCGCAGCCGCCGTGCCTGGTCGGCGACCGGGTCGGGCAGCCCGGCGGCGAGCAGGCCGCAGATGGCCTCGATGACGGGTTGGTAGGGCCCGGCGGGTGCGAGGTCGCAGCGGCCGGTGGCCACCAGGCCGCCGGCCAGGCTGATCCGGTGGGCGGCCTCGGTCACCAGGCGGCTCTTGCCGACCCCCGGCTCACCGGTCACCAGCACCATGTGGCTGGGGCCGCGCTCGACCCTGGACCAGGCCTGCGCCAGCGCGTTGAGCTCGCCGCGGCGGCCGGTGAACGGCGCGGGCGCGCGGGGCCCCGGCCGGGACCCCTCCTCGGGCAGCGGTGCCTGTTCGGCCGGGCCGCCAAGCAGCGCGACGTAGGCCTGCTGGCTCTCCGGCGACGGGTCGATCCCCAGTTCGTCGGCCAGGGTGCCGCGCAGGTCGTGGTAGCAGCGCATCGCCTCGGCGCGGTTGCCGGCGGCCACGTGCGCGGTCATCCGGGCCCGGTGGGTGCTCTCCCGCAGCGGCGCCCGGCGCACCGCCTCGTCGGCGAACCGCAGCGCCCCGGCCGCGTCGCCGATGGCCGAGGCGGCCAGGCTCGCCGTCTCCAGCCCCGTGACCAGCAGCTCGGCCAGCCGCGCGCGCACCTCGTTGACCCACTCGCCGTCGTGGTTGGGCAGCAGCGGCCGGCGCAGGCAGGCCACGGCCGACTCGGCCAGCCGGGAGGCCTCGTCGTGCGCGCCGGACGCGTGCGCCGCGACCGCGGCGGCCACCTCGCGCTCGGCGTGTTCGAGGTCGACCACGGCGTCGGCCGGCAGCCGCAGCAGGTAGCGCCCGCCCCTGGCGACCACCGCGTCGCCGGTGCCCGCGACGAAGGTGCGCACCCGGCTCACCACGCTGCGCAGGGCCGAGGCCCAGGTGTCGGGCAGCCCGTCTGGCCAGACGGTGTCGGCGAGTTGGTCACGGCTGGTGCCGCCTGCGCGCTCCAGGGTCATCCTGGCGAACGCGACCTGGGCCTGTGCGCTGGACAGGAGACGTGGTTCGGCGCCGGCCTCCTCGATCGACACGAGGCCGGCCAGCCGGATCAGCACGCCGGCGGCCGCTGGGAGTTCGGTAATCCGGGCAGCATCATTCCCTCCTCTCGCCATAAACCCTGCGAGCAGCCGTTCGCGCTGCGGTTGCGTATGGCTTGAGCAGCGAGCATGAAAAATTCACCACACCAGGACGCCATGATGATGTTGCGCCCGACTTGCGCGCTCCCACGTAGAAATCGGAATCGCCGTGACTGTGGTAAATGGGTGAGGAGACGCATGTGAACGCTTCAGCTGCCTGGCAACACCTAGAGCCGAAGGTTGTGGCGATCAACCGGCGAATCGCCGAGCTCGAATGGGAACCCAGTCGCCGCAACAACTTCGTGGCCTACCGGCCGGAGCGCGACAGCTCCTATGTGGAGGTCGACGGCGAGCGGCTGCTGATGATGTCCGGCTACGGCTACATCGGGCTCAACGGCGACGAGCGCGTGGTCGCCGCCGCGAAGGCCGCCGTCGACGAGTACGGCACCGGCACCCCCGGCGTCCGTGCGCTGGCGGGCACCATCCCGCTGCACGAGGAGCTCGAGGCCGAGGTGGCCAGGTTCACCGGGCGGGAGAGCTCGCTGGTGTTCAGCTCCGGCTACGCGGCCAACGTCGGCACGGTCGGCGCGCTGTGCGGGGCCGGGGACACGATCCTGCTCGACAAGCTCGACCACGCGAGCATCGTGGACGGCGCCCAGCTCAGTGGGGCGACGGTCACCCGCTTCCGGCACAACGATCCCCGCCACCTCGACCGCAGGCTGGCGGCCACCGACGCGTCCTCGACCAGGCTGGTCGTCGTGGACAGCGTGTACTCAATGGACGGTGACATCGCGCCGCTGCCGGAGCTGCGCGAGGTGTGCGACAAGCACGGCGCGCTGCTGATGGTCGACGAGGCGCACTCGCTCGGCGTCATCGGCGCCACCGGCCGGGGCATCGAGGAGCACTTCGGCAACGAGGTGAAGGCCGACATCAAGGTCGGCACGCTGTCCAAGGCGGTGCCGTCCAACGGCGGCTACATCGTGGGCACCGAGGACTTCCTGCAGTACCTCAAGCGGCTCGCGCGGCCGTTCCTGTTCTCCGCCGCGCTGGCCCCTGCCCAGGTCGGCGCCGCGCTGGAGTCGCTGCGGATCCTGGACCGCGAGCCGGAGCGGGTGACCCGCGCGCAGCAGGAGTCGGCGCGGTTCCGCCAGATCATGTCCGACGCGGGCATGAACACCGGCGAGAGCCAGACGGCGGTCGTGCCGCTGATCGTCGGCTCGGACGAGAACGCGTGGGACTTCGCGACCGCGTGCCGCAAGGCGGGCGTGATCGGGCTGCCGGTGATGACCCCGGCGGTGCCGCCTGGCCTGGCCAGGCTGCGGATCGCGATCACCGCCAAGCACACCCGCGAGGAGATCGACTTCGCGGTCGACGCCTTCCTGACCGCCGCCCGCCAATGCCGGTTGATCGGGGAATGACGCCATGGCAACGAAACCAGCAATCGCGATCACCGGCCTCGGCGTGGTGACGCCCGCAGGCTCCACAGTGGACGAGTTCTGGGCGACGCTGCTCGCCGGGAAGTCCACGGCGGCGACGCTGAAGACCGACGTGGACATGAGCGACCACGGGGTCCGCTTCGGCTGCGCGGTGCGCGGTCTCGAGGACGTCGGGCTGCTCACCGCCAAGGAGTCCCGGCGGATGGACCCGTTCGCCAGGTTCGGCGTCACCGCCGCGCTGAGCGCCTTCCGCGACGCCGGTTCACCGACCGTCGATCCACAGCGGACGGCGATCGTGGTCGGCAACGCGGTCGGCGGCCGGCAGACCACCGACGCCGAGGTCGGCAACTACTTCCTGCACGGGCCGCACCGGGTGAACCCGTTGCTGCCACTGGTGAGCATGCCCAACGCGGCCGCGGCGCTGCTGGCGATGCGCCTCGGCTGGCACGGGCCGGCGCTCACCATCGCCACCACCTGCGCCAGCGGCGTGGACGCCATCGGGCACGCGCTGCTGATGCTGCGCGACCACCGCGCGGACATCGTGATCGCCGGCGGCGCGGAGTCGACGCTGAGCCCGGTGACCCTGGCCGCGTTCAGCAATCTCAACGCGGTGTCGGCCCGCAACGACGCGCCGGAGCTGGCCAGCAGGCCGTTCGACGCCGACCGGGACGGGTTCGTGATGGGTGAGGGCGCCGGTTTCGTCGTGCTGGAGCGGCAGGAGGACGCCATCGCCAGGGGCGCGCGTACCTACGGGCTGGTGGCCGGCTACGGCAGCACCGCCGACGCCTACCACCTGGCGATGCCGCTGCCGGACGGCTCCGCGGCGATCAGCGCGATGGAGGCGGCGATCGCCGACGCCGGGCTGGGCACGAGCGACATCGCGCACGTGAACGCGCACGGCACCTCCACCCAGCAGAACGACCGCGCCGAGGCCACCGCGCTGGCCAAGGTCTTCGGCCCCGGCGGCCCGCCGGTGACCGCGACCAAGAGCGTGATCGGCCACCTGATCGGCGCGGCCGGCGCGGTGGAGGCGATCGCGGCCACGTTGACCAACCAGCACGCCGTGGTGCCACCGACAGCCAACCACGAACGGCTGGAGCCGGGGCTGGAGATCGATGTGGTGCACGGCGCTCCCCGGTCGTTCACGCCCGGCCCCGCGCTGTCGAACTCCTTCGGCTTCGGCGGCCACAACGCCTGTCTGGTGGTGACCCCATGACCCCGGTCGCCACGCTGGTGCGCACCATCACGGTCGGCGAGCTGGCCGCCTACCGGGACGCGGTGCGCTCGGTGCTCGGCTCACCGGCACCCGACGGCGCGAGCCCCAAGGCATCCCCCGTGCACACGTTCGTCCTGGCCCACCAGGCGTTCGACCTGGCCTTCGGCAAGATCGACGCAGCCGGTCCCAACGGCGAGGAGCCGACCAGGGTCCACCTGAGCCAGGAGATCCGCGCCGACCGGCTGCTGGTGCCGGGCGAGGTGGTCACCATCGAGGTCGACCTGCTCGGTGCCCGCCGGGAGGCGGGCGGCGTGCGGGTGGCCATGCGCGCGGTACTCGTCGGCGCCGACGGGGCGACCTTCGCCGAGCTGGTCACCGGGGCCCTGCTCGGCGGCGCGGTCACCCCGGAGCCCTTCGGTGAGCTACCGCCGTTCCCCGCGCACCGCACCAAGGCCGCCCCGACTGTCCACACTCGACAGTTCGGAGTGGACCAGGTGCGGCGCTACGCGGTGGCCGCCGGCGACGAGAACCCGATCCACCTCGACGACACGGCCGCGCGGGCGGCCGGGTTCGACGGGGTCATCGCGCACGGCATGAGCCTGCTCGCGGTGGTGTGTGAGGAGATCGTCGACCGGCACGCCGGCGGGGACGCGGCCAGGGTGCGCGGCGTCGGTGTCCGGTTCTCCTCGCCGGTCCGGCCGGACGAGCCCATCGACATCACGCTGCAGCCGGACGGGAACACCGTCTGCTTCAGCTGCCGGACCCCGCAGGGGCTGGCATTGAAGGGTGGCTGGGTGACGCTCGGCGAGCCGCCCCTGCTGACCGCGACCGAAGGCACGATTGCGAGTATCTGATGGCAGAGGTCCCCGGTTTCCACGAAGCGTTCCTCACCCAGGTCGACACCCGGCCGAACGCCCCGGCGCTGGTCTGGCACGGGGAGGAGACCACCTACCGCGAACTCTACGAGATGGCGACCAAGGCCGGCGCCCAGCTGGTCGGCCTCGACCTCGCGCAGGACGAACCGGTCGGCGTGCTGGCCAAGAAGTCCCCGGCCGCCATCGCGCTGGTACTGGCGTGTGTGCTGGCCGGCCGGCGATTCCTGTTGCCCTCACCCGCGTTCGCCGAGCGGACGCTGACCGCGCTGTTCGCCAGAGGGGGCTGTCGCTACGCGCTGGTGCCCGACAGCGACCCGCTGGTCATCCCCCCGGCCGACGGGCCGCCGCCGCTGCGCGTGGTGGACCAGACCAACGTCTCGTTCATGCTGACCACCTCCGGCTCCACCGGGCTGCCCAAGGTCGTGCCGCTCAGTCAGTCCGGTGTGGACAGGTTCATCGGGTGGGCGGCGGAGACCTTCCAGATCGGCCCCGGCAGGTCGGTGCTCAACTACGCCCCGCTCAACTTCGACCTGTGCCTGCTCGACATCTGGGCGACGCTGGCGCACGGCGGCCGGGTGGTGCTGGTGGATCCCGCGCTCGCGGCCAACGGCTACCACCTGCTCGACCTGCTGTCCCGGGAGGAAGTGCATGTCGTGCAGGCGGTGCCGATGTTCTACGGGCTGCTGCTCTACGCGGTGATGGCCAGGGACCCCGAGCGCACCTTCCCCACCGTCGAGCACGTGATGTTCACCGGTGACGCCATGCCCGACTGCACGCTCGAGCAGCTGCCACCGGTGTTCCCCGCCGCCCGGCTGTACAACATCTACGGCTGCACCGAGACCAACGACAGCTTCATCCACGAGGTCGAGCGGGAGACCGCCGGCACGACCGGGGCGCTGCCCATCGGCAACCCGTTGCCAGGGGCGACGGCCGCGATCGTCGGCGCGGACGGCGAGACGCTGACCGGGTCCGGGATGGGCGAGCTGTACGTGTCCACGCCGTTCCAGACCACCGGTTACCTCAACCGGGCCGATCAGGACCACCGCTTCGGCGGCCACCCGAGCGGCTGGGACGAGCTGCGCTACTTCCGCACCGGCGACCTGGTCCGGCGCAACGCGGCCGGCGAGGTCTTCCTGGTGGGGCGCAGCGACTTCCAGGTCAAGGTGCGCGGGGTGGCGATCAACACCGCGGAGGTCGAGCGGGCGCTGGTCGACCACCCCGACGTGCTGGAGGTCGCGGTCATCACCCGGCACGACGACCTCACCGGCAACGAGTTGCTGTGTGCGGTGCGGCGCGCACCCGACAGCGGCCTGAACATCCTCGGGCTGCGCAAGCACTGCGCGCGCCGGCTGCCACGGGCCGCGATCCCCTCGGTGATGCGGATCGTCGACGAGCCACTGCCGAAGACCTCCACCGGCAAGGTCGACCGCAACGCCATCAGTTTTCCGGATGTATCGCCGACCGCTCGAGGAAGGGTGTCATGAGTAACACCGACGCTATCAAGAAGTTCCTGATCGACGAGTTCCTCCCGGACGTCAACGCCAGCGAGCTGGACGTCGAGCTCGACCTGCTCGGCGACGGGCTCATCGACAGCCTCGGCGTGCTGAAGCTGATCACCTGGCTGGAGGACAGGTTCGGCCTGACCATCGGCGACGCCGAGCTCGACCCGGACAACTTCCGCAGTATCGCGGCGATCGAGCGGTTCATCGCGGACTCCGGAAAGTCGACTGCGGCCAGGAGCTGAGCAATGAGTGGGGTACTCGACGGACTGGTCAACCAGCGCGCCGACGTCGGGCTCGACGACTGGCGGTCCTTCTGGGACCGGCTGGAGGCCGGTGAGGTCGAGCGCGGCGAGGCGGTCGCCGTGCTGTCCTCACTGGCCACCCGGCTCCCGGACCACGAGACGCTGTGCGGCCTGCTGGCGTCGTTCGACGAACGGCGCCCGCCCGCGCCGGCACGCTGGCCGGGGGCGGTCAACATCGTCGGCACCGGCGGCGGCCCGCGCACGTTCAACATCTCCACCGCGTCGGCGTTCGTCGCCGCGGCGATGGGCGTGCCGGTGGTGAAGACCGGTTCCCGCGCATACACCAGCAAGCTCGGCTCGGTCGACCTGCTGGAGAAGCTCGGTATCGGGCTCACGAAGTCGCATGTGGACACCGAGGAGTCGTTGGACCGCTTCGGGCTCGCGTTCGCCGGCCAGTTCGTCTACCCCAGCGTGCTCACCCGGTTGGCCAGGGTCATCGTGCCGACCAGCATGCGGTGGTTCGGCCGCTTCCTCAACACCGTCGGGCCGTTCATCGCCGGGCTGCCGGTGACCGCGCAGCTCACCGGGGTGTCGGCGGCCAGCCCGCTGCCGAGGCTGCGCCAGCTCGCCGGCGCGGTCGAGGACCGGACGATCTGGTTGTGCACCAACGACGCCGGCGCCGACGAGCTGCTCGGGTTCGCGCAGAACATCATCTACACCCCCGGCGGCGAGCACGCGGTGCCAAGGGGGAAGTTCACCTCCGGTGCCGGCACGCTGGCCTCGGTGGCGCCCGCCGAGGACCTGGAAGACACCCTGGCGCAGTTCCTGGACGTGCTGTCCGGCATGGCCGGGGACATCCCGACCGAGACGGTCTGCCTGAACGCCGCGGCGCTGGCCGTCGCCAGTGGACAGTTCACCGACTGGGCGCCGGCCGTGGCCGCGGCCAAGCTGGCCGTGCGCGACGGCCTGGCACGGGACCTGGCCGAGCGCATGCGCTCGGCCGGGCGGCGACCGAGGGCGGTGGCGCATGGCTGAGTTCTTCCCCGGCCGCCGGCACGCCGGCGGGTACGGTCTCGCGTTGTTCCTCAACGCGGGCGACCCGCCGCTGCCGGTGCTCGAGGACCTGGTGTCGATGCTCGACGAGTCCGGTGTGGACTGTCTGGAACTCGCGGTGCCGTTCCCCGACTCGGTCACCGACGGTCCGACCATCCGCCGGTCGGCCGACCGCGCGCTGGCCGGCGGCGTCGGGCTGGCCGAGGTGCTCGAGTTCGTCGCGCGGGTGCGGCCGCGCCTGCGCCGGCTGCGGATCGCGCTGCTGGCCGACTGGAGCTACTCGATCAAGCACCGGCCACTGCGCGCGGTCGTCGCCGACATCGCCGAGTCCGGTGTGGACGGTCTGCTGCTGCACGCCCTGCCGCCGAAGCTGCGCACCGAGTACCACGCGGTGACCGCCGAGGCCGGGCTGCCGATCGTCACCACCTGCTACCACGGGGTGTCCTCGCCACAGGTGATGGACACCGCGGCCGCCAACGCGTCGGCCTACCTGTACCTGGTGGCGCACTACGGCAAGAGCGGCACCACCGCGGCCACCGACCACCCGGCGCTCGCGGCCACCGTCGCGTCCCTTCGCCCGCGCACCCGTGCACCGATCGCCGTCGGGTTCGGGGTACGGGACCGGCAGGGCGCCGAGGCGGTCGCCGCGTGCGGCGCCGACGCGGTGATCGTCGGGTCGGCCGGGGTCGCGCGGGTGGAGAGCGCACTCGCCGCCGGCGACGACGTCGTCGCCGAGTTCAGGAACTTCGTCCGGTCCATCGCCGCGCCCGACGAGGAAATCACAACCATCACGACCGGAGGTTGACCATGATCGTCCGCAACATCGACAACGTGCCGACCGTGGAGTGGGGCAACGGCCTGAGCCGGCGCTTCCTCGTCGCCGAGGACGGGGTCGGCTACAGCGTGACCGACACCCTCGTCCGCGCCGGCACCAAGTCCCGGCTGGAGTACCGCAACCACCTCGAGACCTGTTACTGCATCGAGGGTTCCGGCGAGGTGATCGAGCTCGACGGCACCTCCCACCCGATGGTGCCCGGCACGTTGTACTCCCTCAACGAACACGACGCGCACTACCTGGTGGCGTCCCCGCACGAGGACATGCGGCTGGTGTGTGTGTTCACCCCCGCGCTGCGCGGAGACGAGGTGCACAGCCTCGACGAGCACGTCTCCTCGGCATACTAGAAGGCGGTTGCCGTGACCCGATGGAACGCGGACCAGCGCGCGCTGCGCGAGGGGCTGGCCCGGTGGTACGAGGACCTGAGCGATGGTCACGTCGAGCGGGACGAGGAAGGCGGGTTCTCCTGGGACAAGTGGAAACTGATCCGGGAGACCGGCATCCTCGGCCTGCCGTTCGACGAGCGGTGGGGCGGACTCGGTCAGGACATCCTGACGATGATGTACGTCCTGGAGGGTCTCGGTGAGGGCTGCCGCGACGGTGGTCTGAGCTTCTCGTTGACCACCACCATCTGCAGCACCGGCGTTCCACTCGAACAGTTCGGTACCGATGAACAGAAGCAGCGGTACCTGTCGCTGATCTGTTCCGGCGAGGCGATCGGCGCGCATGCCATCACCGAGGCGAGCGGCGGCTCGGATGCCATGCGCATGCTGACCAAGGCCGAGCGGGACGGTGACGAGTTCGTGCTGAACGGAAGCAAGACCTTCGTCAGCAACGCTCCCGTCGCGGACGTGTTCGTGGTGTACGCCAAGACCCGTCCGGATGCCGGCGCGCTCGGCATCACCGCCTTCCTCGTCGACCGGGACACTCCTGGGCTGTCGATCGGCAATCCCCTCAAGAAGATGGGGCTGCGGACCTCGCCGTTGTCGGAGTTGTTCTTCGACGACGTCCGGGTGCCGAAGTCCAATGTGCTCGGTCGGGTCGGCGGCGGGTTCATGGTGCTGGACTACGTGATGAAACGGGAGATCCTGTTCTCGTTCATCGTCAACGTCGGCGAGATGCAGCACCGGCTCGACCGCTGCATCGAGTACGCGAAGACCAGGGTGCAGTTCGGCAAGCCGATCGGCGCCCACCAGTCGGTCGCGAACCGGATCGTGGAGATGAAGATCAAGCTGGAGACCGCCCGCAAGTGGTTGTACGACACCGGCGAGCGACTCATGGCAGGCGAGAACGTCACCGTCGACCTCGCCATCGCCAAGCTGTTGACCAGCGAGAGCAACCTGGAGTCGAGCCTGTCCGCGGTGCAGATCTTCGGCGGGCACGGCTACATGGCAGAACACGGACTGGAGAAGGACGTGCGCAACTCGGTGGCCGGCACGATCTACTCCGGCACCACGGAGATCCAGTACAACCGCATCGCGTCGATGTTGGGGCTGGGCAAGTGACCGGCCACAACGCGGCGAAGGGTCCCTTCACTGCGCCCACCGCAGCGAAGGGACCCTTCGCTGCGGTCGGGGGACTGCTGAAGGTGTGTGGGGCCACGTCGGGGGCGGATGTGGGGGTGCTTTCTCGGGGTGGGGCGGATCTGGTGGGGTTGTGGCACGGGGTGGCCGACGGGCATGCGGAGTTGCCGTTGCCGGTGGCCGTGTCGTTGGCCGGTGCGGCGCGTGACGCCGGGCTGGAGCCGGTGCTGGTGACCTTCACCAAGGACGTCGCGCTGCTGCGGACGGTGTTGTGGCATACCGGGATCCGCTGGGTGCAGCTGCACGCCTACCAGCTGCCGGCGACCGTGGTGGCCCTGCACGCGGCCATGCCGGACAAGCTGACCGTGGTCAAGGTGCTGCACATCCGGTCGGGAACCTGCCTGGAGCGCCCGCTGATCGCGGCCTACGAGCGCGCCGGCACCGACCTGTTCCTGCTCGACACCCTCACCGACGACGGCCGGGTCGGCAGCACCGGCCGGGCGCTGGCCCCCGAGGACGCGCTCGCGGTCGCCGACCGGATCAACCGGCCGTTCCTGTTGGCCGGCGGGCTGTCCCCGGCCAACCGCGCCGACTACGACGCCGTGGTCGCCCATCCCCGCTACGCCGGTATCGACGTGGACACCGCGGCCAGGAACAGCGCCGGCCAGCTCACCGCACCGGCCGTCCAGGCCATCGCCCAGGCCTGGCACACCACCCGGCACGCCAAGGAGGCCGCATGACCGAGAGCGAGCACGCGATGAAGGACGCCTTCATCGCGTCGAGTGCGCCGAAGGCGTCCTTCATCGCGGCGCTGCTCGCGGCCAGGCGGCCGTTGATCATGGAGGTCAAGCGGCGGGACGGCAGTGGGGCCGAGCTGTTGGGCGGCCGGGGGATCGGCGAGATCGTCGCCAAGTTCACCGCGGTGGGGGCGCCCTGTGTCTCCGTGGTGACCGGACACTGGTTCGGCGGCACGGAGTCGATGCTGACCGAGGTGGCCGAACACACCGACCTGCCGATCCTGCAGAAGGACTTCATCACCAGGCGGGCACAGGTGGCCAGGGCACGGGAGCTCGGCGCGTCCGCGGTTCTGCTCACCGCGGGCCTGCTGGCCAGAACGAGCCTCGCCATGCTGGTCGACACCTGCCTGGACACCGGGATCACCCCGTTCGTCGAGGTGACCACCGAGGCCGAGATCGCCGCGGTCCCCCACCCCGACCAGTGCGTGCTCGCGGTGAACAACAAGGACATCAAGACCAGGGAACGCGAGCCAGGCGACCTGGGACGCAGCCTGCGACTGCTGCCGGCACTGGTCCGCACCGGCACCCCGTGCCCGGTCAGCGCGAGCGGCATCGGCGGCCCCGAGGTCGCGGCCGGGCTGCTGCGCGCCGGCTACGCCGGCCTGCTGGTCGGCACCACCCTGTTGCGCACCGGCGATCTCGACACCTACCTGTCCACATTGGACAGCCAGCTGGCCGAGGAGGGCACGCGATGACACACCCGACCACGCCCTGGGTCCGCCGGCTCGGCGCCGGACCCGACGCCCACCGGCTGGTGTGCTTCCCCTACGCGGGCGGCACGGCCAAGTACTACCTGCCCTACGCCCGCTCACTGGCCGCCGACGCGCAGGTGCTCGCCATCCAGTACCCCGGCCGCCAGGAACGCCGCGACGAGCCCCCGATCGACGACCTCGACGAGCTGACCCGGCAGGTCGTGGACGCGGTGCTGCCGCTGACCGACCGGCCGGTGACCTTCTTCGGCCACAGCATGGGCGCCGCGCTCGCCTTCGAGGTCGCCAGGCAGCTGGAGGGCAAGGGCGTGGTGCTCGCCGGGCTGTTCGTCTCCGGCAGACGCGCGCCGTCGCACCATCGCTTCGAGCGCACCCACCTGCTCGACGACCAGCGACTGCTCGACTCGGTGCGGCGGCTGGCCGGGGTCAGCGCCCGGCTCCCCGGCTTCGACACCTTCGCCCGCAACGCCCTGCCGCTGATCCGTGTCGACTACCGGGCCGCGGAGACCTACCAGTACGTCCCCGGGCCGCCGCTTTCCTGCCCACTCACCGCGCTCACCGGCGACGCCGACCCACTGGCCGCCGTCGAGGAGGTCGCGTCCTGGCGCGACCACACCACCGGCCGGTTCCGGTTGCGGGTGTTCGGCGGCGGTCACTTCTATCTCGATGAGCACCGGGCCCCCATCGTCGACCTGCTCGCCGAACACCTGGCAACCGGAACCTGAGGCCACGGTTCAGGACGCGGTGGTCAGCACCTGCCCGCTGGTGTGCTGGCGGTGCAGCACCGGGTCGGAGTTGAGCACCGCCCGCTGCAGCCGCTGGATCCACACCGATGGCTCCAGCCCGAGCTCGTCCACCATCGTCGCGCGCAGCTTCCGGAAGATCTCCAACGCCCGCCACTGCCGGCCGGACCGGTACTGCGCGATCATGTACTGCGCGCAGAGCCGCTCGTTCATCGGATACCGCGCGGTCAACTCGGCCAGCTCACTGAGCAGCAGGTGATGGCGGCCGAGCCACAGGTCAGCGTCCATTGTGTCCTCCAGCACGCCGAGCCTGCTCTCCTCAAGGCGATTCACGTGCACGCTGAGCGGATGCCCGGCCGCCACGTCGACCAGCGCCGGCCCGCGCCACATGGCCAACGCCCGGCGCATGGAGTCCGACGCCGCCTGGTAGTCGTCGCGCGCCATCTCCTGCAAACCCTTGCGCGCCAACACCTCGTAGTGGCCGGCGTCCAGGTCCCGGCGGTCGATCCGCAGCGAGTACCCGGTGTGCCTGGTGACCAGCAAGGTCTTGCCGACGTCGGACTTGCTCATGCCGAGCGCGTCCCCGATGCGTTGCCGCAGGTGCAGGATGTAGGTCTGTAACGTCTGTTGCGAGGTTTCCGGAGGCTCGTCGCCCCACAGCTCCTCCAGCAGCACGCGCACCGACACGATCTCGCCGGCGTGCAGCGCGAGTAACGCGAGCACCTGCCGGTGTTTGGCCGCGCTCGGGGTGATCGAGTCGCCGTTCACGTAGGTCTCCAGCGGCCCAAGCACGTTGATCTGCATGGCCATTACCTCCCAAGCTCGGCCGGGTTGGGATGTCGGGCGACTGGCCGAAGCACTGGGGTAACGCTCGCAGAATGGTCGAGCGGCCGGCAGTGAGCAGGGCACGAAGGCCGATGTGAAAACTCCGCCGACCGGGTATGAGGAATACATACCCGGCCCATGATCGGGACACTGGCTGGGGTCCCCGGCTGGCCCGACACTTTCAGACATGACCGTGCGGTCGTAAACACTCGAGTCCATGAGGGAGCAACTATGTCCGCCCCCGCAGCTTCGCACATCATCCTCCGGTTGGCCGGGATCACCTACGTGGGGCGTGTGGCATGACCGGCACCGAGGTCGGCTCCGAACTCGTCGGCTTCAAGCGGCACCTCCGGGCCGAGGTCGGCAACGGGATCACCTACCTGTTCTCCGAGCGCGGCATGACCACCTTGCGGGGCGCGGACATCTCGACCATCACCCCCCTGCTCGACGGCACCCGCAGCCTGGACGAGCTCCTCGACGACACCCCGCAGGACATGCCGAGGGAGAAGGTCGAGGCCGTGGTCAACCAGCTCAGCGAGGCCGGGCTGATCTCGGTGCGCCGACCGGACACCAACCTCAACGCCGACGAGCCGACACTGGCCTACTGGGACACCGTCGGCCTCAACGCCGACGAGGCGGTCGCCGGCACGATCACCAAGTCGATCGCGTTGTTCACCGTCGGCGAGGTCGACACGGTCGCGGCCTGGTCGGCGTTCCGCGCGGCCGGGCTCGCGGTGACCGCCGGACTGCCGCTGGACCCGGCGCACCTGGACGTCGACCTGCCGATCGTGCTCTGCGACGACTACCTCAACCCCTGCCTCGGCGAGATGTCCGAGGCGATGCAGGTCGTCGGCATCCCGTGGCTGCTGGCCAAACCCGCGGGCGCGCAGCTGTGGATCGGCCCGTTCTTCGAGCCGGGGACCGCGACGGCCAGTTGCTGGTACTGCCTGGCCAACCGGCTCCAGCAGCACCGGCTGGCCGAGACCTGCGCGGTCGACGAGCTCGGCCGCGCCGGCCCGATCTCGCCGCCGATGGCCTCGGTGACCCCGCTGTCCAGCGCGGCCATGGACCTGGTCGCCCTGGAGGCCACCAAGTGGCTGGCCGGCCAGCGCTACCCCGGCCAGCGCGCCGTGTGGGTCATGGACAGCGTCAACCTGGCCACCCGCCACCACGAGATGCGCGGCCGCCCCCAGTGCCAGCACTGCGGCGACCCGGACCTGATGCGCGACCAGGCCGCCCGGCCGGTGGTCCTCGGTCCCCGGCCAAAGGCGCCCGGCGGCGGGCACCGCGCGCTGACCCCGGAGCAGACCCTGGCGCGCTACCAGCACCTGGTCAGCCCGGTCACCGGCGTGATCAAGGAGATCCACCGCGACCGGCGTGGACCGGCGCTGTTCCAGTCCTACCGCTCCGGGCAGAACTCCGCGCAGGGCGTCCGGTCGCTGGACGTGCTGCGCGCGACGCTGCGGATGGAGAACGGCGGCAAGGGCGTCACCGCGCTGGAGGCCGAGGTCGGCGCGCTGTGCGAGGCGGTGGAGCGCTACTGCGGCACTTTCCAGGGCGACGAGACCCGCATCCGGGGCAGCCTGGACTCGCTCGGCGAGAGCGCCGTCGACCCGCGTACCTGCCAGGGGTTCCACGACCGCCAGTTCCGCGACCGGACCGGCTGGAACGCGAGCCACTCGCCGTTCCAGCACGTCTGCGACCCGTTCGAGAACGACGCCGAGCTGGACTGGTCGCCGGTGTGGTCGATGACCGCGCAGACCCACCGGCTGCTGCCGACCGGGATGCTCTACTTCGGCGCCCCGGTCGAGCAGGGCCCGCGTTTCGTGCAGGCCGACTCCAACGGCAACGCGGCCGGCAGCAGCGTCGAGGACGCCGTGCTGCAGGCGCTGCTCGAGCTGATCGAACGCGACGCGGTCGCCCTGTGGTGGTACAACAGGACCGCGATGCCCGGCGTCGACCTCGACGCGTTCGGCGATCCGTGGGTGGACGAGGTGCGACGCGCCTACGCCGATCTGGGCCGCGAGGTCTGGGTGCTCGACGTCACCTCCGACCTGGGCATTCCGGCGATGGCCGCGGTGACGCGGCGCACCGGCGCCGACCGCGAGGACATCATGTTCGGCTTCGGCGCCCATCTGGACCCGAGGGTCGCCCTGCGCCGTGCGCTGACCGAGCTCAACCAGCTGATGCCGGCGATGATCGCGAAGGGAGACGGTGACCGGTACGAGTGCGACGATCCCGACGCCCTGCGCTGGTGGCGCGAGGCGACGGTGGCCAACCAGCCCTACCTCGCGCCCGACCAGGGCGTCGCGGGCCGAGGGCCGGGCGACTACGCCTACGAGCCGACCGCCGACCTCAACGAGGACGTCAAGCGGATCCACGCGCTGCTGGTGGCCAGGGACATGGAGGTCCTGGTGCTCGACCAGAGCCGGCCCGACGTCGGCATGCCGGTGGTCAAGGTCATCGTGCCCGGCCTGCGGCACTTCTGGGCCCGGTTCGGCCCCGGCCGCCTCTACGACGTCCCCGTCCAGCTCGGCCGACTCACCGAGCCGACGACCTACGAGGAGCTCAACCCGTTCCCGCTGTTCATGTGATCTCTCGCCGTACATGGCACCCGGCGGTGTCGCCGGGTGCCATGTCATGCGCGCGCCGGTACCAGCGTCGGTGCCGGTGAAACCGCCAAGGAGCACACCGCCATGCCCACCGAGGCCGATCAGCCAGTTCCCGCCCGAGTCCATCTGCGGTCGCTGAGCGAGGACGTCCTGATCGAGCAGCCGGATCAGGGGGAGTCGCGGCTGCGCGCGGTGACCAGGTGGGGCGAGTTCGTCATCGACGAGGTGACCGCCCCGATCCGCGACGCACTCGAGCGGATGAGCATGGGCCCCAACTCGGTGACCAACATCGAGCCGCCGACCCCGGACGAGCGGGCCAGGCTCACCCGGATCCTGGACACCCTGAGCGGCTCGGTGGTGCACACCCTGCATCTGGACGACGGCGGCGGCGAGTTGCTGTCGGTGGTGCCAACGGCCGAGCGCGCGCGGTTCCGGATGGTCACCGTCGACCACGGCCAACCGCTGCGGCTGTCCCGGTTCGCGGCGATCCGCACCGGGCGTGACGAGCTGGTGCTGGAGTCCTCGGTCGCGCCGTTCCAGGTCGCGCTGCACCGGGCGCTGGCCTACCGGGTGGTGATCTCGCTGGGCATCGCCACCTCGGTCACCGAGCTCGCCAGCACGCTGCGGGTGCCGCTGCCGGTGGTCACCGACCTGGTCGGCTACCTGGTCGCCGCCGGGGTGGTGCTGCTGGGCAGCTGGCTGCCGGCCGGCTCCCCGCCCGGCGCGACCTTCGGCGAGGACATCGACCCGACGCTGGCCAAGTGGTCCCACCACGACCTGATGTTCCACGCGCGCACCAGGAACGGCCACGACCCGCAGGCCAGGCCGCCGGCCGCCGGAGGCGATCCACCGCCGCCGGTGACCAAGCCGGTGCCGGCCGGCCCGCGCTTCTCCCTCTACCGCCCGCAGCCGGGCGAGCTGGCCGACCACGAGCCGTCGCTGACCGAGGTCATCGAGGCCGACCAGGTGTGCCCGAAGGTCTCCGACCGGCCGCTCGAGCGGCGCCAGCTCGGCGAGCTGCTCTACCGGGCCGCGCGGGTCAGGTCGGTGTCCGCCTCGCCGGTCTCCGGGGTGACCTACGAGACCTCGGAGCGGCCGTACCTGAGCATCGCCGGGCTGTACGAGTTGGAGCTGTACCTGACCATCAACCGGTGCGCCGAGTTGCCGCGCGGGATCTACCACTACGATCCCACCGGTCACTTCCTGACGCTGATCAACGATTCCGAGACCGATCTGGAGCGGTTGTTGGACAGTGCGAAGATTGCCGCGCGCCGCGACGAGCGACCCTCGGCGCTGATCACGGTCACCGCCAGGGCCGACCGGCTGCTGTCGCTGGCCAGCGGCGCCGGTTATGCGACAACGCTGATGCATCTCGGGGCGCTGCAACAGACATTGCATCTGGTGGCGACTGTGGCCGGTCTGGCCTCCTGCCCTCTTTCGCTGGACACCAGCGACTCCACCGATCGGGCGCTTCGACTCGACTGGCCGACGGAGGTCGGCATCGGCGAATGCATCATCGGGCACCGGGATCAGCCTTAATTGGCAACCGGGCGCGGTATCAATTTCGGATAACTTCCGTATACTGTGGTAACGAACGTTACTGCGCTACCGGCGCGCCACGACAGGGGAACCGTCATGGAGGACGACTTAATGTCGTCGAAAGTCGACGACAGTTCACCCGCACGTAACCGATCCAATATGGCGCCGGTCCTGGCCAACACCGTTCTGGTAACGGTGTTTATCGGTTTTTGCGTGGTCTCCTCCATCGGCATTGTCAGCACCATGCGCAGCACGATCACGATCGTACTGTCCTTCGTGTACACAGTCGCCCTGCTGGCGTTGCAACTGGCCTATTTCAGCAGGGCGACGAATCGCTTTCGTTCACCTGTCGTCTATCTCGCGCTGTTCGCGCAGGCATGCCTGGTCTACCTGCCGCTGCTGCAGTACGGCGAGGCCTGGCTGTCCCGCCCCGGCTTCCTGGCCGGGAGTGTCCTACTGGCACTGAGCCCGCCCGCCGCGGTGCCGCTGTTCATCGTGGTGGTCGCCAGCATGGGTGTGGTGCAGGGTGAGCTGACCGGCTCCGGCGTCGACATCGCCTACACCACGGTCTCCACGGTGATCACCGGGCTGGTGGTGTTCGGCCTGAGCAGGCTCACCAAGCTGGTGCACGAGTTACACGTGGCGCGCAACGAGCTCGCGCAGCTGGCGGTGGCCAAGGAGCGGCTGCGCTTCGCCAGGGACCTGCACGACCTGCTCGGCATGAGCCTGTCGGCGATCACCCTCAAGAGCGAGCTCACCAGCAGGCTGATCGCCGACCACCCGACCAAGGCCAGCGAGGAGCTCGCCGCGATCCTGACGGTGTCGCGCCAGGCGCTGGCCGACGTCCGATCGGTGGCCAGCGGCTACCACCGGCTCTCGCTCAACGAGGAGTGCGACTCCGCGGAGTCGGTACTGGTCACCGCGGACGTCGAGGTCACGCTGGTCCGCGACTACGGCGAGCTGCCGGCCAACGTCAGCACCCTGCTGGCCACGGTGCTGCGCGAAGGGGTCACCAACATCCTGCGCCACAGCAAGGCCGAGCAGTGCGACATCGCGATCCGCCAGGAGGCGGACGCGGTGCGGATCGAGATGATCAACGACGGCGCCCAGCGGGAACCCGACCAGGAGTCCGCCTACTACGGCGCGGGGGGCAGCGGGTTGCGCAACCTGTCCGAACGCCTGGCGGCGGCCTGCGGCGAGCTGCTCACCGAACAGCTCGACGAGGACCGGTTCCGGCTCGTGGCAACGATTCCCCTGCTCAAGTCCGACGCCTCAGCCGGCGGCTCGGTCACCACCAGCCGGCGTCCTTGGCGCCTCGGCTAGCGCACCCGGCCACAAATCACCCGATCACAACCAGCCGGCGTCCTTGGCGATGCGGATGGCGTCGACCCGGTTGCGCGCGTTGAGCTTGGTCACCACGGTCGTCATGTAGTTGCGCACGGTGCCCGCGGACAGGAACAGCCTGGCGGCGATGTCCACGGCGTTGGCACCGCCCTCGGTCATCCGCAGCACCTCGAGCTCGCGGCTGGTGAGCGGGCACTCCTCGGAGTCCCAGGCGGCCAGCGCGAGCTCGCTGTCGATGACCCGCCTGCCGACGGAGACCTCGCGAATGGCGTTGGCGAGCTTCTCGGCCGGCGCGTCCTTGAGGATGAAGCCGTTGACCCTGGCCGACAGCGCGCGCCGTAACGTGCCGGGACGGCCGAGACTGGTCAGGATGAGGGTGCGGCAGCTCGGCAGCTGCTCGTGCAGCTCCATCGCCGCGGAGAGCCCGTCCTTGCCGGGCAGGTCGATGTCGATGACCGCCACGTCGGGCTTGAACTCGAGGGCGGCCGGCAGGATCCCGGTGCCGAAGGCCACCTCGGAGACGACGTCGGTGCCGGCACCGGCGCGAACTTCGCCTACTACCCGGCCACGGTGACCCGCGTCCTGGCGGTGGAGCCGGAACCCCGGCTGCGCGCGCTCGCCGAGCAGGCCGCACGCGCCGCCCCGGTCCCGGTCGAGGTGGTCGACGGGCTGGCGCAGCGGCTGCCCGTCGAGGACGCCACCGCCGACACGGTGGTGTGCGCGCTGGTGCTCTGCTCGGTGCCCGACCAGGCGGCCGCGCTGGCCGAGATCCGCCGGATCCTGCGCCCCAGCGGGCGGTTCCGGTTCCTCGAGCACGTCCGGGCGGACACCGCGGGCATGATCCGCTTGCAACGGTTCCTGGACGCCACGCTCTGGCCGCTGGTGGTCGGCGGCTGCCACACCGGCCGGGACACCGTCGCGGCCGTGGAACAGGCCGGGTTCACCCTCGACCGCCTCGACCGCTTCCAGTTCCCCCCGGTACGCACCCCCGCCTCCAGCCACGTGCTCGGCATGACGACGCGTTAATGCGTTCGGCGGTGTGGGTGGGTGAGTGCCAGGATTCGTGGGCATGACTGTTTCTGACCCGAAGACGGACCTGCACAGCTACCTGCAGGAGGGGCGGGATGCCCTGCTGTGGAAGCTCGACGGGCTCTCCGAGTACGACATCCGTCGCCCGCTGACCCCGACCGGAACCAACCTGCTCGGTCTGGTCAAACACGTCGCCAGCTGCGAGGCCGGGTACCTCGGCGACACCTTCGACCGCCCGTTCGGGCAGGACCTGCCCTGGTTCGCGCCGGACGCGGAGCCCAACGCGGACATGTGGGCAACCGCGGCGGAGTCCCGCGCGGACATCGTCGGGCTGTACCGGCAGGTGTGGGCGAACTCGGACGAGACCATCCGGACCACCGCGCTGGAGGCCGTCGGCCGGGTGCCGCACTGGCCGGCCGAACGCCAGCGGATCACCCTGCACCGCGCGCTGACACACATGATCGTCGAGACCCACCGGCACGCGGGGCACGCCGACATCGTCCGGGAGCTGGTCGACGGCGCGGCCGGGATGCTGGCGGGCAAGGACAACCTGCCGGCGGGCGACCGGCAGTGGTGGGCCGACTACCGCGACCGGGTGGAGAAATCCGCGCAGGCGGCGTCGGCCGAGTAAGCGGCAACGTTCGCCGGCACACTTTCAGCAGGGGGCGGACTACCGCGACCGAGTGGAGGAATCCGCACAGGCGGCGTCGGCCGAATGAGCCGCCAGCGTCCGCCGGCACACCTTTCCGGTGGGGCCCAACGGTAGTTCGGCCAGCAGCACCAGGCGCTCCGGCAGCTTCCCGCGTTCCAGACCACGTTCCCGCTCGAGGAAACCGGTCAGCTCGGCCAACGTCGGCGCCGGCAGCGACGGTCGCGGTTGGACATACGCGCACACCCGCTCGCCGAGGTCGTCGTCGGCGACCGGCAGGCACGCCACGTCCGCCACCGCCGGGTGCGCGCCCAGGTGCCGCTCGACCTCGGCCAGGCTGATGTTCTGCCCGCCCCGCACGGCCACCTGCCGCAGCCGGCCGACCACGTGCAGGGTGCCGGTCTCGTCGAGCACCCCCCGGTCCCCGGTGCGCACCCAGCCGCCCGGCAGCCGGTAGCGGCCGTCGAGCTCGATCGAGCCGACGTGGCACAGCGGGGTCATCGGGCCGAGTGCCTGGATCTCCCCGGCCACCACCCGGATGTCGACCACCGCCTGGTCCGGCACGCCGACGCCCGCGCCGGGGGTGCTGGTGTGGCAGTTGACCCCATCCGACGAGCCGTACACGTTGATCACCTGGCAGCCGAACCGGCGCCGGCAGTCCTCGACGGTGCCGGCGGGCAGCTCCGCGCCACTGGCCACCAGGCCGCACAGGGACGACAGGTCCTCGCCGGGCGCACTGGCCGCGTGCGCCATCCGGCGCAGCATCGTCGGCACGCCAAACACGTGCGCCGGCCGGTGCCGGGTGATCGCCCGCAGCGCCTCGTCCTGGTCGAACGCGCCGGCCAGGACCAGCGTCCCGCCGTGCGCGGCGATGGTCGCCGGCACGCCGAAGGAGCCGAACGCCGAGGCCAGCGGCACCAGCACCAGGTCGACCGGGTCGGTGCCGCGGACCGCGCGCAGGTAGTTGGCCCGCCCGCCGACCAGCGCGTTGTGCGAGTAGGCGACCATCTTCGGCTCGGCCTCCGAGCCGGAGGAGACCAGTATCCGAGCCGGCGCCTCCGGGTCGACCGGCGTCGGCTGGAAGCTCGGGTCGGCCGGTAGTCCGGCCAGCGCCGGGCCCAGTTCCAGCACGGTCCGCAGCCGGGGCAGCTCGTGGCGCACCGACCGCACCGCGGCCGCCAGCTCGGCGGTGCCGGTGATGACGGCCCGTGCCCGCGCCCGGCCGAGCAGGCTCACGGTGTCCCTGGTCCCCCTGGCCGGCGGGTAGGGCAGGGCGAGCGCCCCGAGCGCGGCGACCGCCAGCTCGGCGACCACGGCGCCCCGGCTGTTGGGCGCCTGGAGCGCGATCACGTCCCGCGGCCCCAGACCCGCCCCGGCGAGCACCTCGGCGAGCCCCCGCGCCCGCGCGTCGAGCTCGCCGTAGGTCAGCGCCCCGGTCCCGTCGACCACCGCGACCCGCTCCGGCTGGTCCGCGACCCGCCGCCGGAACATCGAGTACAGGTCAAGATCCGGGCAGTGCCCCTGACGAACCCACCGCCGCCGCAGATACCCCGGCACCAGATCCCGTACCACCACCCCCTCCCCAGACACCCAGATCCCGCTCACCCACAGCCTCCCGTCACCCGCAGCGAAGGGTCCCTTCGCTGCGTCCAGTGCAGTGAAGGGACCCTTCGCTGCGTTGAAAACCGGCTCACCGGCTGAACTGCCACGGGGCGCGGACCACCGGGCAGGTGTCCCAGTCCAGGGCGTCGGCGAAGGCTGGGTCGGTGGCCAGCGCGGCGAGGTTGGTGCGGGTGGGGACCGTCGGTGCGGCGCGGGCCGCGACCGGTGCCGCGCAACAGAGCAGTGCCGAGGACAGCAGCGAGGAGTCGACCCGCTGGCCATCGCCGGTACGCGCCCCGGCCAGCAGGCCGGCCAGCACCCCGGTCGCCGACACCAGCCCGCCGAGCACGTCGGTCAACGTCATCAGCGACGGCGTCGCCCGGTCCCCGACGAGCGCGGCGAGTCCACTGTGGGCCTGCACCAGATAGTCCGTGCCCAGCGGCGGCCGTGGTCCCAGCGCGTCGCCCCACCCCGACGCCCAGGCGTAGACCAGGCCCGGGCGGGTCGCGGCGAGCCGGGTGGCGTCCAGCGCGAGCGCGTCGGCCTTGCCGGGCGCCCAGTTGTGCAGGAACACGTCCGCGCCGGCGACCAGCTCGTGCACCCCTCGCCGACCGGCCGCCGTGGTGATGTCCAACTCCACGACCCGTTTGCCCCGGTTGAGCGCGACGAACCGCGCGGAGACCTCCCCGGCCATCGGCGGCACGCCCCGCGCCGGGTCGCCGCCCGGCGGCTCGATCCGGATCACCGTCGCACCCAGCAGTGCCAACAGCTGACCGGCGAGCGGCCCCTGCACCCGCCGGCACGACTCGACGACCACCAGGCCCGCCAACGGATGCGCCTCCCGGCGGCACGCGACAGGCCCGCGACCGCCCGGCAGCGGGACCACCCGCCACGGCGGCACGTCCGCCGCCGGCTCACCGGCCACCGGCACGACGCTGACCGGCGCCACCCGCGCCGCCGCGCCGAGCACGGCGTAGTCGCACGCCTCGGTGGCGCGGTGCAACGCCTCGGGCAGCGGGCAGGTGGCGGTGGCGAACCGCTGCTGGAAGGGCCGCCAGCCGTCGCGGATCGCGGCAACCGGCGCGCCGATGCCGGCCCAGAACCGTTGCCAGGACTCGGCATCGAGGGTCTCCAGTTCGAACCGAACACCGTCGGCCGAGCTGAACGGCGGACCACCTGGCCCACCCGGCCGCTCCCCGGCACCCGCCGCGGCAAGATACTGCGACACCGACAACAACGCCGCCTGGGCCACCGAGGTCGACACCCGGCGGAACCCGGCCAGCGTCGCGGCCAACACCCCTTGGGCGGCAAGCACTCCGGCGGCCACCGAGGCGTAGTCGACGGCCAGCGCCGTCGGCCTGCCGTACCGCCGCCCGTGCACGTGGCTGATCCCGCACGCGGCCTGCACGTCACCCTCGCCCCGCAGCGGCAACCGGACCGGGCCTGCCCACCCGATCTCATAGTCCACTTCGGACACATCGGCCAGCACCGAACGCAACAGCCTGGCCGCGACCGCGCCGGCCACCTCGGCCGCCGGCGGCGCGAGGATGGTCACGGCCGGCGACCGCGCACCGAGTAACAGACACTCGACGACGCGCGGAAATCCGGTCTGGCGAACAGATCGCGCAGCTCGGCGAGCTGGCGGTCGGTCATCCCCTCGGCCACCAGCTCGTCCCGCAGCCGCACGGTGGTGTAGGCCAGCAGGATGAGCCCTGGCGACCCCGCGCGCCAGACCTGCACACTGCTGACCGGGTCCAACTCCACCAGCCCGACCGACAACATGGCCGAGGTGACCTGCCGCCCGTAGGCACAGTCCACTCCGGCGCCGGCCATCACCGCGTCCCGCGCGACCAGAAACCGTTGGTACAACGCGGTTGTATGCGCGTCGGGCGCGAAAACGCATGGCTGGTAAGTGGTGTCGGTCTCGTCGATCTGCAACCAGCCGCCCGGCCGCAGCGCCCGCACCAGCCGGCCGAGCACCCGCGCCCTACCCGGCAGGTGCCGCAAAACCAGCCGGGCCACGATCAGGTCGAACGCGTTGTCCGGCAAGGGATCGCAGGTGATGTCGTGCCGCACCACGGCCACTCCCGGCGGCTCGGCGCTCGGCGCGAGGTCGGTCGCCAGCACCAACCCCGACCGCCCGGCCCGCTCGGCGAGCCAGGCCGCGACGGTACCGCCGCCGGTGCCGACCTCCAGGCACCGCCAGCCGACGGCCACCCCGATCTCCGCCAGCCGGCGCAGGGTCAGCGGGTCGTACTCGGCGGCCAGCAGGCGGTGCTGCTCGCGGGCGTCTCCCTGGCCGAAGACATACGTCGACGGCGCGGCGAGGTTCATGTCCACCTGCCAGAACCAGGCGTGTCCGCACCGTCCAGCAACCGTTGCGCCAACTCGTGCCGGCGGGCCTTGCCGGTGCCGGTTCGCGGCACGTCGGCCCACGAGAGCGTGACCGGGTCGGCGAGCGGCGGCAGGTCGGCCACCGCCGCGTGCCACGTCGGCCGGTCCAGCCGCCCGTCCCCGGTGACCACGACCGGCAGCGGCCGGCGTCCCGGTGCGCCGATGATCAGGCACTCGACCACCTGCGGCAGCCGGTCCTCGAGCACGTCCTCCAGCTCGAGACAGCTCAGCTCGGGGACCGCGTCGACCTCCCGGTCCACCAGCCGCACCGCACCGCTGTCACTGATCGAGCCGAGGTCGCCGGTGTTCCACCAGCCACCGCGCACCTTCGCCGTCCACCGCTCCTGCTCCCCGAGGTAGCCAAGGCACCGGGACTTCGTCCTGGCCAACAGGATGCCGGTCTGGCCACGACCGACCGGCCGGAACGTGTCCCGGTCGACCACCCGCAGCGAGACCTTCCCCGGCACCGGGCGACCGAGGTCGCGGGTGGTCGGCTGCCGCTGCCCCACCCGCGCGACCGCACGCCGGGTGAGGAGCCGGAACGACAGCGGACCCGTCTCGGTCTGCCCCCAGCCCTGTAGCCACACCGGCAGCCGGGTGGCCGACGCGCCGAGGAAGGCCCGCACCACCGGCGGGTGGATCGCGTCGTAGGTACTCGCGAACAGCCGGACCTCGCGGAACGGGTTGGCCTGGCCGTCGGTCAGCGCCCGCCAGCCGACGAACACCGACGGCAGCGCCTCCAGCGTGGTCGGCGGATGCGCCCGCAGGAACGGCTCGGCCATCGCCGGCGCGAAGTCGGTGACGATGCCGATCTTCCTCGGCGCCCGGCACAGCGCGCTGGCCGTCCAGCAGAAGGCCCGCCCGTGCGCGAACGAGGCGGCCTGCACCACCGTGTCGCCGCGCCGCACGCCGAGCAGCGGCCAGCGGATGGCCTCGAACCTGGCCAGCCTGCGCACGAGCGTCTCGGTGGAGTGCACGACGAGCTTGGGTACCCCGGTGGTGCCCGAGGTGTGCGTGACCACCATGGGCTCGTCGTCGTGCCGGCGGTAGGGCGGCGGCGCGTCCTGCCCCCGGACGTCCGCGAGGGTCAGGATGTTCGCCGCCGGGCCGGCGTCCGGCCGGTCAAGGCACAGGGTCCGGCCGGCCAGCCCGGTGAGGTCGGTCTCGGCGTCCCTTGCGCTTTCCAGGGTGGCGGCGTCGGTGACCAACACGGCCGGGTCGAGCCGTTTGAGCAGCAGCTGGGTGGTCTCGGCCGGCAGGTCGGCGGAGACCAGCGCGGGCAGCGCGCCGAGCCGGACCGCCGCGCACGCGAGCAGCACGCTGTCCCAGTGGTTGGCCTTGACGATCGCCACCCGGTCACCGGCCGACGCGCCCGCCGCGGCGAGCCACCCGGCGGCCGACCGGACGAGCACGGCCAGCCGGGGCAGGTCGTAGTCCACACCCTCGTCCGGCGCGATGTCGAACGGTCGGTCCAGATGCACCGTGGTCCGCACACCCTCCCCGGCACACCGCTCGAACAACATGCCCATATCGGTCGGTTTCATGCTGGCTCCTTCGCGGTCGGGCGCGTGGGGGCGGCGATGCGGGCGACTCTGGCCGCGGTCATCGCGGCCGAGCGGATCGCGCCCTCACTGCTCGGTCGCAGCATCAGCCAGTCGCCCGCGTAGTCCACCGGGCGCGGCGGGCGGGACTGGAAGCCTCGGCGCAGCGCGAGCGCGGCCGGGGTGGCCTCCGGCAGGCCATACCGGAAGCGGTGCACGAAGTTCGTCACCGTGGCGTCGACCAACCCCGGCACGTAGCGTTGCGCCGCCGTGGTCATGGCGGCCACGACCTCCTCGTCCGGCGCGTCGAACAGCCTCGGCATGGCCGACGGGGCGGCCAGCACGGTGAGCAGCCCTCGGCCCGCCGGCGCGCGGCCGGGGTACTTGACGTGGTCGGCGAGGATCGCGCCGACCGGGTCGGTCCCGGTCCGCTCGACGGCCGGGACCAGCAGCGCGTACACCGCGCGCCGGGCCGCCGGCGCCAGCGGCCGGTCGAGCAGGCAGCTCACCTTCAGCATCGGGGTGAAGCCGCAGGCGGCCAGGAACTCCCGCTCCTGGTCGGGTGGGTTCACATACAGCTGCGCGGCCACCGGGGCGGGCACGCACAACACCACCGACCTGGCGGTGAGTGTGGCCCGATCGGTGCGCACCAGCGCGGAGTCCGTTCCGGCCAGCACCTCGTGCACGGCCACGCCGGTGCGCACGTCCACCTGGTCGGCCAGCCTGCGGGCGAGGGTGTCCATGCCGCCGGCGTAGGTGCGCCAGGTCGACGCCGGCCCGGCCGCCAGCATCAGGCTGACGAACGGCGCCGCCGCCGACCGGGCGGGATCCCAGCCGAAGAAGCTCGACACCACCGGCGCGAGTTGGTAGGCGCCGACGTCGGGGTGGTAGCGGGCGGCGAGTTGGGCGACGGTGTCCAGGCCGAGCGGGGTGTCCTCCGGCCGGTCCGGATCGAACAGCGCGCGCCGCCTGGCCGTGCTGGCCAGAAACCGCGCCAGGTCCAGCCGGCCGCGCGGGGACAGCCCGGCGCCGGTCAGCAGGCCGAGCGGGTGCGCCACCCCGGGCCGGGGCCTGCCGTCGCGCCACACCGCGATCGGCCCACCGACCCTCGGCGCCTCGGCCGGCGACATGCCCAACTCCCGCAGCAGCCGCCAGGTCTGCTCGTAGCCATGGGCCGGCACCTGCTCCGCGCCGGTGTCCACTGTGTACCCGTTGTGCCGGAAGCTGGCCATCCGGCCGCCGACGTGGCCGGCCGCCTCGAAGACCCGCACGGTCAGGCCGGTGTGCCGCAGCCGGTAGGCCAACGAGAGCCCGGCCACCCCGGCGCCCACCACCGCGACGTCCAGATCCGGCTCCATCAGCTGCCTCCCAACAGGTTCACGGCCAGCAGACAGCCAACGGTGACCCGGTGGATCCAGATCCCCAGCCGCCGGGCGCGCAGGATGTCGCGGCGGCGGAAGCCGAGGGCGTACTGGTTGGCACGCAACAACATCGTCGGCAGCATCGCCAGCGGGAACCACCACGGCGCGCCGAACGCCGGTGCGCCGAGGATCAGCACGTACTCCACAAGGGACACCGCGGCGATGAACCTGGCGTTGCCGCGCGGCGAGGTGCGCACGGCGACCGTCGGCCGGCCGACCCGGCGGTCGCCCGCGATGTCGTTGGTGTTGGAGTACACCCCGAACAGCAGCGGACCGAGACCGAACAGCAGCGCCTGCACCACGACGAAGCCGGACGCGTCGCCGGCGAGCAGCCCGTAGGGGGCGAGCACCAGCGCCCAGCCGAGCGCGGCGATGTACAGCTCCTGGAACCCTCGGTAGCTCAGCTTGAGCGCCCAGGAGTACTGCGGGTACAGCACGAGCGTGACCGCGGTGAGCACCAGCGCCCATGCCGGCCATTCCGGCGCGGCCAGCACCGCGACCGTCCACAGTAGAACACCGAGAACCGTGGTCACCACGGCGAAGCGCACCACCTGCGCCTCGGTCAGCGTGCCGGCGACCAGCGGCTTGCGGACCGCGCGGCGCGCGGGCGCGTCCGGGGCGTAGTTCACCAGGTCGCTGCCGTCGCGGTAGCCGGTCAGGTCGTCCAGCGCGACCAGCGCGGCCATCAGCAGCACCTCGCCGGCCAGGAACACGGCGAGCACCCAGAGCACCTGGCCGTCCAGCCGCAGCGCGGGCAGCAACATGGTCCAGACCAGCAAGGCGCTCAGGTAGTAGTCGAAGACGTCCAGCTTGGCCAGGTGGGCGTAGGCCCGCCAGCCACCGGCGACCGGTGGCGACTGGACGGCCGTCACGACCGGTCCAACGCGGTGAACGAGCGGGCGCCCCAGACCAGCACGGCCTTGGCCAGGCGGGCGTACGCCCACCAGCCACCGGCGACCGGTGGCGACTGGACGGCCGTCACGACCGGTCCAACGCGATCAACGCGGCGAACGAACGGTCGCCGCCATAGCCGAGCTCGCGGCAGTCGACCAACTCCGCGCCGGGCAGCAGCGCCAGGTACTCCCCGACGGTCCGCAGCCGGGAGAACGGGCCGACCGGCACCGCGGCGTGCTCGTACTCGACCAGCGTCAGATACCGCGCGGACCGGGCGATGCCCTGGCAGGCGGCGGCGAGCAGGTTGTCGTCGAGCACGTGCATGAGCACCCACACGCACACCGCGACATCCATCCGAGGGCCGATCGGCAGGCGCTGGACCGGGCGCTGCAGGAACTCGACGTTCGGCAGGCCGGCGCAGGCCGCCCTGGCCTGGGCGATCATCTCGTCGGTCAGGTCGAGGGCCAGGACGTGCTTGGCGTGCGCGGCGATGGTCGGCGTGAGCCTGCCGATGCCACAGCCGATCTCCAGCGCCGTGCGCACCGGCCGGCCGAGCATCGACGCGCCGGCCAGCAGGTGGTCGGCGACCAGCATCCGGGTCTGTTCGGTGACCCCGGCGGCCAGCTCCACCGGTTGGGAGGCGCGCATCACCCTGGCCAGACCTGGCCGGGCGGCGCGCCGCCGCCACTCCTCGACGATCTCGGCCGGGCCGGGGACGCGGTGCCTCGGTTCTGGAATGGATCGCTGGACCGGCTCGATGGCCGGTTCTGTGCGTGGCCGCACGTAGTTCTCCTCTCGGGTGGGGGCTGGTCGATCAGTGGCGCGCGAACTCCGCCACCGCGTCCGCGACGTACTCGACCTGGGCGTCGCTCAGATGCGGGTAGACCGGGATGGCCAGGGTGTGCGCGGCGGCGTGCTCGGCGTTGGGCCAGCGCCCGTCGGGTGGGGCGTGCCCGGCGAAGGCCGGCTGGTAGGGCAGCGGCGTCGGGTAGTAGACGTGCGCGCCGATCCCGCGCGCGGCGAGGTGGTCGCGCAGTTCGTCGCGGCGGGTCGCGAGCAGGGAGTACACGTAGTAGCTGCGCCCGTCCCGGCCGGGCGGCGGGGGCGAGATCCCCTGGTCGGCGAGCGCCTCGAACCGCGACGTGTAGTACTCGGCGATGCGCGCGCGGCGGTCGAGCCTGGCGGCCAGCGCCGGCAGCCGGTAGAGCTGGAAGGCCGCCTGGATCTCGTCGAAACGGCTGTTGTAGCCGATGAGGTGGTGCACGAACCGGCGCACGCCGTCCTGGCCGTGGTTGCGCAACATCCGGACCGCCGCGCCGAGCTCGGCGTCCCCGGTGAGCACGACCCCACCCTCGCCCGGCATGCCGAACGTCTTGACCTGGACGAAGGAGAACAGGCCCGCGTCACCCCACAGCCCGGCTGGGCGGCCGGCGAGCACCGCGCCCTGGGCCACCGCGGCGTCCTCGACCAGCCGCAGGCCGTGGCGGGCGGCGAGCTGCCGGAACCGGGGCATGTCGGCCATCACGGAGAACATGTGCGCCGCCACGATGGCCACGGTGCGCCCGGTGACCGCCCGCTCGACCTCGTCGGGATCGACCACCATCGTGTACGGGTCGATGTCGGCGAACACCGGGGTCGCGCCGAGGTTGACCACGGTCGCGGCCAGCGGCGCGCAACCGAACGCCGGCACGATCACCTCCACGCCGGCGCGCACGCCCATCGAGTGCAGCACCATGCTGAGCGCGGCGGTCCCGCTTCCACATGCGACTGTCTCGATCGGACCGTCGAGGTCGCCGACGCCGGCCAGCCAGCCGGTGAGCGCCGCCTCGAACCGGGCGGTGTACTCGCCGAGGATGAACCGCTGGGCGGGCGCGAGCCCGACGTCGCGCACGATGTCGAGCAGCACCGCGCGGTCGGCGTCGAACAGGTCCGGGGGGAAGAACGGCAGGTGCGGTGGGGCGGCGGGCGCACTGACCGCGCCACTCACGCCGCCCGCCCGGTGTAGAAGCGCGCGACCGCGTCGCACACGACGTCCACGCCGTCGAGGTCGAGGTCCGGGTACAGCGGCAGGGCCAGCGTGTGCCGGCAGGTGCGCTCGGCGACCGGGAACGCGCCCGGCCGGTAGCCGAGGTCGGTGAAACACGGCTGCAGATGCAGCGGCACGGGATAGTACGTTTCCGTCCCGATTCCGGCCGCGGCCAGGTAATCGGCCAGCTCGTCTCGCCGGTCGGTCTCGATGACGTAGACATAGAAAACGTCGGCGGTCGGCACGCCCCGCGCCACCACAGTGGGCACCCGAAGCACTCCGGGTATCGCGCTCAATCGTTCCCGGTAGGCATCGGCCAACATCGACCGTCGTTTTATGTCCCGGTCGAGCCGATCGAGCTTGGCCAGCAGAACCGCCGCCTGGATATCGTCCATCTTGCTGTTCACGCCACTGATCCCGGTGGCGTTGGAAATGCCGGGGAAATTGTTGACGGTGGCCCCGAAACGGCCGTGGTGGCGCAGCGCGGCCGCGGTTTCGGCCAGCTGGCGGTCGTCGGTGAGCAGCGCGCCGGCGTCGCCGATCGCGCCGAGGGTCTTGGTCGGGAAGAACGACAGCACCCCGGCGCGGCCGAACAGCCCGGCGTGCCGCCCGTCCCACCGCATGCCGATCGCCTCTGCGCTGTCCTCGATGATCGCCAGCCCGTGCCGGCCGGCGACCTCGCCGATCGCGCCGAGGTCGGCGAGCTGACAGAACAGGTGCGCGGGCATGACGAAACCGCTGGTCGGAGTGATCGCGGCGGCCACAGCGGCCGGGTCGAGGCCGTAGCTGTCGGGCTCGATGTCGGCGAACACCGGGCGCCCGCCGGCCAGCACCACCGACGAGGCGGAGGCCACGAAGCTGAACGCCGGCACGATCACCTCGTCGCCAGCGCGCAGGCCGGCCGCGCGCAGGGCGAGCACCAGCGCGTCGGTGCCGCTGTTCACCGCGACCACGTGCCGCGCGCCGGTGTAGGCGGCCAGCGCGGCCTCGAACTCGGCGACCTTGTGACCGTGTGAGTATTTGCCGACCCGAATAACGTCGTCGACCTGGCGATAAATGTCGGGCCACAGCTCGGCGAAGGTAGCGGATTGCGAGAAGAAGGGGACCGTCTTGTTTTCGGACAACAACGCTGCCGCTCCCCACTCCCGCGTCTCGCATCGGTCGGCCCCGATACTAAACATGATCAGTAGCGGAATCGCGCCTACCAGGGACGGCGGCGGCAGAGTTCACTCTTTTCAGCGACGGCCGCGAGCCGGGGCCTTGACACTCCGCACCAGGCGCGGAAATGTCGACGGCCGGACGCAATTGCGCGGTCATTCGACTAATCAGGGGGAGACACATGCGGTCGCTCGTGATCGGCCTTGGCAGGTCGGGTGCGGGCCTGCACCTGCCGGTACTGCGCCGCCTGCGCGCCACCGCCGAGCACTCGCCGTTCACCGCCGCGCCCGTCGTCGGCTGTGATCCGGCCGGACCGGACGGTGCGGCCGAGGCCACCGAGCCGGTCTGGACCGGGTCGGTCGACCAGGCCGCCCGGCTGCTTGACCCGGAGGACACCGTCGCCCACGTGTGCACCCCGCCGACGGTCCGGCTGCCGGTGCTGACCGACCTCGCCCGGCACGGCTTCCGCAACATCATCGTCGAGAAACCGCTGGCGGCGAACGAGGCCGACCTCGACGAGATCCTGCGCCTGCGCGCCCGTCGTGGGCTGCGGCTGGCGGTGGTCGCCCCGTGGCTGACCAGCGAGCTCACCCGGCGCCTCGGCACCCTGGTCGCCGACGCGCGGCTCGGCCGGCTGCGCTCGGTGTCGGTCGTGCAGAACAAACCCCGGTTCCGCCGCTCGCTGGCCACCACCGGCCATCCGACGGCCTTCGACGTCGAACTGCCGCACGCCGTCGGGGTGGTGCTGTCGCTGGCCGGTCCGGCCGAGATCACCGCCGCCAGCTGCGCCGACCTGGTGCTGGCCGACCGGCGGGTGCCGCGCCTCGGCGGCGCCGGGCTGCGGCTGCGGCACGCCGGCGGCGTACGCACCCACCTGATGTCCAACCTGGCCGCACCGGTCAGGGAGCGCCGGATCACGCTGCGCTTCGACCACGGCACGGCGATCGGCAACTACGCGATCGGCGCGGACGACGACCACGCCCAGCTGATGGTCGCGGCCGGTGGCCGGCACGAGCACAACGTGTTCCAGGACGACTCGCTCGGCGCGTACCTGCTCGACGCCTACCGCGGCTTCGCCGGTCCCGGCGAGGTCCGGCCGGCCGACTTCGAGCTGGCCGTGGACGTGGTGCGACTGCTCGCGGCGGCCAAGGACCGCCCGGAGATCACCCCAGAGCGACCGCTGGTGGCGTCCCATGTGGACTGAACTCACCTTCGCCGGCATCGGCGACGAGGCCGGGCCCGCGCTGGCCGACCAGCTGGCCGCGCTGTCCACCTTGGACTGGCCGGGGATCGAGCTGCGCACCGTGGACGGGGTCGCGCTGGCCGACCTCGCCGACGAGGACTTCGCGATCGTCGCGGACGCGGTGGCCGCCGCCGGCCTGTCGGTGGTCTGTGTCGACTCGCGCATCGGCAACTGGGCCCGCACGGTCGCCGACCCGTTCGACGCCGACCTGCGTGAGCTCGACGTCCTGCTGCGTCGGTGCGCGACGATGCGCTGCCGGTACCTGCGGATCATGTCCTACCCCAACGCCGGCCTCGGCGAGCGCGAATGGCGCCGCCGGGTCGTCGACCGGATCCGGACGCTGGCCGACCTGGCGGCGCGGGCCGGGGTCGTCCTGGTGCACGAGAACTGTGCCGGCTGGGCGGCCAAGGACGCCGAGCGCGTGCTCGACCTGCTCGACGCGGTCGACAACCCGGCGCTCGCGCTGCTGTTCGACACCGGCAACGGGATCGCGCACGGCTACTCGGCGCTCGACCTGCTCGCCGAGGTGGTCGAACACGTCGCCCACGTGCACGTGAAGGACGCGACCGGCGGCGGCGCGCACACCAGCTACACGCTGCCCGGCGCCGGCGACGCGCGGGTGGCCGACTGCCTTCGCCTGCTGCTCGACCACGGCTACCACGGCGCGGTGTCCATCGAGCCGCACCTGGCGACCGTGCCGCACGACGGCTCGCGGACCACGCCCGACGCACCCGCCCGGTTCGTCGCGGCCGGCTGGGCGCTGGAGGCGCTGGTCCGCGCCGAGGTCCGGCCGAGTGAGCTCGTGGAGCGCGGCAGATGACCGGTGCGGCCGCGAGTGTCCCGCTGCTCGACCACGAACGGGACCTGCTGCTGCGTCTGCTGACGCTACCCACCGTCAACCCGCTGGAGCACGGCCAGGACGGGCCACCGGCACGCATGTGGCAGGCCCAACGCGCCTACGCGGCGGCCGCGGCGGCGACCGGGCTGGTCCCGGTGCACCACGCCCCGGCAAGGCCGGCGTGCGCCACCGGTGAGGACGTGCCGCTCGCGGTGCGCCGCGCGGCCGCCGAGACCGCCGACTTCCTGGACACCCAGCCGAACCTGGTGCTGGCGCTCGGGCGGACCCCGGTCGCGTCGACGGTGATGTTCAACGTCCACCTCGACACCGTGGCCGGCCTCGAACCGGTCGGGTTCGACGGCGTGCGGTTCACCGGCCGGGGCGCCATCGACGCGAAGGGCCCCGCCGTCGCCCTGCTGGCCGGCATCCGCGCCGCGGTGGCCACCGAGCCGGCACTCGGCCGGGAGATCGGCGTGCTCGTCCAGGTGGTATCCGGCGAGGAGGGCGGCGCGATGGGCACCATCGGCACCCGGCCGCTGGTCGAGGCCGGTCACTACGGGCGGCTCAACGTGTTCTGCGAACCGACCGGCCTGCGCTACCTCACCCGCGCCACCTCGGCGATGACCGCCTGCGTGCGCACCAGCGGCGCGGACGCCGTCGACGACCGCCCCGGCGCCGGCCACAACGCCACCGTGCTGCTCGGATTCCTCGCCCAACACCTCGCCCTCGCGCTCGGCGAGGACCAGGTGTGCGTCGCCGGCCTGCACACCGGACTGATGCACAACCGGGTCTACGGCAGTGGCCAACTGCTGCTCAACCTCGCCTACGCCACCACCGCCGCGGGCGCGCGGCTGGAGTCCGCGGTGCACACCGCGCTGCGCGACGGGCTGGCGAGCTTCACCGCCAGGTTCGGCGGGCTCGAGGCGTTCGCGCGCACCGCGGCGGACGCGGCCGAGGTCACCACCCTGGAATGGCACAAGCGCGGGCTGCCCGCGCTCGACGGCGCCGACCCGTGGTGCGCCGGGCTGCTCGACCGCGCCGGGGTGGCGCCGTGGCCGGCGGCCGAACCGGCGTTCACCTGTGACGCCATCTGGCTGCACGGGCTGCCCGGAGTGTCCACAGTGGTCCTCGGACCCGGCTCACTGACCACCAACAACGCGCACGCGAGCGGCGAGTACGCCGACCTCGCCGACCTCGAGCGGTTCGCCGCCGCGGTGGCCAACATTCTGCGCTGCTTCGCCAACGACCGAAACGTACAGGGAAGAGGAGCACGATGACGCGGTCAACAACACGCGCCACCACGATCCGGGTCGGGTACCCGGACCTGGTCGACTTCACCACGGCGGTGTTCGCCAGCCACGGCCTGCCGGGACCGAGGGCGGCCGCCGCCGCGGCCGCCCTGTGCCACGGCGACCTCACCGGCGTGCGCTCACACGGCCTGGCCAACCTCACCCGGCTGTACCTGCCGCTGTTCGCCGAGTCCAGAGTGGACCCCCGGGCGGAGTTGGCGGTCACCCGCGATCTCGGGGCGTGCGTGATGGTCGACGCCAACCGCGCGCTCGGGCTGTGGGCCGCCGGTGCGGCCATGGACCTCGCGGTCGACCGGGCGAGCGCGTACGGCATCGGGCTGGTCAGCGTCCGCGACCTCACCCACATCGGGTGTGCTGGCCACCACGCCGCCCGCGCGGTCGAGCGGGGCATGGTCGGCGTGGTGGCGGCCAACTGCGGCGGGCAGCGGATCGCCAGGCCACCCGGCGGGCGGCTGGCGATGCTCGGCACGAACCCGCTGAGCGTCGCGGTGCCGGTAACCGCGGGCCCACCGTTCGTGTTGGACATGAGCACCACCGTGGTGCCGACCGGCCGGGTCCGCGAGGCCGCCCGCGCCGGACAGGACATCCCGCCCGGCTGGCTGGCCGACGACAGCGGGCGCCCGGTGACCGATCCGAGCGCGTTCGACCGGGGCGATGCCCACCTGCGCTGGCTCGGCGGATCCCCGGAAACCGGGGTGTACAAGGGTTTCGGGCTCGGTGTGGTGGTCGAGGTGCTCGCCGCGCTGCTGTCGGGCGCGGCGTTCGGCCCCAGCCGGGACGCGCTGCTCGGCGACGGCGGGCCGACCGGCCGCGACGACGACATCGGGCTGTTCCTGCTGGCGATCGCCCCCGACCTGCTCCGGCCGGACGGCGGGTTCGCCAGGGATGCCGCCGTGCTGTTCGGCACGCTGGCCGACTGTCCCTCCACTGAGGACAACAGGCCGGTGAGCTACCCCGGCTGGCCGGAGGCCGAACGCGCCGAACAGTACCGGCGACAGGGCGTTCCGCTGGCTGTTGAGCTGTTCGACGAGCTGTGCGCGGTGGCCGCCGACACCGGCGTACCGGCACCCGTGGAGGTGGCCTGATGCGCCCGCTGAGGTTGGGGCTGATCGGCCTCGGGGTGATCTCCCGGTTCTACCTGTCCGCGATCCAGGGACAGTCCTCGGTGCGGCTGACGTCGGTGTGTGACCAGAACGAGGCCGCGCTGTCGCCCCATCGCGGCAACGTCGCCTGCTACCGCGACCACCGGTCGATGCTCGCCGGCACCGCGCTGGACGCGGTGATCGTCGCGGTGCCCAACGACGCGCACCTCGTGGTCTGCCACGACGCGCTGAACGCCGGTCTGCCGGTGTGTGTGGAGAAGCCGCTGGCGCTGACCGTCGAGCAGGGCGAGCACCTGGTCCGGTTCGCCGGTGCGCGGGAGTTGCCGCTGTTCTGCGCGTTCCACCGGCGGTACAACGACAACGTGGCCGACCTGGTGCGCGGGCTGGCCGGCCGCGCGCCGGTCGAGTCGGTGCGGATCCGCTACCTGGAGCTCATCGAGGAGCACACCGGGGACGACCGCTGGTACCTGGACCCCGCCCGGTGCGGCGGCGGCTGTCTGGCCGACAACGGGCCGAACGCCTTCGACCTGGCCAGGCACCTGCTCGGTCCGCTGACGCCCGTCTCCGCCGAGATCACCAGGGACGACCATGGCGTCGACCGGCAGGCGCGGATCGGGCTCCAGTCGACAGCGGGCGTCCCGGTCACCGTCGAGCTGGACTGGTCGTATCCGGGCGAGGTGAAGGATCTCGAGGTGCGGCTGGCCGACGGCACGGTGCTCGGCGCGGACATGCTGGCCGGACACCAACGGTTCAAGGGCTCACTGTGGCACGAGTACGCCGGGGTGCTCGACGACTTCCTGGCCATCGTCGCCGGGCGACGGCCGTGTCAGCCGACCGGTCTCGCCGAACTGTCGCTTGTGGACAGCTGCTACCGGATGGCGGCCGAGGAGGTCGCGCTCGATGCGTGAGAACGGCCAGAAGCGAACGGTCACCGGGCTGCTGGTGAAGGTGTTGGTCCACCGGCGCGACGACCGGGGCATGCGCCTGGAGCCGTTCGCCAGCCGCTGTGTCCGCCGAGGCGAGGTGCACGAACTGGTCACCACCGACCACGACGAGACCTCGCCCGGCGCCCGGATCGACCGCGTGGGCTTCCTCGGCTTCCTCGAGGTGACCGCCGCCGGGGTGATCGACCGCGGCGACGAGCTGTACATCGAGGGCGAGCCGGTCGGCACCGTGCTCGGCTTCGACGCCTGCCACCTGCCCAACCACTACAACATCCTGGTCCGCACTCCCGTGCCACGCACCGGCCCCGAGCTGGGCCTGGTGCCCGAGCAGCGGATCGCGTTCCGGCAGGCGACCGGGTAGCGAGAAGGGCCGGCCGCCACGCGGCGACCGGCCCTTCTTCGCGCGGTGGTACTCAACGACCGCCGAGCAGCGAGACATCACTGGTGCCCGCGTGGAAGTCGCGCACGGCCTGGGTGAGCTCGTCCACGCTCAGCTGGCCGTCGCTGTCCTTGTCGAGCTTGCGGAACGCGGTGTCCGCCTCGGTGGGCGGCACGCCGACCGCGCCGAGCCAGCGCTTGAACTCCGCCGGGCTGACCTTGCCGTCGCCGTCGGTGTCGCACAGGTTCACGATCGCGGTGATGGTCGGCCGGAGCACCCGGTTGAAGCCGGCGTCGCCCTGCTCGAACATCTGGCTTTCCACGTACTGGATGAACTGGTCCTCGGTGACGCCCTGGCGCGCGCCGACCTTGCGCGCCAGCTGGTCGTACATTCCGAGGTAGGCATCCAGCAGCGCCCTGGCCTTCGGCGAGGACGGCGCCTCACCGAAAGCCTTGATGATGCGCTGTGCCTCCGCCTCGTAGTCCGAGCGCTCGATGTAGCCGTTGTTGTTGACGTCCCATTTCTGGAAGCGCTGCCTGAGGCGCTCGTTCCGCACGGCCGTAGACATGAATATCCTCCTGGATGGTTTCGAAACAAGGACCCACGTGTGGACTGTTCAATTGTGAATCAAAGACGCCACACCCGCTCGCCGAATGCTTTTCCACGAGTATCGAGCAGCAGTGTCGCCTCCACGGCCAAACGACCGAGGTCATAGGTCTGGTGATCCTGCAACAGAATTGTCAGATCGGCCGCGCGGACCGCTGGCCACAGATCATCGATCCGTTCCGCGCCCGCCGGTAAGCCGACGGGCGCCGCGTCGTGCGGATCGTGGCCGAGCACTCGTGCGCCGAGCCGGGTCAGCTCCTCGGCCACGCCGACGGCCGGCGACTCGCGCGGGTCGGCGACGTCGGGCTTGTAGGTCAGACCGAGCAGCAGCACCCGCGCCTGGCCGACCGGCCGGCCGTGCGCGGCGAGCAGCCCGGCCGCCCGCCCGGCGACGTAGGCGGGCATGCCGGTGTTGACCCTGCTCGCGGCGTCCAGCAGGCCGAACGAGAAGCCCTCGGCGGCCGCCTTGGCGGCCAGGTACCTCGGGTCGACCGGGATGCAGTGCCCGCCGACGCCGGGTCCCGGCGAGAACGGGGCGAACCCGAAGGGCTTGGTGCCGGCGCAGTGCAGGACGTCCCACACGTCGATGTCGAGCCGGTGGCAGAACATGGCCAGCTCGTTGACCAGCGCGATGTTCACATACCGGTAGGCGTTCTCCAGCAGCTTGGCCAGCTCGGCCTCGCGGGTGCCGCGCGCGATCACCAGCGTGTCCACGAACTGGCCGTAGAAGGTCGCGCAGTGCTTGGCGCACAGGGGCGTGTGCCCGCTGACGATCTTCGGTGTGTTCCGCACGCCGAAGCGCGCGTTGCCGGGGTCGATGCGCTCCGGGGAGAACGCGAGGTGGAACTCCTCGCCGGCGGTCCAGCCGGTGTGCCGCTCCAGGATCGGGCGGACCACCTCGTCGGTGGTCCCGGGGTAGCTGGTCGACTCGAGCACCACCAGCGCGCCGACCCGCAGGTGCGCGGCGACCGTCGCGGTGGCGGCGCGCACGGCGCCCAGATCGGGCCGGCCGGCCTGGTCCAGCCCGGTCGGCACGCAGATCACCACGACGTCCGCGCCGGCGATGACGGCGGGGTCGGTGGTCGCCACGAAGCCGTTGTCGGCCATCAGCAGCACGTCGGCGGCCGGCACGTCGGCGATGTGCGAGCGGCCGGCGGCCAGGCCCGCGACCACCTCGGCGCGGACGTCTAGCCCGGCGACCGTGAGCCCGGCCTGGCTCGCGTGGCTGGCCAGTGGCAGCCCGACGTAGCCCAACCCGACGACGACCACGTCGAACGACGACTCGAGGGATGGGCTCGTCATCGACGGCTCCTCGCGACGAGCGCGATCAAGCGGAGAAGCTCGCGGACAGCGGGGCCAGGTGCGCGCCGGTGCCCGGCGGCACGACCAGGCTCGGGGTCAGGCAGAACGGGTCGGCGTAGACCCGGATGTCGGCGTCGGTCAGGTTGGTGAGCAGGTGGGCCGTCGGGGGCAGCTTGACACAGCCCGTCGGGTCGTCGAACCGGGTCGTCGAGGCGAGCTCGTGTTCGAAGACCAGCACCGAGCCGGTCGCCCTGGCGTCGTCCGACTCGGCCCGCGCCATCCCGGCGCCGCCGGTGAGGAGAGCGGCGACCGCCGCCGCCCCGAGGATCGATCGAACGTGCCTCATGCAGGTCTCCCGATTTCGGTTTGTCCTCATGGCGGTTACGAAATTACCAGCGCGGGGCCGGTACCGGGTTTACCCCGACCAGCACAACACCTAATGGTGTGCACTATCGGAGCGCTTCGTCGTTCGGTCGGTAAATCCGACCACCGGAGGGCTCGTGGAATCGTGCGCCGGACGGGAGTTTCGCTACGCGTTGGAGTGAGAAATCGCGGTCAGCACGCACGCTCGGTCACCTCGGCGGGTAACCCGACTGGCGAACGTTTGGAAGCCTATCGGCAATGTCTGAATACTTCCGTCCCGTGGTGGTCGCCTCGATAATCATCGTGCTCGCGCTCGTCGCCGGCCTGCTCGGCAACCGGCTCCTGCGCAGGCGCGACAACGACGACTGCCCATCGGTCACCGACCTCGTCAGCCCGTTGGAGACCCTCGCGGTGCTCGTGCTCGCCTTCGTCCTCGTCGGTGCGGCCGAGTCCTACAGCGGCGCCGAGGACGCGGCCGCGCGCGAGGCGTCCACCATCGACCACATGTTCGAGACCGCCGACTACGCCCCCGCCGAGTACCGAGAACCCCTGCAGGCGGTCACCGTCTGCTACGCCAAAGCGGTCCGGCACCATTCGTGGCCCGCGATGGCCGGCGGTGGCGAGTCGTCCGCGCCGAGCGTCTGGACGACCCAGCTGCGCACCTACCTCAAGCAGATGGCCGCGACCGACCAGGGCTCGGTGTTCGAGATCCTGGTCAACACCGACCGGGACCGGTCGGAGGCCAGACAGTCCAGGGTGAGCGAGTCCACCCCCGCCATTCCCGAGATCGTGTACTGGTTCATGGCGCTCACGCTCGCACTCACCGTGGCCGGCTACGCCTACTCGATCCGGCTGCGCGAGAGCCAGGTACACATCTTCGCCGTCGCCGTGCTCACGGCGCTGTTCGTCGCCTCGATGCTGCTGATCCGCGACGTCGACACCCCCTTCGCCGGACCCATCAGCATCGGCCCGACCGAGATGACCTTCACCGAGGCGGACATCAGCGAGGACTTCGCCGAGGAGTACGGATCGGACCGCCTGCCATGCGACGAGCACGGCAACCGTATCTGAGCCTGACCGGAAACCGTTATCACCCAAGGAGCACCGATGTCGATCCGCCGCAGCGTCACCCTCGCCGTCACCGCCGCCGTCCTGTTGACCACCCTCGCCGCGCCGTCGGCCACCGCGCAGGCCACCGGCCGGGTCGTGGCCTTCGTCGGCGACCTGCTCCCGGTACGGGTGTGGGAGAACCCGAGCGGCTGCAACAGGCTTCCGCTCGGCACGCACGTCCTGTTCAACGAGACCGACCGGGTGATCGAGGCGTTCGCCGACCCGTGGTGCCTCATCCCGCTCGAGCCGCTGGCCCAGCTGGCGCCGGGGACCTCCATGCACGTCTCCTCGGTCGGCGCGTTCCGCGCCTGACCACACCGGTCGCGGCAAAGTCCACGTATTGGCCGCGATTCTCCATTCGGCCGTCCATAGCCTGTGGTTGAGCGGACTACCAGGTCCACAGAGGACGGAACGACACGGAGACTCGCCATGTTGGAGACAGCCCATCCACGACGAACTACCAGGCGCACCAGCACGATTCTCACTGTGCTCGGCGCACTCGGCGCGGTCGTGCTCGCACTCGTCGCACCCGCGCCGAGCGCGCAAGCCGAGACGCTGTTCACCGACACCTTCGAGGACGGTGACCTGGCCGGCTGGACCACCTCCGGCGGCAGCTGGTCGGTGGCCACCGACGGCACCCCGTCGGCGCGACAGAGCGGGAACAGCGGCGACGCCAGAGCGCTGGCCGGGTCGTCGAGCTGGACCGACTACGCCGTCCAGGCCCGGGTGAAGGCGTTGTCCTTCAACGGTTCCGACCGGTTCGTCGCGTTGCTCGCCAGGGCACAGAGCGCGACCAGCTACTACTACCTCTCGGTGCGCAGCGGAAACACCGTCCAGCTCAAGAAACTGGTCGACGGCAGGGGAAGCACACTGGCCAGCGCCGCGCTCACGGTGAGCACGAACAGCTGGTACACGTTGCGGATCGAGGTGTCCGGCAGCACGCTGCGCGGTTACGTGGACGGGAACCTGGTCGCCACCGCGACCGACAGCCAGTTCTCCTCCGGGCAGACCGGCCTGGCCACCTTCAACGCCACCGCGTCCTTCGACGACGTGAGCGTCGAGTCCGTCGACGGCGGCGACCCGCCGGACGACCCGACCGACCCGCCCGCCGGCCAGCTTGGCTACGCCACACTCGACGGGCTCGGTCAGAGCGGCACCACCGGCGGCGCCGGCGGCCAGACGGTCACCGTGACCAGCTCCTCGGCGCTGCTCAGTGAGATCGCCGCGTCCGGCGCGCGGATCATCCAGGTGCAGGGCATGATCACGGTGCCAGACGGCATGCACGACGTGTCCTCGGACAAGACGATCGTGGGTGTCGGCTCGAACTCCGGCATCAGCGGCGGTGGGCTGAACATCGGGCTGCCGTTGTCCGACAGCATCACCTCGCCGCCGGCCAACGCGGTGCACAACGTCATCGTGCGGAACCTGATCTTCCAGAACGCCGACGACGACTCGGTCAACGTGCAGATGTTCAGCCACCACATCTGGCTTGACCACAACGAGTTCCGGCCGGCCTACGACGGGTCGCTGGACATCAAGCGCGGCTCGGACTACGTGACGGTGTCCTGGAACCGGTTCGCCAGCACCGACAAGACGATGCTGCTCGGTCACGACGACGACAACAGCGCGCAGGACGTCGGCCGGCTTCGGGTGACCTACCACAACAACTGGTTCGACAACACGGGCCAGCGCAACCCGCGTGTGCGGTTCGGCAACGTGGTGCACGTGCTGAACAACTACTACTCCTCGGTCGACGACTACGGTGTCGCGTCCACAGAGGACGCCGCGGTGCTGGTGGAGGGCAACTCCTTCGAGAACACCGACTCCCCGTGCGAGCTCGGCCAGGGCGACTCGTCGGAGGGATCGCTGCGGTCGCTCAACAACCAGTTCGTCAGCTCCGGGTCGTGCCAGACCGGCGGCTCGGTCGGCGGGGTGCCCTACCCGTACACCCCGCAGAGCGCGAGCGCGGTCAAGTCGTCCGTGACCGCGGGCGCGGGAGTCGGCCGGATCTCCGGCTGACCGGGGGAACAGGCCGGCGCGGCCGCGACCACGGGTCGCGGCCGCACTGGCTTTCGGTTCATTTTCGGTAATTAACCGCACACTGGTAGGACTGTTGACCAGAAGTGGTTTTCCGCCATATGCTATTTCCGGTATATTTCCGAGAATTTCGGTCCCATCATCGGAGATGGAGGCAGCGAAATGTCGATCGGTAGCAGATGTGTGGTCGCCGTGCTGGCCGCGGCACTCGCCCTGGTCGGAAACGTCACGGTGGCCGCGGAAACCGTCGCACCCGCCCCGCTCGCCGCCGGGGTCGAGGACGACGGCGCGGACTGCCAGGTGACCCTGCCAGGATCGTTCCCGGCGAACTCCCGGCTACCCGACCCCTTCACGAAACTGAACGGCGAACGCATCACCGCCAAGTCCGACTGGCGATGCCGGCGCGCGGAGATCAAGCGACTGGCCGAGCGCACGGTCTTCGGCGAGAAGCCGGCCAAGCCGACCAGCGTCACCGGAACGGTGTCCAGCAGCAACATCACGGTGAACGTGTCGCACAACGGCCGTAGTGCCAGCTTCTCCGCGAGCGTGCAGCTGCCGAGCGGCACCGGCCCGTTCCCGGCGGTCATCGTGCTCGGCGGATTCGGCGCGGACACGACCACCATCCGCAACGCGGGCGCCGCGGTCATCAACTACGACCCGCTCGCGGTCGGCCGGGAAGGCACGCCCCGCAACAACAAGCAGGGCGCGTTTTACAGCATCTACGGCAACACCAGCAGTACCGGGCTGTTGGCCGCCTGGGCCTGGGGCGCCAGCCGGATCATCGACGTCATCGAACAGTCCGGCGGCACCGTGCTGCGCGCGGACATCGGCGTCACCGGCTGTTCGCGGTACGGCAAGGGCGCCTTCGCGGTCGGCGCGTTCGACCAGCGCATCGGGTTGACCATGCCGATCGAGTCCGGCAGCGCCGGCGCGCCGATCCTGCGCGGGGTCGCCACCGAGTCCGGCGCCCAACCGTTGAGCAGCGCCTACGGTGAGCAGCCGTGGCTTGGCGACGCGTTCAGCTCGTTCACCGGCAACCCGGCCAACCTGCCGGTCGACATGCACGAAGTGGTCGGGATGATCGCGCCCCGAGGGCTGTTCATCATGGAGAACCCGCACATCGACTGGCTTGGCGCGCGCTCGGGCGCGGTGTCCGCGCTCGGCGGCGCCGAGGTCTACAAGGCACTCGGCGCCGGCGGCAACATCAGCTACTGGTCCGATGTCCAGGACGGCAACCACTGCGCGGTCCGGGCCGACTGGCGTACGCCCATCCAGCAGAGCATCCAACGGTTCCTGCAGAACTCGGGCAGCGCTCCCGGGGTGATCCGGATCTCCAGCAGGAAACCGGCCAACCTGGCCGAATGGCGGACCTGGACCACGCCGACGCTGTCGGATGGCGAACCGCAGGAGCCGCCGCCGACCGATCCGCCCGCCGATGGCTGCGCGGCGACGGTCTCGACCAACCAGTGGCCGGGCGGGTTCGTCTCCACGGTCCGGGTCACCGCTGGCGACACGGCGATCGGCTCCTGGCGGGTGGACCTGACGCTGCCCTCCGGCGCGACGGTGGTCAACGCCTGGAACACCAACCGCAGTGCGAGCAGCGGCGCGATCCAGTTCACCAACACCGCCGACAACGGCGCGCTCGCCGCCGGGCAGTGGACCGAGTTCGGCTTCCAGGGCACCGGTACCGGCGCCGGGCCGACCCCGACCTGTGCTGCCGGGTAGCAGTTGCCCCACCCTCTCGGCCCGGTGCGCGCGCGACCCCGATCCGCGCGCATCGGGCCGCCCCATCGGCCACGCGAATGCGCCTGCGAGAACGGCGGTGCCGCACCAGGGGCTATCGCAACACCGACGGTGAGTTCCTGCCGACCGACGACCGGTCGACCTCGCCGACATGCTGTTCAGGCGGGGGCGGCCAATTCGTCCACTGTAGACACATCAGTGTCCGATCAGGACACGTCGCGCCGAACCGCGAGCCTGGTGCCGGCGATCGCGAACACCAGGCCGTAGGCCACCAGCAGCACGCCGCCCTGCCAGGGCGCGAGCAGGTCGACGCCCGGTTGGGAGGTGCCGGTCAGCGCCGCGTTCGCGCCGCCGGGGAAGAACTTGTAGTAGTCGCGGATCGTGGGCAGCGCGGCCACGAACGACTCGAGAACGAACAGGTAGACCAGCGAGCCGACGATCGCGGCGATCTGGTTGCGTACCAGGGCGCCGATGCCGACACCGAGCACCGCGTAGACCGCGATACCGGCGACGGTGCCGGCCAGCGCGCCCGGGATCCCGTTGGCGGACAAGGAGACGTCGATGTCCTTGGCGGCCAGCCACGGCAGCGCCAGCGCGATCGCGAACAGCAGCACCACCGCGCCGTAGGCGATGCCGGCGAGCGCGTAGGTGAGCAGCTTCGCGATCACCACCCGGCCGCGGTGGGGGGTGGCGAGGAAGGTCGGCGTCACCGTCTGGTGGCGGAACTCGCCGGTGACCGCGATGATGCCGAGGATCAGCGCGAGCACGCCCGCCCCGGAGGCCGAGCCGAACAGGTTGCGCTGTCCCTCCGGTGTGGACAGTGGGGGCTGCGGGTTGCCTTCCGCGCCGTCGAACGCGATCGTGAAGCCGAAGAACATCGCGGTCATCGCGAGCGCGCCGAGCGTCATCCACAGCCACAGCTTGGTGGTGAACAGCTTGCGGGCCTCGCCGCGGATCAGCCGGATCATCGCGGGTCTCCCTCGCTGGTCAGCGCGAAGAAGATCTGCTCGAGGTCGCTGCGCTCGGCGGTCAACTCGTGCAGCTCGACGCGCTCGGTGAAGGCGAGGTGGCCGACCTCGTCGGTGGTCAGGCCGGTGACCCGCAGGGCGCCGTCCTGGCGGGTGGCGCTCGCCTGCTCGGGCAACGCGGAGATGAGCCGGTCCAGATCGGGCCCGCGGACCAGTACGGTCTGGCCGGCGTGCTCGGCCAGCTCGGCGATCGTGCCCTGGCGGACCAGGGTGCCCCGGTTGATGATCACCACGTTGTCGACGGTCTGCTCGACCTCGCTCAGTACGTGGCTGGAGACCAGGATCGTGCGGCCGTCGTCGGCCATGCGGCGCAGGAACGCCCGCAGCCACGCGATGCCCTCCGGGTCGAGCCCGTTGGCCGGCTCGTCCAGGATCAGCACCTTGGGGTCGCCGAGCAGCGCGGCGGCCAGGCCGAGCCGCTGGCGCATGCCCATGGAGTACCCGCGGACCTTCTGCCCGCCCGCCTTGGTGAGCCCGACCTGCTCGAGCACCTCGTCCGCCCGCTGGTCCGGAAAGCCGTTGACCGTGCAGTAGACCAGCAGGTGGTTGCGGCCGCTGCGGGCCGGGTGGAAGCTCGACGCCTCGAGCATCGCGCCGACGGTGGCCGCCGGTTGGGGCAGGTCGGCGTAGGCCAGGCCGCCGATGGTCGCGGTGCCACTCGTCGGGCCGACGAGGCCGAGCAGGCAGCGCAGGGTGGTGGTCTTGCCGGCGCCGTTGGGTCCGAGGAACCCGGTGATCGTGCCGGCGGGCACGGTGAAGGTGAGGTTGTCGACCGCCTTCACCGGGCCGAACGTCTTGCGCAGGTCACGGACCTCGATCGCCTCGGCCGACACGGGCACCCCCTGGGATTGTGAGCACGCCACATCCTAGTCAGGAGATCGCGGCGGCGGCTCCTTCTGCCACACGGGCGGGTACCGGGCGCGCTGGGCAGGTCCAGACCGGTCATCGAGCCCTCTCGACCGAGATGACCGCGGTCAACGACGTCAGGAACTCCGCCGTGGACATGTCGGACCTGACGCGCACGACGTTCGGGGCGTCGGCGATCACCCCGGCACTGTCCACGACGATCTTGCAGGTCGCCGCGTCGAACAGGGGTACGTCGGACTCCGAGTCGCCGATCGCGAGCAGCGCGTTGGCGGCCGACACCTGTCGCACCAACCGCTTCTTCTCCCCCGCGCCAGCGGGATTTCTGGCCAGTTTCCCGGTGTAGGCGCCCCCGCGCTCGCCGATGACCACGCCGAAGGCCGCGCGCCAGCCGAATATCTCGCGATAGGCGGCCAGCACCTCGGCCGGCGCGCCCGATATCACCACGATCTCGACGTCGTGCTGTCGCAGGAACCGGTGGAGGCCGTCGACGAAGCCGAACAGCGAAACCCGGTCCCGCGCGACGAAATCCGCCGCGCACTCGGTCACCGCGCCGACCGGGACCCGCGCAGACCGGCGGCGTACAGTTCTGGCGCACGTGCGGCGAGATCCTGATAGGCCACCGCGCCGACCAGGTAGTCGTCCACCACCTCGATCAACTCCCGCAGCGTGCTCGCGTCGAACAGGTTCTCGGCAGCGAGATGTCGGGACCAGTCCAGAATGGTGAACCCTGGCCGCAGCGTGTTGTCCCAGTCCACCAACGCCATCGGCCGTGCCGGCGAGGTCAGCGCGCTTTCGTTGATGGTTCCGACACATCCCTTCGGCGGATGCGGACGAGCGGACTCACTCTATAGACGCGTACGCCGGGCGGCCAGTACACACCTGGCCGCCCGGCTACCGGACGCGGTTGTCGGTCAGCCGAAGATCACGTCGCTGCACGAGTAGAAGGTCTGGTCGAAATGGCTCGCCTGCCAGATCATGTAGACAATGTGTCGGCCGGACCGCCCGGGCGCGTTGACGTCGATTGACACGGTGACGCCGTTCAGCACGGGATCGTTTTCCGGGGTGCCGACGCCCGGCGCGATGACCCCGGTGTCGGCCACCAGTTCCAGATCACTCCAGCCCAATTCCTCGGTCAGCGGATTGAATCCCTGCTTGGTGACATAGATGCGGTAGTAGTCCGCGCCGTGGCGTGCCTGGTCATGTGTGCGGAAGGTGAACCGGTTGCTCACCTGCGTCGTCTGCCAGGCCCCGCGCGTGTCGAGTGCGGCATAGCGAGTGCCGCCGGTCCGCCCGGCACTGCACAGTTGACCATCCGGGATGGCCGCCTGGTGGTTGCCGCCGACCTGCTCGCGGTACAGGCCGTTCCAGTTCCACATCGCGTTGGAGTCGTGCTGCCATGCCTGCCAGCACATCGGGTCCTCGGTGGCCATCTGCGGGTTCTGGAAGTCGCTTCCCCACCGGTCCCAACATCCGTAGTGGCGCGACGCCGGGCCGATCGCCGACCCGTGGCCGAACGCGACGCCGGCCGGTAGCAGGGGAAGTATGAGCACCGCGGCAATGCCAACGATGAATACTCGAAAAACTGTGCGCAGGGAACGCATTTCAGGCCTCCACGACTCTGTGGAAATAGTCTTTACGCACAGTGATACCGGATAATCGGAACGTATGCAAGCGACCCGGTGAATATCGTCGAAGCGCTTCGAATTGCCGACGAAATGTGTCGAAGCGACAGTCGAACGGAACGGTTTATCCGGACCCCACCGAGGCGGCGCTACCGCGGCGCTACGGAGCTGTGTTCGGCGGAGCCCGCGGAGACCGCTGGGGTGCCGTTGGCACAGCCGGCGGCGGCGGGGTGGACGCCTCGTTGACCGATCAGGGGCTGTCGCTGTTCCTGGTCAGCGTGCCGCGATGAGCGTGTCGAAGTCGGGGAAGTCCTCGGCCAGCCGGTTGCCGGTGAAGTTGCCGACCCACCCGTCGTCGTCGTGGAAGAACCTGACCGACACGTAGTCGGGCCGGGTGCCCATGTCGAACCAGTGGGTGGTGTTCGCCGGCACGCTGAGCAGGTCGCCGGCCTCGCACAGCACGCCGTAGACCCGGCCATGCGTGTGCAGGTAGAACACCCCGGCGCCACGGGCGAAGAAGCGGTCCTCGTCGTCGTCGTGGGTGTGCTCGGCGAGGAACTTCTGCCGCGCGGTGCGCGCGTGCTCGGCCCACTCCTCGGTGTCCCTCGGCGTCATGTGCAGTGCGTCGACCATGATGTAGCCCTCGGTGTCCACCACTCGGGCGATCTGGTCGGCGTAGGCGGCGAGCACCTCCTCGGAGGTCGGCTCCGGCGACAGGCCGGCCACCAGCGGCCAGCGCTCGAACCGGACGCCGAGCTGCTTGAGCTCGGTGGCGATCTCCTCGCCGTCCTCGGTACGCAGCAAGGTCGTGCCCGGGTCGGTGTCGTCCCACACGGTGAGCAGCGTCATGTCAGATCCCTCTCTCTCCACTGTCGTCCAGGGTCGCCTCGAGAACGAACCTGAGCAACCACTCGAGGCATTCCAGCCGGTAGCGCGCCTGGCGCAGGTCCGCGCCCCACACGTAGATCCCGTGCCGGGCGACGATCAGCGCCGGGGTGTCGGACCGGTATCCGCGTTCGAAGCCGTCGCCGAGCACGCGCATGTCCTGGCTGTTGGCCACTACCGGCACGGTGACCAGGTCGTCCTCGGCCTCCCGGCCGAAGCCCTTGAGCATCTCCAGGTCCCGCAGCGCCACCCCGCCCGGCCAGCGCTGCGCGGCCAGCACCGGGGCGAGCGCGTGCACGTGCACCACCGCGTCCGCGCCGGCCACCCTGGCGATCCGCGCGTGCAGACCGGCCTCCGCGGACGGCACGCCACCGGCGACGGCCACACCCCGCGCGTCCACCTCCACCACGTCGTGCTCGGTCAGCTCGCCCTTGTCCAGCCCGCTCGCGGTGACCGCTAGGCGCAGCGGGTCGCGGGACAGCACCACCGACAGGTTGCCTGCGGTGCCCCGCATCCAGCCCATCGCGGCGTACCGCGCGGCTTCCTCGGCCAGGGCGCGGCCGGCGGCCGCCGTCATGGTTGGTCCAGGAGCAGGCCGGAGAAGGACGCGGTTGTCCGGTGTGGACCGAAGTCGGCGTCGCCGAAGGGCTCGCCGGGGCGGGCGACACCGATGGCCTGCCAGCCGGCCGCCGCGGCGGCGTGCAGCTCGGCCGGCACGTCGGACAGGAACACGATCCGCTGGGGTTCGGCGCCGAGGGCCGTGGCGATCGCGTGGTAGGAGGGCGCTTCGCGTTTCGGGCCGGCGTTGACCGTGTCGAAGTGCTGGTCGAACAGGCCGGTCACGTCGCCGTCGGTGGTGCGCGAGAAGGAGGCCACCTGGCCGGCGATCGAGCCGGAGGAGAACACCGCGAGCCGCAGCCCGGCGCCGTGCCAGAGCCGCAGCGCGGGCGCCACGTCCGGGAAGAACTCGGTGGTCAGGTCGCCGTCGGCGTAGCCGCGCTGCCAGATGAGTCCCTGCAACGTCTTCAGCGGCGCGATCTTCTGGTCAGCGGACATCCACTCGTGCAGCACCGCCACCACCTCGGCGGTGGTGGCGGTGGCCGGCAGTCCGCCAAGGTCGCGGGTCCGCGCGACCGCGTCGGCGACCACCGGGTCGTCGTCGTGCTCGTCGATCCACGGGCCAAGCCGTGGCCGCGCGTAGTCGTAGAGCACCACGTGCACCTGGCTGGTCGCGGTGAGCGTGCCCTCGATGTCGAGGACCACCCAGTCGAGCGCGAGCGTCACGGTTCCTCCTGGTGATAGCCGGCGAGTTCGGCGGGGTCGAATGCTCCCCGGTCGGTGACCACAGTGGACACGAACCGGGGTGGGGTGATGTCGAAGGCCGGGTACAGGCCCTGGATTCCCGGCTCGGTGACGCCGGCCGAGGCGAGCACCTCGGCACCGTCGCGGTACTCGATCGGCACGTCCGCGGCGGTCGGGGCGTGCTGGTCGGGCGCCTGGACCATCGCCAGGAACGGCACCTCGTAGGCGTGTGCGGCGACCGCCAGCCCGAGGGTGCCGATCTTGTTCACCACGTGGCCGTCCATGGTGACCCGGTCGGCGGCGGTCACCAGGGCGTCGATCCGGCCGTCGGCGAGCACGGCCGCGCCCATACCGTCGGTGATCAGCGTGGTGGGCACGCCCATTTCCGCCAGGGTGGTCGCGGTCAGCCGGGCGCCCTGGAGATAGGGGCGGGTTTCGGTGCAGTGGAAGGAGAACGACTTGCCGGCCGCGCGCGCGGCGTGCACCAGCTCGACGAGATAGAGGTCGGCCCAGCAGTGGGTGAGCAGGGACGCGTTGTCCGGCAACAGCTTCGCGGTGTGCTCGCCGAGCGCGCGGCTGCGCGCGCGGTACCGCTGGTCGCCCGCCAGCGCGCCCTCGGTTGCCGACCCGACGATGTCGGTGGTGTCCACAGCGGACAGCACGGCGTGGACCGCCTTGCGCAGGTGGTTGTTCGTGCGCCGGGTGGCCACCAGCCGCGCTCCGGCGGCCTCCAGGTGGGCCACCGGGTCGGGCAGGTCCGCTGCCTCGCGAGCGGCGAGCACCATCGCCCACAGCGCGGCGAAGTAGGGGCCGGAGGACTGGGTGACCATGTCCTCGATGGCCACCGCCACGTCCTCGACGGTGGCGCAGCGCACCCACTCCCGGCGGGCGGGGAAGACCCGGCGGTCCAGAATGTACACGCCGTCGTCGGCCAGCCGGACGCTGTCGGCCAGGATCGGCTGGATGGTCATCAGCTGTACCCGGACGGTCGCGGCAGCTCACCGGTGAGCAGGTGCGCGCCGACCTCTCGGGCCTTGTAGGCCACCGGATCGTGCAGGGTCAGCGTGCGGGCGTTGCGCCAGAACCGGTCGAGGCCGTACTTGTTCGCGCTCGCCCTGGCGCCGGTGAACTCGAACACCTTCGAGCTCGCGTCGTTGGCGACGCCGGTGGCCACCACCTTGGCCGCCGAGATCGCGACCGCGGCCTCGCCGCGTTCCCTGGCGGTCAACGCGTCGCCCCGGTCGAACGCCTCGCCGATGGCGGCCGCCGCGAGGTCGGTGAGCGCGGCGGCGGCCCTGGTCCTGGCGGCCAGTTCGCCGTAGCCGGCGAGGATGTACGGGTCGGCGACCGCTTCGTCCACATCGGACAGCGTCCACGCCCGGGAGCTGGTCCTGGTGTACTCGGCGGCCTCGGTCAGCGCGCCGTCGGCGATCCCGACGTAGATCTGGGTGAGCATCAGCTGGAAGCCGAGCGCGGCCAGCGAGGCGCGGACCGCGGACTCGTCGTGCACGCCGAGCACGTCGGCCGCCGGCACGTGGACGTTCTCGAACACCACGCCGCCGCTGGCCGTCAGCCGCTGGCCGAGGTTGTCCCAGTCCCGCAGGTAGCGCACGCCATCGGCGCCGGCGTCCACGACGAACGTGATCTTCTCCCCGGTGTCGGTGTGGGTGGCGCTGACCACGAGCCGATCCGCCACGCTGGCGCCGGTGGCGAAGGTCTTGCGCCCGTCGACCAGGAAGCCGCCGTCGACCGGTGTGAACCGCAGCGCGGCGTCCAGCGGATTGCTCACCCCGGCCCAGAACCAGTCGCCGGCCGAGGTCTCCCGGTGCAGCCGGTCGACCAGGTCGGGGCGCTCGAACAGCTCGGTGCGCCACAGCTGCAGGTAGTGGTAGCCGAGCAGGTGCCCGACCGAGGCGTCGGCCGCGGCCACGATCCTGGTGACCTCGTTGGCCGTTCGCCAGCCGGCCCCGCGCCCGCCACCGGCCAACGGGACCAGCAGGGTCAGCAGGCCGGAGGCGCGCAGCAGCGCGACCTCGGCGTGTGGTTCGGCGGCGTCCCGCTCCCGCTGCGCCGCGTCCGCGCGCAGCGTCGCGGCGAGCTCGCGGGCGACGGCGAGCCAGTCGTTGGTCATGTGAGTACCACCAATGCGTCCAGGGCCACTCGGCTGCCGGCCGCGACCGCGTCGGTCACCACCTGGCGGTGCGGGTCGTAGCTGGTCGGGTCGTCGTTGTCCACTGTGGCGTTGCCGTCGATCACCAGCACACCACCCGCGGTCAGCCCGCGCAGCCCGGCGAACACCAGCAGCGTCGCCAGCTCCATCTCGATGGCGATCACCCGCGCGGCCAGGTAGTCGCGCATCGGCAGCTCGAGCACCATCGGGCTGAACGCCGCCCTGGTCCACACCACGCCCCGGTGTGCCCGTACCGCGTTGGCCGCCGCCGCCCGGTCGAGCGCGAGCACCGCCTCCGGGGTGGTGAACGCCGGGTACTCGGGGTGGATGAGCTGGTGAGTGACGCCGTCGTCGCGCACTGCGGCCTCGGCGATCACCAGGTCGCCGTCGGCGATATCCGCCCGCAGCGCACCCGCCGTGCCGAACCGCAGGAACGTGCGCACCCCGGCCTCGGCCAGCTCGCCGAACTGGCAGAGCGCGCCCGGCCCGCCGACCCCGTGTGAGGACACCACGACCGGCACCCCGCGCCAGGACCCGGTGAAGCTGCGGTACTCCCTGTTCTGTCCGATGAGGACGGTGTCGGTCAGCAGCGCGGCGACCGCGCTCGCCCGATCCGGATCACCGACGACCAGCGCGCGTTCCGGCAACCCGGTACGCGGGATCTTCGTGATGGGCAGATAATCGCTCATATCACTCTCCCGGTGGCGCGGCGGCGGGAGCGCAGCCGAGCGCTGAACACGAACAGGGCAAGCAGGGTCACCACGTACGGCGCCGCGTCGGTTGCCTGTTGGGGCAGGCCGACGCCCTGCAGCCGGAACCCGAACGCCTCGGCGAGTCCGAACAGGACGGCGGCGGCGAGCACCCCGTAGGGCAGCGCCCGGCCGAGCATCACCGCGACCACGGCGATCCACCCCCGGCCGGCGGTCATGTTCTCCGAGAACAACGTCACGTTGCCCAGCGCGAGCTGCGCGCCGGCCAGGCCGCACAGCGCGCCGCCGGCGAGGATCACGCCGTAGCGGTACGCCTCGACGCGCACGCCGAGGCTGGCGGCCGCCTCCGGCCGCTCGCCGACCCCACGCAGCCGCAGGCCGATCGGATGCCGGTAGAGCACCAGCGCGAGCGCGGGCACCGCGAGCCAGGACAGGTACACCAACGCGGAGTGTCCGGAGAGGACCTCGCCGAGGAAGGGGATCTCGCGCAGCAGTGGCAGTTCGACCGGGTCCAGCCCGGCCAGCGCCGGATCGCTGAACGTGCCCCTGGTGCCGAACACGGTCTGGATGAGGAAGCTGGTGAGGCCGACCGCGAGCAGGTTGACCGCGACGCCGAGCACGATGGCGTCCCCGGCGAAGGTGACCGTGCCGATCGCCAGGATCAGCGAGTAGGCGGTGCCGGCGAGCATCGCGGTGAGCACGCCGAGCCACACGCTGCCGGTGTACCAGCTGCCGGCCACACCGGCGAAACAGCCGACCAGCATGGTGCCCTCGAGCGAGATGTTGAACACCCCGGCGCGCTGGCACAGTGCCCCGGCCAGCGCAGCGAGCAGGATCGGGGTGAGCGCGCCGAGCGCGGAGGAGAACAGTGCCGCGTCGATCACACCGCGCTCCTTCGCCTGCGCAGCAGCCCGGTCGTGGCCGCCAGGAAGATGATCAGCACGGCCTGGAGTACCGAGGTCAGCTCGCGCGGCACCTGGGTGGCTCGCTCCATGGCGAACCCGCCGCTGGTGAGTGCGGCGAAGAACAGCGCGGCCACCAGTGTCCCCAGTGGACTCGCGGTGGCCAGCAGCGCGGCGAGCAGACCGATCCAGGTGTACTGCGGGGTGATCAGCGCGCCGTCGATGAACCGGTAGGGGAAGCCGAGCACCACGACCGCGCCGACCAGGCCGGCCAGCCCGCCGGAGCAGGCCAGCAGGCGCACCGTGGTGCGTGGCCGGTCGATCCCCGCGTACTGGGCGAACCTCGGTCCCCAGCCGGTGATCCGCGCCTCGAAGCCGGCCGGCGTGCGGGCGTCGACCACCGCGTAGACCGCCACCGCGGCCACGATCAGGAACAGTCCGACGGTCAGCCCGTTGCCGGCCAGCGCCGGCAGCCGCACGTCCGGCGGCAGCTGCGCGCTCTGCGGCAGGCTGGATCCGGGGTCGCGCATGGGAAAGCGCACCAGGTAGGCCGCGAGCGACATCGCCGGGTAGCTCAGCAGCAGGCTGGTCACCAGCAGCGGAACCCCCAGCCTGGTCTCACACAACGCCGCCCCGGCCGCGTACAGCCCACCGGCGAGTACGCCGGCGACCAGCGCCGCGACCAGCCCGAGCACCCCCGGCACGTGCAGCCCCACCGCGACCGCGCTCACCGCGCCGAGCACCAGCTGCCCCTCGCCGCCGAGGTTGACCATCCCGGCCCGCAGCGGAATCGCCAGCGCGATCGCCATCCCGACCACCGGCACCGCGTAGGCCAGCGTGTCCTGAATACCGTCGGCCCCGAACGCCCCCACCACAATGGACTCCACGGCCACCACCGGATCAGCCCCGGTAGCCGCCAACAACACGATCCCCAACACCGCCGCCCCAACAACAGCGACCCCAGCCGTCACCACCCCCCTCACAGCGCTCCCCCGCCGCCGGCAACGCAGCGAAGGGTCCCTTCGCTGCACTGGGCGCAGTGAAGGGACCCTTCGCTGCGGTTCATGAGGCACCGCCGGCCATGGCCAGGCCGATGGCGTGGGGGTCGGCGTCGGGTTTGGGGAACTCGGCGGTGAGGCGGCCTTCGTACATGACCAGGACGCGGTCGGCCAGGCCGATGATCTCGCTCAGCTCGGCGGAGACCAGCAGGATGGCGTGCCCGGCGTCGCGGTAGGCGATCAGCTCGGCGTGGATGCCGACCACCGCGCCGATGTCCACGCCCCTGGTGGGCTGTTCGACCAGCAGCACCGGCGCCTCGTGGGTCAGCTCCCGGCCCAGGATCGCCTTCTGCTGGTTGCCACCCGACAGCGTGCGCATCGGCGCCGACGGCCCGGCCGCCCGCACGCCGAACCGTTCGATGATCCGCTCCGCGTGCGCGCGCATCGCCGATGGCCGCAGGAAACCCGCGCGCAGCACCGGCGGCCGCCGGTGGAAGCCGGTGGCCAGGTTGTCGCTGAGCCGTGCGGCCGGCGCGGCGCCGGTCTGCGCCCGGTCCTCGGGGATGTGCGCCAGCCCGGCCGCGCGCCGGGCACGGACGTCGAGCCGGGTGATCTCCCGCTCCCCCAACGTGATCGTGCCCTGATCGGCGGACAGCAGGCCGGCCACGGCCGCCACCAGCTCGGTCTGCCCGTTGCCGGCGACCCCGGCGATGCCGACGATCTCCCCGGCGCGCACCGACAGCGTCACGTCGTCGACCGCAGGGCGGCCCGCGCCCACGCCGCGCACGGTCAGCCCGCGCACCGCCAGCGCCTCCGCGCCAGGACTCCCGGCCGGGTACACCCGGTCCAGGTCGACCTCGCGGCCGGTCATGGCGCTGGCCAACGCGGCCCGGTCGGTGGCCGCGGTCGGCCCGCTCATGGTCACCCGGCCGTCGCGCAGCACGGTCACCGTGTCGCTGACCGCGGTCACCTCGTGCAGCTTGTGCGTGACCAACAGCACGGTGTGCCCGTCGGCGACGAGGTCGCGCAGCACGACGAACAGCTGCTCGGTCTCGGCCGGGGTGAGCACCGCGGTCGGCTCGTCCAGGATCAGCAGCCGCGCCCTGCGGTACAGCAGCTTGAGGATCTCCACCTGCTGGCGCACGCCGACCGGCAGGTCGCCGACCCGGTCGGTCGGCGACAGCCGCAGCCCGTGCCGCTCGATCAGGTCGGCCACCGCGGCGGTGGCCGCCCGCCGGTCGAGCAGTCCGCGCCTGGTCGGCTCGGCGCCGAAGATCACGTTGTCGACCACCGGCATCGAGTCGAACAGCGCGAAGCCCTGCTGCACCATGCCGATGCCGGCATCGATGGCCCGCGCGGGGGAGTCCAGGCCCACCGGCCTGCCGTCGAGCGCGATCGTGCCGTCGTCCGGGCGCAGCAGGCCGTAGAGGATCGACATCAGCGTCGACTTGCCGGCGCCGTTCTCGCCCATCAACGCGTGGATCTCGCCGGGCGCGACGGTCAGGTCGACGTGGTCGTTGGCAAGCAGGTCGCCGAACCGCTTGACGATCCCGGTGAGCTGGACCGCTGGCACAGGCACTGGCTGGTCAGCCTTCCGCCGGGTCGGCGACGGTGATCGTGCCGGCGACCAGCTCGTCGCGCAGCTTCGCGACCTGCTCCAGCACGTCCGGATGGTCGACGATCACGCACTGCGAGGACTCGGCGTCCGGCTGCAGGCCGGTCAGCGAGATGCCCTCCTCCTTGACCCCGTAGGAGCGGGCCTCGCCCTGCTTGCCGTCGAGGATCGCGGTCACGCCGTCGGTGATCACCACGTTGGTGCGCTTGATCACGTTGTCCACGACCTGGCCCTCGCTGGCCGGGCACTGGTTGGCGTCCACGCCGAAGGCGAAGATCCCGTGCTCCTTGGCCGCCTCGAACACGCCGAGGTTGCCCGACGCGGACGCCGCGCCCATCACGTAGTCCACGCCCTGGCCGGCCAGGGTGGCGGTGAGCTGCTTGGCCCGGCCGGGGTCGTTGAACGGGTTCGCGCCGCCGATGAACAGCGGGCTGAGCGTGGTGGCCGGCTTGACCCGCTGCGCGCCCTCGCCGAAGGGCGTCGAGTAGCGGCGGAACTGCGGGGTGTCGATCGCCACCACCGCGCCCACCTTGCCCGAGGCGGACAGCAGACCGGCCTCCGCGCCGGCCAGGAACGCGCCCTCGTACTCGCGGAAGACGGCGCAGGTGACGTTCGGGAACGGCTTCTCGGTGCACGAGTCGACGAACAGGAACTGCTGGTCAGGGTGCTGCTCGGCCTGCTGGGCGAGCACGTCGGCGAAGTTGAAGCCGACCGCGACGATCACGTCCGGCTCGTCGCGGACCGCGGCCGCCACGTTCTGCTGGATCGAGGCGGGGTCGGTGCTCTGGTAGACCTTCTGGGTCCCGCCGTGCTCCTCGGCGGCGTCCTCGACCCCGGCCACCGCGAGCCGCAGGAAGTCGTTGACCCCCACTGGGCTCGGCGTGACCAGCACGAACGACGGGCCGTCCGCACCGCCGCCGTCGCCGTCGGCCGGGGAGTTGGCCGCCGCGTTGCAGCCGGCGAGCAGGGTGCCGACGGTCAGCAGACCGCACAGCCGGGACCTCGGACCCATCACATTCCTCCACGCCGATCTGAGGTCGCCCGATCGGCGTAACCTCAAACGGAGGGTAGGCAAAGTGCCCGACATCCGACCAAGGTATCCCAAATAGTGGGAATCGGCCTGGTCTACGGCTTGCGGCCGACCGCCCCGACGATGCACCGCGCCGCGCCGCTGAGCGGGGTGAGCGCCGGCCCGTCCGGCCACCACTCGTCGCACGCCACGACGTCGCCGCCCTCGCCCTCGGTCGGCGACACCAGCTCAAGGCCGTCGAGCATCTCGACGATCTCCGCGCGGGTGCGGAACCTGCCGGCCCCCATCGGACCGTTGACCAGCACGTTCTCGATCCGCCGCGCGATCGCGGTCAACTCGGGCACTTCCGGGTCGAAGAAGTGGGAGAACACCACATAACTGCCGGAGACCAGGCGGTCGATGTAGCCGCGCATCACCGCGACCGCGTCGCCTTCCACATGGTGCATCGTGCCCACCTGCAACAACACCATCGGCCGGGAGAAATCGAGATGACTGCCGACAACCAGGTTCTCCAGCACTTCCGGCGGATTGAAGATATCCGCGGAGACCATCAGCACGTTCTCGTTGTCGGTCAGCAACGCCCGACCGTGCGCGAGCACGACCGGGTCGTTGTCGACGTAGACCACGCGCGCCGCCGGATTGAACCGCTGCACGATCTCGTGGGTGTTCTCGGCGGTCGGCAGGCCGGACCCGCAGTCGAGGAACTGGTCGATCCGCGACTCGCGGGACAGGAACCGGCAGGCGCGGTTGAGGAAGGCGCGGTTCCCGCGCGCGATGTGCACCGCCTCCGGCACCGCGTCGTTGATCTTCCGCATGATCTGCCGGTCGACCTCGTAGACGTCCTTGCCACCGAGGAAACCCCCGTACACCCTGGCAATACTCGGCCTGGACGGGTCGATGCCGACCGGAACCTGACTCGGTGACTTCGCTGCGGCCGCGTCCATTGCTCCCTCACTGCGCACGGGTGACAACTGCTGGGCACCATAGTCGCCCAGCGACCCCGGACGACGCCAGGGGCGGGGACGCCGGCCGGCGTCCGCTCGGCCCAACAACTCTCCACACAACCGCCGCGAGCCACTGGGCTATCCGGGTGAACCAGGACACGGCCGGGTAACGGCGTCGATAAGGTGCATAGCGCACATCAACCACGAATCAACTAACAAAAGGCAAGGGGCACACTGTGTCGCAACAAACCGGTTGGGTTCCGTCCACAGTGGACATTGAGAAACCGAGTGCGGCGCGGATGTACGACTACTTACTCGGCGGGAACCACAACTTCGAGGTCGACCGGGCGTTCATCGGCAAGATTTTGCAGGTCCAGCCCGAGGCGAGGCGGTTCGCGATCATGAACCGGGCCTTCCTGCGGCGCGCCGTACTGTTCATGGTAGAGCGGGGAATCCGCCAGTTCCTCGACCTCGGCTCCGGCATCCCCACCGTCGGCAACGTGCACGAGATCGCCGGCGAGGTCGACGCCGACACCCGCGTGGTGTACGTCGACCAGGAGCACGTCGCGGTCGCCCACAGCCAACTGCTGTTGGAGGACAACCAACACGCGGTGATGGTGCAGGGCGACATCACCAAACCGGGCCTGGTACTCAACGACCAGGAGACCCAGCGCCTGCTCGACTTCGACAAGCCGATCGGGCTGCTCGCGGTCACCATCGGCCACTACATTCTCGACCACCAGGACCCCGACGGCGTGTTCGCCGCCTACCGGGAGGCGCTCGCGCCCGGCAGCTACCTCGCGCTGACCCATCTCACCGACGACTTCGCCGTCATCAAGGGCGACGAGCTGACCGAGATGATGAAGCACTCACAGAACAACGTCCGTGCCCGCTCCAAGGCCGAGGTCCTGGAGTTCTTCGGCGACTTCGAACTCGCCGAGCCGGGGCTGGTGACCACCTCGCGCTGGCGGCCGGAACGCACGCCGACCGAGGCGAACGGGGAACAGGACGGCCTTTACGCCGGTGTCGCCAGGAAACCCTGACCAAACCGACTCGCCCGCCACGCGCGCACACCGGCATCATGTACGACTGTGGAGTCGACCCGTGTGGACCGCTGGCTGTGGGCGGTCCGGCTGACCAAGACCCGCCCGGACGCCGCCGCGGCCTGCCGGGGCGGCCACGTGCGGGTCAACGGCAAGCCGGCCAAACCGGCGACCACCGTCTCCGCCGGTGACGAGGTGCGCGCCCGCGTCGGCGAGGGCACCAGGATCGTCGAGGTGGTGCGGGTGATCCAGAAGCGGGTCGGCGCGACGGACGCCGCCACCTGCTTCATCGACCGGACACCCGCGCCACCGTCGGACGCGGCCGCGCCCGTCGCGCGCCGCGACCGCGGCGCCGGCCGGCCGACGAAGCGGGAACGCCGGGTACTCGACCGCTTCCGCGGCGGTAGCCCTGATGGCTGACAAATCTCCGGCAACTCAATCGACCCAACCCGCTCACAAGGAACGCGCGCAAACGCCCGAACCCGCTGCGACCGTCCCCGCCCCGACCGCGACCGCACTCGTCGTGCCGGTGCCGGCCGCCGAGCCGGTCGTCGGCCACCACCGGCGGGTGCTCGACCACACCGCGGTCTGGGGCGTGCCGGCGCATGTCACCGTGCTCTACCCGTTCGTCCCACCCGAACAGCTCACCGAGAACACCGTCGAGATCGTGCGCGGGCTGGTCGGCGGGATCGAGGCGTTCGACTGCGTGTTCGCGCGGATCAGCTGGTTCGACCAGGACGCGGTCTGGCTCGCGCCCGAACCGGCGGAACCGTTCCGCGAACTCACCGACGCGGTGTGGCGGCGGTTCCCCGACCACCCGCCCTACCTCGGCAGGTTCGCCGACGTCGTGCCGCACCTGACGTTCGGCAGCGCGGCGCGCGCGGACCTCGCCGCGCTGCGCCACGCCGAAGAACAGGTGCGGGAGCGGCTGCCGGTGCGGGCACGGATCGACCGGGTGCTCCTGCTCGCCGGCGCCGACGCGCCGGACGCCTGGCACCCGGTGGCCGAGTTCCCGCTGGCAACGCCCTGAATGGGCCATTAGGGACGTTGACCGTCCCGAATGACTCATTCGAGGCATCCGCCGGCGTCACTCGTTGCGGAGCACCGCCGCGATCGGTGTCCTGGCCGCGCTGCGCGCCGGGAGGAGCGCGCCGAGCACGGCGATGACCACGCCGGCCAGCCCGAGCAGGACCAGCATCGGCGCCCGGTAGACCTCCAGCATGAAGTCGAAGACCTCGGACTGGGACGCGCGCAGCATGGCGGGCACGACCAGCTGGTGGGTCGCGACGCCCAGCGGCAGGCCGATCAGCCCGCCGACCACGCCGAGCACCCCCATCGAGGTCACCATCATCACCGTGACCTGCCGCGGGGTCATCCCGATCGACTTGAGCATGCCGAGGTCGCGGCGGCGTTCGCGGGCGTTGAGCGCGACGGTGTTGAACACCCCGAGTGCCGCGACCGCGCCGAGCACCACCGTGAGCAACGTGGTCGTGCCGATCAGCACGACGGCCGAGTCGGAGGTGGAGTCCCGCTGCGCGGCCTCCAGCCCGGGGTCACCGGCCAGCACGGTGTCGGTGTAGGCCCGCTGGTCGACCTCCGGCGCGAACTGGACGGTGTAGGTGTGCGCCCTGGTGTCGGGCGCGAGCGCGGTCAGCGTCGACCAGTCGGCGAAGGCCATGGTGTCGTAGTTGACCAGCACGACCCCGACGATCCGCAGCCGCGCGCGTTGTCCGTCCAGCTCGACGGTGAGCACGTCACCGACCTCGAGTCCGCGCTGGTTGAGAAACCTCGTCGACGCCGCGACCTGGCCGGGACCGTCCGGCCACTGTCCACTGAGGACTTTCGGGCTGAGCTCGTCGGTGTCCCCCCGGTAGAACCGCAGCCCGATGTTCTGCTTCCCGCCGACGACGTGCACGTCCCGGTGGGCCATCGCGGTGACCCGCACCGCGCCGGGCGTCGAACGCAGCAGCTGCTCGTCCTGGGCGTCGCTGAGCCGCGGCGTGCGCACCGGTGCGCCGGGGGGCGGCTCCACGCCCGCCGGCAGACCGGCGTGGAAGTCCAGCCGGTCGGCGTGCACCGGCCGCATCGCGGCCGAGTACGCGTTCACCGACATCATCGCGCCGATCGCGAAGGTCACCGTGGTGGCGCCGAGGACGATGGCCGCCAGCGTCAGCGCGCTGCGTGCCGGGCGGGCGAAGGACACCCCGACGCCCAGGCTGACCGAGCGCGGCAGCCGTAGCCCGGACAGCCAGCGCTGGATCCGCAGCGCCCGGCCCGCCTTGGGCGCGCTGCCCGCGCTGATCGCCTCGATGGCCGGCAGCCCTCGGGCCCGCAGCGCGGACACCATCGCGGCCAGCGCCACCACGACCGGCATGCCGACCAGCGCGAGGACGTCCACCCAGACCGCGATGCCGACGTCGCCGGTGCCCAGGACGCCGAACGTGTCGGCGATCAGCGGCCCGGCGACGATGTTGCCGACCAGCGTGCCGACCACGGCCCCGGCGGCGGCCGGGACCAGGACCATCACCAGGTAGACCAGCATCACCTGGTTCGGCGTGAAGCCGAGCGCCTTGAGCACGCCGATGTGCCGGAAGCCGGCCACCACCGCGCCGCTGACCACGTTGGCCACGATCAGCACCGACACCGTGAGCCCGAGGATCCCGAAGACGATCAGGAACGGCACGTACGCGCCGAGCTCGGAGCTGAGCTGCTGGAGCACCGCGAGATAGGACTGGGTGCCGAGCACGGCGTCGCCGGGCAGGCCGGCGGTCACCTTCGCCTGGCCGGCGGCGATCGCCTCGACGGTGGCCGCGTCGGTGAAGCGGTACTGCAGCTGCAGGGTGGTCTCGCCGAGGTCGGCCAGTTGGGCCGGGGTGACCCAGGCGTCGGCGGACGCGCCGACCGAGTAGGCGAAGCCGACGACCGTCAGGTCCGGATGACCGGGGGTGGCGATCCGCATGCCGAGGACGAGCGGGGCCAGCCGGTCCTCGTGGTGCCCTGGGGCGATGTTCAGCACGATCTCGCCGGGCCCGGTGACCCACCGGCCGTGCCACACGTCGAGCCGGTCCACCGCGCCGCCGGGGTCGGCCCGGCCGACCGTGGTCAGCGAGTCGGCCAGACCGTGCCCGCTGTCGGAGGTGTCCAGGCTGGTCTGCCCGAACGGCCCGGCGACCGCGTCGACCCCGGCCTGGTCGGCGGCCTGGGTGAGCTGGTCGGCGGACACCACCGTGTTGTCGAAGGCGGCGACCAGGTGGGCGCCGCGCTGCTGGTCGTGTGCCCGCTCGAACGGGTCGGAGGCCGCCGCGAGCAACCCGAGCGCGAGCACGATCGTCCCGGTGGAGACCGCGACGACCAGCCCGATCACCACCGTCTGCACCCGCCGGCGCCGCACCGCCGCCCGCGCCACCCTGCCCAGCGCGCTCATGCCAGCTCCCACCCGCAGCGAAGGAGCCCTTCGCTGCGTCCAGTGCAGTGAAGGAGCCCTTCGCTGCGGTTCGGTTCGGTCATGGGGTGTGCTCCAGGCTGGATTCCTGGGCTACGCGGCCGTCGACGAGTTCGACCAGGCGGCTGGCGCAGCGGGTGGCCAGCCGCTGGTCGTGGGTCACCAGCAGCAGGGTCTGGCCGATCTGGTTCAGGTCGAGCAGCAGGTCCATCACCTGTTCGCCGGACCTGCTGTCCAGCGCACCGGTCGGCTCGTCGGCCAGCAGCAGCGCCGGGCGGTTCATCAGTGCCCTGGCGACCGCGACCCGCTGCCGCTCGCCACCGCTGAGCCGCGCCGGGTAGATGTCGCGCCGATCGGCGATGCCGAGCTCGTCTAGCAGCTCCAGCGCGCGCCGGCGGGCCTGGGCCGCCGAGGTGCCGGTCAGCTGCGCGGCCAGCGCGACGTTGTCCAGCGCCGGCAGGTCGTCGAGCAGGTTGAAGAACTGGAAGATCATGCCGATCCGGCGGCGGCGGAACAGCGCGAGGCCGGTCTCCCCCAGCTTCCCGAGGTCCTCGCCGTGCACCACCACCGAGCCGCTGGTCGGCCGGTCCAGCCCGGCCACCATGTTGAGCAACGTCGACTTCCCACTGCCCGACGGCCCCATCACCGCCACCGCCTCCCCCGCGCGGATGGTCAGCGAAAGGCCGGCCAGGGCGATCGAGTCGCTGTACTCCTTGCGCACCCCGGTCAGCTCGACGACCGGAGGCGGCGCGCTGTTGTCACTGGTCACGACGGGAATCCTGAAGCATCCGGCGTGGGGGGACATCGGTCAGGGGAGGTAACCGGGGCGGCGGGGTCATCCCGGGGATGTAGCCGCTGCCCCGGGGGGATGACGCGCTCGCGCGCGGTGTCCTGCCAGAGTGGTCCGGTGTGGGATCCCCTCGCGGCCTGGCTGGTCGCCGCGGCCGCCGTGGTCGTGGCGGTGGTGCTCGCGGTGCGGCTGGCCAGGGCAAGGCGGGCGTTCGGGAAGGCGCTCGAGGAACGCGGCTGGCTGCTGGAGCGGGAACGGGAGAGCGCGGCCAGCAAGGCGGTCGACACCGAACGCGCCAGAATCGCCAGGGAGCTGCACGACATCGTCAGCCACAACGTGAGCGTCATGGTGGTACAGGCCGGGGCCGCCCGCCGGGTGCTCGACGCCGACCTCGACCAGGCCGCGGCCGCGCTCCAGGCCGTCGAGGCGGCCGGCCGGGACACCATGACCGAGCTGCGCACCCTGCTCGGCGTGCTCGCCCCGGCGGCCGACGGCGGTGACGGCGATGACGACGACGCGGGCCCGTCGGACCTGTCGCCGCAGCCGAGCCTGGCGCGGCTCAGCCCGCTGATCGACCGGATCGCGTTCGCCGGGCTGCCGGTGGAGGTCCGCATCTCCGGCGACCCCCGGCCGCTGCCCTCCGGCGTCGACCTGACCGCGTACCGGATCATCCAGGAGGCGCTGACCAACGCGCTCAAGCACGGCGACGGGCGCAAGGCGGAGGTGACCGTGCGCTACACCGACCACTACCTGCGGGTGGAGGTGCTCAACAGCGGCCAGAGCGTGCTGTCCGGCGACCGGCCGCCGCGCCACGAGCGCGCGGACCGGGAGGGTCGCGGCCTGCTCGGGCTGCGCCAGCGGGTGGCGGCCTTCGGCGGCGACCTGGACGCCCGGCGGCGGCTCGGCGGCGGCTTCCGGGTCAGGGCGCGGATTCCGTTGGACCGGCCGTGAGGGACCCGCGTGTGGTCATCGCCGACGACCAGGCGCTGGTGCGCACCGGGTTCCGGATGATCCTCACCTCCGGCGGCATCGACGTCGTCGGCGAGGCGGCCGACGGCGCCGAGGCGGTCGCGGTCACCAGGGACCTGCGGCCCGACGTGGTGCTCATGGACATCCGGATGCCGAACATGGACGGCCTGGAGGCCACCCGGCGGATCCTGGAGCGGGTCGCCGACTGCCGGGTGCTCATGCTGACCACCTTCGACCTCGACCGCTACGTCTACGCCGCGCTCGCCGCCGGGGCCAGCGGCTTCCTGCTCAAGGACGTCACCCCCGAGCACCTGGTGGCCGCCGTGCGCCTGGTCAACACCGGGGACGCGCTGCTCGCGCCGTCGATCACCCGCAGGCTGGTGCGGCGCTTCGCCGCCGGTGCGGGCAGGGAGCCGGCCATCCACCGGGACCTCACCGCGCTCACGCCCCGGGAGCGGGAGGTGCTCGCGCTGATGGGCCGGGGCAGCTCCAACGCCGAGCTGGCCGAGGAGCTGACTCTCAGCGAGGCCACGGTGAAGACCCACGTCGCCCGCATCTTCGCCAAGCTCAACCTGCGCGACCGCGCCCAGGCCGTGGTGCTCGCCTATGAAACAGGGCTGGTCACCCCAGGCGACCCGAGCTGACTGGCTCAACCACTCAACTCAGCCGCGCAGCACGCCACCGACGACCGTGGTGACCATGCGGCGGACCGCGTCGGCGTCGGGCGGGCTGCTGCCCCGGTCGGCGAACAGCAGGTGCCCGGTCCCGATCAGCATCGGCGCGAGGCCGTTGACGTCGACGTCCGCGGCGATGCGGCCGAGGTCGCGCTCCTCGGCGAGGTAGCCGGCGATCATGACGGCCGCGTCGGTCAGCACCGGGACGCCCGCCGGGTAGGTGTCGCGCAGCCGGGCGCGCAGCTCGTCGCGGAACGTGATCAGCGCGACGACCGCCACCGCGACCGAGCCGAACAGCGCGCGGATCGACTCGGTGAGGTTGTCCACGACCGTGCCGGTGCCCGCCGACGCGCGCAGCGCGGCCGCCTGGTCGTCCATCCGCTGGACGCGGTCGAGCACCAGCTCGGCGAGGAAGCCGTCGAAGTCGGTGAAGTGCCGGTGCAGCACGCCCTTCGCGACCAGGGCCTCCACCGTGACCGCACGGCTGGTCAGCCCGCTGGGCCCGTCCCGGAGCAGGATGCGCTCGGCGGAGGCGAACAGGCGCTCGCGGACGGCGCGGATGGCCACCCCGGTTGGCACGACGCGACCTCCGCTTGCATAGTGGGCACTTGCCCACTTAAGGTGGGCGCATGCCCACTGTACCGTCGTCGGCCGATCCCCATCAGCATCGCGACGTGGCCGAGTCGTTCGGCGTCGACGCCGCGCGCTACGACCGGACCCGGCCCACCTACCCCGCCCAGGTCATCGCCGACATCGCGGCCGCCGGCCAGGACGTGCTCGCCGTCGGCTGCGGCACCGGCATCGACGCCAGGCAGTTCCAGGCGCTGGGCGCCAGGGTGCTCGGCATCGAGCCCGACCGGCGGATGGCCGAGTTCGCCAAGGCCCGCGGCCTCGACGTCGAGGTGAGCACGTTCGAGAAGTGGGACCCGGCCGGCCGGGAGTTCGACGTGGTCGCCGCCGGCCAGGCCTGGCACTGGGTGGACCCGGTCGCCGGCGCGCGGCAAGCGGCCAGGGTGCTGCGGCCGGGCGGGCGGCTCGCGGTGTACTGGAACGTCGCCGAGCCGCCCGCCTCGGCGAACGAGGCCGTCATCGAGGTGTACCGCCGGGTGCTGCCCGACTCGCTCGCCTACCAGCTCGCCCGCCGGGCGACGACCGCGAACGCCGAGGAGACCTACACGGCGATGGTCGGCACGACGGCCGACGGGATCGCGCGGACGGGCGCGTTCGGCGAACCCGCGCAGGCGCGGTCGGCCTGGGAGCGGACCTACACCCGCGCGGAGTGGTTGGACCTGGTCCCGACCCAGGGCGTGCACACCACGCTGCCGCCGGAGGTGCTGGCCGAGCTGCTCGCCGGCATCGGCGCGGTCATCGACGATCTCGGCGGCGAGCTCCCCGTGCGGTACACGACGGTCACGCTCACCGCGGTCCGCGAGCTCCTGGCAGGTCAACTGCCCTGAATGCCCCATTCAGGACGTTGAACGTCGCCAATGCCTCATTCAGGGCATCGCGGCGGCCTGGACATCGGGCGGTGGTGATAGTTAGGTGCGGGGGTGGCCAAGGATGCACCTGTGCTGACGGCGCACGCCGTCGAGAACGCGCGGTTCGACCAGGCGCGCTTCCCTTCGCGGGGATACAACGAGGATCAGGTCGACGACTTCCTCGACGAGGTCGTGCGCGCGCTCAACGCGCTCGACCGCACGATCACCGACCAGCGAAGGGAGATCGACCGGCTCAAGCACTGGCGACAGACCACCGGGACCATGGAGCGGGTGACCGAGGGGTGGGAACAGGAGGCCAAGGCGCGGGCCGAGGCCATCGTCACCGCCGCCCGCGTCTCGGCCGACGAGATCCGCCGGCTCGCGGTGACCAACCCCCAGCAGGTCACCCAGCACGTCGTCGGCCCGGAGCACATCGAGATGGTCGCCGGCATCGTCCACCGGTTACACACGTTGCGCGACGGGATCTCCGTCGAGCTCGACCGGCTGGAGGACGCGCTCACCCCTGGCCGGTGACTCTTGCTGAAAGTTCCTGAAACGGCTTTCATAGGGTCATGGACTCGGCCAGGATGACCGCGCGACTCGCCGACATCGCCGCACAGGCCGGGGTCAGCGAGGCGACGGTCAGCCGGGTGATCAACGGCAAGGCGGGGGTCTCCTCGGCCACCCGGCAGACCGTGGTGGCCGCGATGGACGTCCTGGGCTACGAACGGCCGCCCAAGCTACGCGCGCGCAGCGCCGGACTGGTCGGGCTGATCACCCCGGAGCTGAGCAACCCGATCTTTCCCGCGCTGGCGCAGGTGATCGAGCAGGTGCTCACCAGCAGGGGCTACACCCCGGTGCTGTGCACCCAGACACCCGGCGGGTCGACCGAGGACCAACTGACCGAACTGCTGGTCGACCGGGGAGTCACCGGGATCGTGTTCGTCTCCGGCCTGCACGCCGACTCGACGGCCGACATGAACCGCTACGTCAAGCTCGCCGGCCGGGGCGTGCCGTTCGTGATGATCAACGGGTACACGGAGAAGGTGTCCGCGCCGTTCGTGTCCACCGACGACCGCGCGGCCGTGCGGCTGGCCACCGCGCACCTGGTCGAGCTCGGCCACAAACGCATCGGGCTCGCGGTCGGGCCGCGCCGGTTCGTGCCGGTGGCACGCAAGATCGAGGGCTTCGTGCAGTCCGTGCGCACCCTGCTGCCCTACACCGCCGAGCAGGCCGAGGCATTCGTGGCACACTCGCTGTTCACCGTCGAGGGCGGCCAGGCGGCGGCGAACACCTTGCTGGACAAGGAATGCACCGCGATCGTCTGCGGCAGTGACCTGATGGCCTTCGGCGCGGTCCGGGCGGCGCGGCAGCGGGGGTTGTCGGTGCCCCAGGACGTGTCGGTCGTCGGGTTCGACGACTCGCCGCTGATCGTGTTCGCCGATCCCCCGCTGACCACGTTGCGCCAGCCGGTCGAGTCGATGGGCCAGGCCGCGGTCAACGCGCTGCTGGAGGAGATCGGCGGCACCCCGGCCCCGCACGCCGAGTTCGTCTTCCTGCCGGAGCTGGTAGTCCGCGGCTCCACGGCCGCCCGCCGCTCACTGGGGTGAGGCCAGCTCGACCATCGCGGATCCTTCGCGGCGCAACCGCTCGGTCCCCCAGGCGCCGAGCGGCCCGAGCGCCTGGTTGAGCGTGCGCCCGTGCTCGGTCAGGGAGTACTCCACCTTGGGCGGCACCTCGGGATAGACCTCCCGACGCACGAGACCGTCCTGCTCCATCTCCCGCAGGTGCTGGGTCAGCATCTTCTCGCTCACGCCCGGCAGACCGCGCCGGAGCTGCGCGAACCGGCGTACCCGGTGGGTGTCGAGCTCCCAGAGGATCAGCCCCTTCCACTTGCCGCTCACCACGTCCAGCGCGGCGTCGATGCCGCAGATGTACGGTCCGCACCGGGGCGCCTTGGCCATCACCGATCCCCTTACTAAAAGGTAAGTACCGCAGTAAATAGTGGGTACTTCCGATTGTAGAAGCTCTCGCGGAGCATGGCGGCGTGAACGACTCCAAGAACCCCACCATCACCGTGATCGGGCTTGGCCCGATGGGCCAGGCGATGACCCGCGCCCTGCTCACCGCCGGCCACCCGGTCACCGTCTGGAACCGCACCGCCGGCCGGGCCGACGGCGTCGTCGCCGACGGGGCGACGCGCGCGGCGACCCCGCGCGAGGCCGTCCAGGCAAGCGAGCTGGTGATCCTCAGCCTCACCGACTACCAGGCGATGTACGACATCCTCGACGGCGCGACCACGGCACTGGCCGGTCGGACGCTGGTCAACCTGAGCTCCGACACCCCCGACCGTTCACGCGCGGCGGCGACCTGGGCGGCGGGCCACGGCGCCGCCTTCCTCACCGGCGGCGTCATGATCCCGGCACCGATGATCGGCACGGCGGCGGCCTACGTCTACTACAGCGGCCGTGACCCGGTGCCGGCCCACCACCTGGCGGCACTGGCACTGCTCGGCACGCCACGCCACCTCGGCGAGGACCCCGGCCTGGCCCAGCTGATGTACCAGGCCCAGCTCACGGCGTTCCTCACCACCTTGTCCGGACTGATGCAGGCCACCGCGATGCTGGGCGCCGCCGGAGTGAAGGCCGCCGAGGCGCTGCCGGAGTTGCTCACCACCACCGACTCGATCGGCGCCATGCTCCGAGCCGGTGAGCAGCACCCCGGCAGCGTGCTCGACGCCGGCGACCATCCCGGCGACCTCAGCACGGTCACCATGATGGGCGCGACGGCCGACCACATCGTCGAGACCAGCACGACACTGGGCCTCGACCTCGCGCTCCCGCGTGCCGTACAGGCCCACTACCGCCACGCGATCGAGCACGGGCACGGCGGCGACAACTGGACCCGCATCATCGACGGCATCCGAGAACCGCGCTGAACCCGCGCGCTACCGGCGGAACGTGCCGCCGTTGATCGTCAGCGGACCGGTGGCCGGGGTGCGCAGGACGCGGTTGGCGCCGGATTCCCAGATCACGGGTTGGCCGTCCTGGCGGATGACGAACTTGAACTCGATGTCGGCACTGGCCGGCAGCGTGCCGCTGCCGTGCCACTGCGGGTAGGTGGCGTCGCCGGTGGTGAGGGGCACCGCGGCGGCCGGGTTCCAGCTGCCGAGCTGGGCCACGTTGCCGACCACGTGGACGTTCTGGCCCCAGGTCGTGGTGGCGGTCACGGTGTAGTTCGTCGCCACCTGGCCGGGGGCCGGCTCGCCGGTGGCGCCGGTGTGGAAGGCCACCACTCCCTTTGGCGGCACGGTGAGCGTGGCCCGGCCGCCGCTGACCTGGACGCTGCTCGCGCAGCCGGTGGTCACGTCGCAGTAGGCGCCGTCGGCCAGGCCGGTGGTGTACTGCGCGGTGTGCGCGGCGCCGGTGTTGTTGATGGCGACGAAACCCGCGCCGCCCCGGCCGAAGCCGATCACGTTCGACGCCGGCGACTGCCAGTTGGCCAGGTCCGCGCCACCGACGGCGTTGTGCCAGCCGACCATGCCGGCGATCCGGGGATCCCGGTTGAGGCAGTACCAGCCGCCGCCGCAGGTGGTGTCGGTGACGAAGCCGTTCGCGTTCGGCGGCGCGCCCTCGGCGTCGGTGAACTCGAACCCGGCGTACACGGTGGGCGTTGTGTGCTCCCAGGCGAGCTGGAACACGTTGGCCAGCACCGCGGTCGCACCGTCCTTGTAGGACAGATGACGGCCGTTGCGTTCGGTGTCGTGGTTGGTGACGAAGGAGACCGAGTTCGCCGCCGGCAGGATTCCCCAGCCGGGGCCGAAGTCCGCCAAGGTCGCGATGTCACCCTGGAACGCGCCCTTGACCCGGTCGGCGTAGAAGAAGTCCAGCACGTCCCCGCTGCCGTAGTACTCGCTCGGCGCCGGCGGCTCGCCGGGGAAGACCTCGTGGAACACGTACGGCCGGGCGCCGGCGGTGGTGTCGGTCAGCTGTCCGACGATCGCGGCCAGCTCGGTGCTCGGCATGTGTTTGGCGGCGTCGATCCGGAACCCGTCGACGCCGAGGGCGAGTTGGGAGTTGAGGTAGCCGGCGAGCTTCGCGCGCACCCCGCTGGACTCGGTCTTCAGGTCGGGCAGATCGAGCAGTTCGCAGTGCTGGACCTCCCACCGGTCGCCCCAGTCGCTGATGGCCCGGTCGCAGACGTCGACGTTGTACTCGCCCCGGTCGTACATCGGCGGGTCGTACTTGTCGCTGACCACCGTGCCGTCGTAGCCGGTCCCGGTCTGCGCGGCGGTGTGGTTGACCACCGCGTCGGTGTAGACCTTCACGCCCGCGGCGTGACACGCGCCGATCATCGCCGAGAACTCGGCCTCGGTGCCGAACCGGCTGTCCAGGCGGTAGCTGTAGGGCTGGTAGACGTCCCACCAGACACCGCTGGGGTGGCGCAGCGACTCCGACGGCGGGGCGACCCAGACCGCGCCGTAGCCGGCCGGGTCGAGGTGGTCGGCGCACTCGGCGGCCACGGAACGCCAGTTCCACGACCACAGGTTGGCGATCACGTCGCCGTTGGGCACCCCGGTGTCGGCGGCGATCGGCACGGCGACCGACACGGCGGGCGGCGCCGGTTCGGCCGTCGCGACCGGCGCGGACAGGGCGCCCGCAGTGAGCACGGCGATCACGGGGAGGATGGTCGAACGCAGCAGGGTGGGGCGCATACCGCTCTCCTCGTCGAGAGTCACGAACCTTGCGCAAGATACTGAAACATCTTGCAGATTAGCGCCGCACTCCCCACGCTGTAAACGGCTGGCTACGATCGGGCCGGAAAAGCTCTACACCAGAAGGAATCCAGTGACCGAGACGCTCGAGTTCCAGTCCGAGGCCCGCCAGCTGCTGCAGCTGATGATCCATTCGATCTACTCCAACAAGGACGTGTTCCTCCGGGAGTTGGTGTCCAACGCGTCGGACGCGTTGGACAAGCTCCGACTGGCGACCTACCAGGACAAGGAACTCCAGGCCGACACGTCCGACCTGCACATCGCCATCGAGCTCGACCCGGCCGCGCGCACGCTCACCGTGCGCGACAACGGCATCGGCATGAGCCGGGACGAGGTGGTCAGCCTGATCGGCACCATCGCCAAGTCCGGCACCGCGGAGCTGCTCGGCAAGCTGCGCGAGACCAAGGACGCGGCGGCCTCGGCCGACCTCATCGGCCAGTTCGGCGTCGGCTTCTACTCGACGTTCATGGTCGCCGACAGGGTCACGCTGGTGACCAGGCACGCGGGCGCCGACGAGGGCGTGCGCTGGGAGTCCGGCGGCGAGGGCACCTACACGATCGAGCCGGCGCAGGACGCGCCCCTTGGCACCTCGGTCACCCTGCACCTCAAGCCGGAGGACCAGGAGGACAACCTCCACGACTACGCCGCCCGCGCGAAGGTGCGCGAGATCATCAAGCGGTACTCGGACTTCATCACCTGGCCGATCAGGATGGCCCCCGAGTCCGTCGGTGAGGACGGCGCTGGTGAGCCGGAGACCGTCAACTCGATGAAGGCGCTGTGGGCGCGCTCGGCCAGCGAGGTCACCGAGGACGAGATCACCGAGTTCTACCGGCACGTCAGCCACGACTGGAGCGCGCCGCTGGAGACGATCCGGCTGCAGGCCGAAGGCACCTTCGAGTACCAGGCGCTGCTGTTCATCCCGTCCCGCGCGCCGTTCGACCTGTTCGTGCGGGAGGCCAAGCGCGGCATCCAGCTCTACGTCAAACGCGTGTTCATCATGGACGACTGCGAGGAGCTGGTGCCCGAGTACCTGCGCTTCGTCAAGGGCGTCGTCGACGCGCAGGACCTGTCGCTGAACGTGTCCAGGGAGATCCTCCAGCGCGACCGCCAGATCCAGCTGATCCGCAAGCGGTTGGTGCGCAAGGTGCTCGCCACCATCAAGGCGCTGCCGGAGGAGAAGTACCAGACCTTCTGGTCGGAGTTCGCCAAGGTGATGAAGGAGGGCCTGGTCGCCGACCAGGACAACCGGAGCTCGATCCTGGAGATCTGCTCGTTCGCCTCCACCAACTCCGCCGAGGGCCAGACGCGGCTGGCCGCCTACGTGGAGCGGATGAAGGAGGGTCAGGAGCACATCTACTACCTGACCGGCGACTCCAGGACCAGCATCGAGAGCTCGCCGCACATGGAGGCGTTCCAGGACAAGGGCTACGAGGTGCTCATCCTCACCGACCCGATCGACGAGATGTGGGTCGACGGCGTGGACGGCTTCGAGGGCAAGCAGTTCCAGTCGGTGGCCAAGGGCCAGATCGACCTGGACTCCTCGACCGACACCGAGCAGACCGAGGAGTTCGCCGACCTGCTCGGCTGGATGACCACCACGCTGGGCGACACGGTCAAGGAGGTCCGGCTCTCCTCCCGGCTGACCACCTCGCCCGCCTGCATCGTCGGCGACGAGCACGACCTGACGCCGACGCTGGAGAAGATGTACCGGTCGATGGGTCAGGAACTGCCGCCGGTCAAGCGGATCCTGGAGCTGAACCCGACCCATCCGCTGATCACCGGCCTGCGCGCGGCGCACACCGAACGCGGTGCGGAGGACTCCCGGCTGGCCGAGACCGCGCAGCTGGTGCACGACCTGGCGCTGCTCGCCGAGGGCGGTGACCTGCCCGATCCGGCGAAGTTCGTGAAGGTCCTGGCAACCCGGCTGGAGCAGGCGATCTGACCCTGGGCACGTGGTGAGCCACTGGACGTGATCACCTAGGGTGGGGCGCCATGGCTGATCGCACCCGCCGGGTCTTCCTGCACATCGGCACGCCGAAGAGCGGGACCACCTATTTACAGGAAGTCCTGTGGCACAACCAGGAAAGCCTCGGTGCGGCCGGTGTGCGGTATCCGGCCAGCAGGGCCGACGAGCAGTTCCTCGGCACGCTCGACCTGCTCGGCCGGACCTTCCACGGCCAGCTCGACCCGGAGACGACCGGCGCCTGGAACCGGATCGCCGGCGAGGCGCGCGGCTGGCCGGGGACGTCGGTCATCTCCCACGAGATGCTCGCCGCCGCCTCCCCGGCGGCCGTCCGGCGCGCGGTGCACTCCTTCGGTGACGCGGAGGTGCACCTGGTGTGCACCGCGCGGGACCTCGCCCGGCAGCTGCCGGCGGTGTGGCAGGAGGACGTCAAGAACACCGGCACGCTGACCTTCGACGAGTTCAGCCGGTCGCTGCGCGGCGAGGACGACTCGATCGACCCCTACTTCGCGGACACCTTCTGGAGCTACCAGGACCTGCCGGAGATCCTGCGCACCTGGGCGGCCGACGTGCCGCCGGAACGGGTGCACGTGCTCCCGCTGCCCCGCGGCGCCGCCCGCGACGCGCTCTGGAAGCGGTTCGCGAAGCTCATCGGGGTCGACCCCGCCGCGTGTCCGACGCGGATGGACGTGCAGAACCCGTCGACCGGCGTGGTGGAGACGAACCTGCTGCGGCTGCTCAACGACACCGGCATCCGCGACGAGCTCGACTGGCGCGGCTACGAGAGCCTGGTCAAGCGGTTCCTCGCGGTGGAGGTGCTCGCCGGCAGGCCGGGCGCGGTGCCGCTGGCGCTGCCGGTCGAGGACCGGCCGTGGGTCGAGCAGTGGAGCAAGGACGCCGTCGAGGCGGTGCGCACGGCGGGCTACCACGTCGTCGGCGACCTCGCCGACCTGCTGCCGGCCTGGCGCGCCGAGGCCGGCCACCCGGACGGCGCGGACCCGGCCGAGGTGCTCGACGCCGCCGTGTACGCGCTGGCGGCGACGCTGCGGCTGGTCGACCAGGAGCGCCAGCAGGTCGCCGAGGAGCGGGCGGCCACACCGGAGCCGGCGACCAGCGTGCGGGGCGTCCTGCTCGACCGGTACGGCGAGGACCCCAAGGCCCGCTGGCTGCTGCGCAACTACCGCCGGGCGAAGGCCACCGTACGCGCGTTACGCGAGGGCGGCCGCTGACCGGGGTGCTGCACACAGGGCACACTTGATCCGTGCGTCTGCCAGCTGATCTGCCTGACCTGCCGGTGCGCGCGGTACTTGGCGACGTGCGGGACGCGCTCACCGAGCACGGCGCGGCGGTGTTGGTCGCCCCGCCGGGCACCGGCAAGACCACGATCGTGCCGCTGGCGCTGGCCGAGGCCGGCCGGGTGGTGGTCGCCGAGCCGCGGCGGCTGGCGGCGCGCACGGCGGCCGCGCGGATGGCGGCGCTGCTCGGCGAGCCGGTCGGCGAGCGCGTCGGCTACTCGATCCGGGGCGACCGCAGAGTGTCGAAGGCCACCGAGATCGAGGTGGTCACCACCGGCCTGCTGGTCCGCCGGCTGCAGCACGACCCGAGCCTGGCCGGCGTGCACACCGTGCTGCTCGACGAGTGCCACGAGCGGCACCTGGACGCCGACCTGCTGCTGGCACTCCTGCTGGACGCCCGTGCCGGCCTGCGCCCCGACCTGCGGCTGCTCGCCACGTCGGCGACCGTGGCCACCGACCGGATCGCCGCGCTGCTCGGCGAGCACGCGCCCGTGGTGTCGGCGAGCGTGCGGACCTACCCGGTCGAGGTCGCCTACACCCCGCCGTCGCGCGGGGAACGCGTTGAGGCCTGTGTCGCCCGCGCGGTCCGTCGTGCACTGTCCGAAGTGGATGGTGATGTGCTCGCGTTCCTGCCTGGTGCCGGGGAGATCGCCAGGACCACGGCGCTGCTCAGCGGGGTTCCGGTGGTCGCGCTGCACGGCAGGCTGCCGGCCGCCCGCCAGGACGCCGCGCTGCGGCCGGGGTCGGCCAGGCGGGTCGTGCTGGCGACCGCGGTCGCCGAGTCGAGCCTGACCGTGCCCGGGGTGCGCGCGGTGGTGGACTCCGGTCAGGCCAGGGTGTCCAGAATGGACCATCGGCGCGGGCTGGCCGGCCTGGTGACCACGCGGGTCTCGGTGTCGGTGGCCGAGCAGCGCGCCGGCCGGGCCGGGCGGGAGGCGCCGGGGCGGGTGTACCGGTGTTGGCCAGAGCACGAGCACCCCACGCTGCCCGCCCAGCCGGAGCCGGAGATCCGGACCACGGACCTGACCAGGCTGGCACTCGAGCTGGCCTGCTGGGGCACCCCCGATGGCAGCGCCCTCGACTGGTGGGACCCGCCGCCGGCGGGCGCGCTCGCGGCCGGCCGGAGCGTGCTGACCGCGCTCGGCGCCCTGGACCGCACCGGGGTGACCGCGCGGGGCAGGCGGATGGCCGAGCTCGGCCTGCATCCGAGGCTGGCCAGGGCATTGCTGGACGGCGCGGCCGAACTCGGCCCGACCGCGGCGGCCGAGGTGGTCGCCCTGCTCGACGACGACACCGTGGCCACCGGCACCGACGTCGGCGACGCCCTGCGCCAGCTGCGTAACGGCGCCGGCGCGGACCGCTGGCGGCGCGAGGTGCGCCGACTGGCCAAGCTGGTCACCGGGCCGGCGGGTGCCGGCCGCGCGGATCCGGCGTTGGTGGTGGCCCTCGCCTATCCCGAACGCCTGGCGCGCCGCCGATCGCCCGACTCGCGGGTGTACCTGATGGCCGGCGGCACCGCCGCCGAGCTGGCCGGGTCGGCCGGCCCGGAGTGGCTGGCCATCGCGAGCGCCGACCGTCAGCCGGGGCGCACGGAGGGCCGGATCCGGCTGGCCGCCGGCGCCGACCAACAGCTTGCCGAGTCCGCCGCGGCCAACCTGTTGTCCACAGTGGACGAAGTGGCCTGGGCGGCCGGTGACGTGGTGGCCAGAAGGATCACCCGCCTTGGCGCGATCGTCCTGCACGAGCGGGCGCTCACCCGGCCCGACCGCGCCGCCGTGCGCGCGGCGCTGCTCGATGGCCTGCGCACGGTGGGTCTCGGCCTGTTGCGCTGGCCGGACGCGGCCACCCGGCTGCGCGCCCGGTTGGCGTTGCTACACCGGGCGATCGGCGACCCGTGGCCGGACGTGGCCGACGACGCGCTGCTGGCTGGCGTCGAGAGCTGGCTGGGTCCGGAGCTGACCACGGCCACCAGGCGCGCCGATTTGTCCAAAGTGGACACCATGGCCGCGTTGTCCCGCCTGCTGCCGTGGCCGGCGGCCGCGCGCCTCGACGAGCTGGCCCCGGACCGGTTGCGGGTGCCCTCCGGCGCCAACATCAGGGTCGACTACACCGCCGAGGAGCCGGTGCTGCCGGTGAAGGTCCAGGAGGCCTTCGGCTGGACCGCGACCCCGACCATCGCCGGTGGCCGGGTGCCGGTCCTGCTGCACCTGCTCTCGCCAGCCGGCCGGCCGGTCGCGGTCACCGGGGACCTGCCCTCGTTCTGGCACGACGGCTACCAACAGGTCCGCGCCGAACTGCGCGGCCGGTACCCCAAACACCCCTGGCCGGCCGACCCGACCACCGCCACCCCGACCGCCCGCACCAAGCGCCGACTGCCCTGAATGCCTCATTGAGGACGTTGAACGTCGCCAATGCCTCATTCAGGGCATCGCCGCCGGGTGTCAGCCGGGGTAGCCGGTGACCAGGAGATCACCGGCCCTGGCGACGACGATCGCGCCGGGAGCGGGCAGCACGACCGCGTGCGCGCGCAGGCCGAGCATCCTCGACGAGGGGGAAGTCGATGCGCCCCAACCGATCGGCGTGCGGGCGAGCTGCCCGTCGCCGGCGAAGTCCTGCCAGACCAGGCTGGCGTCGGTGTCCGGACCACACACCCGCAGGTAGGCCGACGCGGTGGTGGCCTCGGCTCTCGGGTCCGCGCAGGTGGCCGATGGCAGTTCGGTGCGCTCGCCGGTGTCCGGGTCTACGATCTCCGGGCCGATCTCGTCGGTCGGCTCGCCGGTGAGCAGCGGATGGGTGCCGACCTCGACGCTGGCCGAGCGGTCCACTTCGGTCAGTTCGGTGCCGTCCTCGGTGCGCAGCAACACCTGTCGCCCGGCGAACTGTACGGCCACCACCGCGCCGTCCTGGCTGGTGGACAGGAAGTAGTCGACCTGGCTACTGGCGGGGACATCGGCCAGGTGCTCCCAGCGTCGCTCACCGTCCCGTTCGTCCAGCGCCAGCACGCCGGTCCGGTCGCCGCAGCGGATCGTGGTGAGCACGACCTCGGCGCCGCTGCGCGGCAGGTGGAAGGGGGAGGTGCAGCCCGCCGGCGCCGACCAGGTCCACAGTTCCGCGCCGGTGCGCAGCTCCACGCCGCGCAGCGTGCCGTCCGCTGGGGTGGCGTGGTGGCGCAGCGGCAGGGTGTTGTTCGTCGGTACCAGGAAGTCCACCTCCGAATCGTCCACAATGGACTCACGGAGGACGCCGCCGGTGATCGCGTCCAGCACCACGAGCAGCGCCGCACCGGTGACCTGCCCGCCGCCGGGGGCGAACGCGGCCACCACGGTCGCCCGGTCCGGAGTGGACACCAGGGCCAGCACCCGCGCGCCGGGGCGGGCGTAACGCCAGCGGATCGCGCCGGTCGGCCCGTCGAGCGCGGCCAGCTCACCGCCGCCGACGGCCACCACGACCCCGGCGCCCGCGGCCACGATCCCCAGCACAGCCTCCGAGGTGCGCCAGGTCCAGCGCCGTTCACCGGGTTCCCGCGCGAGCGCGGGCGGTTCGACCGCGCTCGCCTCGCTCGCGCGGACCGGTAATCGGGGCGCCAGCAGCCCACCGGCGACCGCGGCCGCGACCAGCACCACGACCAACGGCACGGCCAGAGACAACCGCACCGGTCGCACGGCGTCGGCCACGATGCCCACCACGGCCGCGGCCGCGCAGGCGGCGAGCACGGCGGTGCTCGCGCCGGGCAGCCCGCTGGCGAGATCCCCGAGCAGCAGGTAGACCGCCCACGCGGCGCCACCGGCGGCGAGCAGCCCGGCCGCCGGCCGTGACCACCGGTTCCGGACGTAGGTCAACGCCGCGACCACGACAAGGGCCGCGGCGCCGCCGAGCACCTCCAGATCCGGATGATCAGGACGAACCGGGCCACCAGGGAGCAGCACCGCGGCGCCGCCGCCCGCCGCTGCGACCGTCGCGACGAGGCGAACCATGGGCACACTCCTCCGACTGGGCGTGATCCATAGTCGATACGAACGCCGGTCGCCGGAAGTTCCCGATCCCGCTGGCCCGCCCCAGGCGCGGGCGAGCGGTTCGGACTGGGCCGCTGGGGTGACCGCGCGACCGGGCCGCTGGTTCGCTGGCAGGCGGCCGAAATGCGGTCCGGTGCCTTTTCACCTGCGCCGATCCCGGTTTGTCGACGGAGAAATCAGTGAACGACCGATTACCGAGAGTTAGGTAAGGGTGTCACCCTTCTGCCGGGCAGCGCTCGATCTTCTTGTGCCGCCACACTTGTCGTGGTCCACGTGCCCTTGGAGGACGCCGACGTGGGTATGCGAACAATTCCTTCGCGCCACGATGTCACAGCCCAGAATTTTCTCGCTGTGGCGGCTGAGCTGATCGAGGCGTACCTACAGGAGGAGCCGATACATCCGGCGCAGTCCCGGCGGCTGCGGCATGTGCGGTTTCCGTTGGCGCTGGACTGGTTGCAGTCCGAGGACGTCATCCGGCTGGCGCAGTCCTGGAGCGGGGAGAGCGCGAGCAGGCGGGCGTTCTTCAGCCGATGGCCGACGCGGGCGGAGTTCCTCCCCGATGCCGTGGTGTACACGTTGTTGCGGGAGCAGGACGCGTTGGTGCCGGCGCGGGCGAACTCGGTGTCCCGGTTGATCACAGGGGCGGCGGATGACCTGCTGGCCGAGCTGACCCGGCATCCGAGGAGTTACCTGATCCTCCATCTCGGTCCGCTGCTGCCCCGGCACCCGCATCTCTCCGAGGCGCTGTTGCCCAGCCCACAGCAGGCGACGCGGGTCTGGCTTGACCTGTATCGCAGTCTGGCCAACGGGTTGGACCTGGTGATGCGTCCGGAGTGGACGTTCAAGCGGATGGCCGCGGTGCTACAGGCGCTGCTGGACGGGTTCCTGCTGCGACACCGGGTACATCCGGACGACTACGCCAGCTACCGGTGGAAGGGCGCCAGCATCCTGGCCGACGCGATCATCGCGTTCCTGCTCGGCGCGGTGGACTGGGACCTGTCCGGTCAACCGGGCCGCGCCGCACTCGACACCATGACCCGAGGCTGAGAGACCGGGCAGCGCAACACCACGACCCGAGGCTGAGCCACCCGCCACCCGCCACCCGGCCGCACAACGGCCGACATCTGACCCGAGGCTGAGCGCCGACCACCACCGACGTCGGCGGTCCGACACCCTCCAAGCGTGTCGGACCGCCTTCGCCCCCGGTGCGCGCCGCGGCGCAGATGACCGCCCCACTCCCGGCCATCCCTCCCCCGCCTGCGGACTCAGACGCTCCGGGTGGACTAATCGGCGTGAATCCCTCGCCGGGGACCCCGGCGAGTTGTTTCCAGTTTGCACAAATCAGCCCGGCTGCCACAGCCGTACCGCTACCCGTCGCCCAACGGTCGCAATCACGCGACCAACGGTCATTCAGTGATCGGTCGGGCAAAATAGTGCACATAATCACCACGATTAATCACCTGCGCACAACGCGGCGCACAACTATCCATCCCGAGGGCTTGCGCCCGGATTATTTCCCCCTCACGATTAATCGGTACCAGCAGCTCGGGGATTGGAGTTGATCATGCATTGGCACACCGACACCACTGGCTGGGCACGCACCCGTCGTTGCACTCCGCACAACAACTGTGTAGAAATCAGGTTCGACGCCAACTCCGTTGGAGTGCGGGACTCGAAGAACGTCGACGCGGTGCCGTTGAAGTTCGCCTTCGACCGGTGGACCGCCTTCGTGACGGGACTCGTGCGATAGGTGGAACATGACAGGCAAGCCCGGCGCGCGCCGCACAAGGTTGGGCGCGGCACTGCGCGACGCGCGCCGGGTGGCCGGCATGACCCAGGCCCAGGCGGCGGCCGCGCTCGGCTGCCGTCAGGGAAAGATCAACAAAATCGAGACCACCCACTGCGCGATCAGCCCCAAGGACCTCAGCCACCTCCTGCGGATCTACCAGGTGCCGGACGAGGCGACCAGCGGGATCAGGGCACTGGCCGTCTCCGTCGGCCCCGGCCAACCCGCCGACACCCGCCCGAACCCGTCGTTCCTCCAACTACTCGAACTCGAACGGCGAGCCACCGAGATCCTGGCGCTGCACAGTGAACGCATCCCCCGCCCACTGCAGTCCGAGCCCTACATGCTCATGCAGTTCACCAGGTCAGGGGACCCGACCGACCTGACATCCCTGCTGTACGACTGGCAGGAACGCGCGAACGTCATCACCGGCGAGCACCCGCCGCACTACAACGTGATCCTGAGCGAGTCGTCGCTGCACCGCATGCCGGGCGGGCGCACCCCGGCTCTGGTCATCGACCAGGCCGAACACCTGGTCAACCTGGGCATCGCCAACAAACGGGTGGCCATCCAGATCCTGACCTTCGACGCGGACATTCCCTACCTCGACGCGGATTTCACCGTGCTGCGGTTCGCCGGCCAGGAAAAGGACGTCGCCTATGTCGAGCACGCCAGCGACGGCCGAATGTTCCGCGCCGCCAAACCAGTCGCCGATCGAATTCTCTACTGGCAGCGCCTGCGCCATGCCGCGCTCAGCGTCGAGGACAGCCGGAAATTTCTCGAGAATCTGATCGACGAGGCCAGAACCGCTTGGCGGAAGACCGCCGAATAACACGCCAGGAAAGGCATCTTCATGCCCCGTGACAATTCCGATCCGGGACCGCCGGCCGGCATCGACCTGCACCGGCCGAGCATCGCCCGGATATACGACTACTACCTCGGCGGCCGGACGAACTGGGCGGCCGACCGCGAGTTCGCCGACTGCGTGCTGCGCACCTTTCCCCTGCTCAAGGACATCGCGCTCGGCAACCGGGTATTCCTCAACCGCGTGGTACGCCATCTCGACCAGCACGGCGTCCGCCAGTTCCTCGACATCGGCGCCGGCGTGCCCACCTCCGGGAACACCCACGAGGTCGCCGACGAGCTGCGCCACGCCCAACGCCGCCGACCGGACACCCGGGTGGTGTACGTGGCCAACGAGCCGGTCACCGTCGCGCACGCGGAGATCATGCTCGACCAGCAGGGCGACCCCAACCGGCACGCGGCGATCGCCGCCGACCTGCGCACCCCGGACGAGGTGTGGGAGCAGGCGCTGGACACCGAGCTGCTCGACCCGCACGCGCCGGTCGGCCTGTTACTGATCGCCGTGCTGCACTTCCGCCAGCCCGGCCCGCGCGGCGATGTCAGCGCCGAGTCGGTCGCCCGGTTCCGCGAGCTGCTGCCACCCGGCTCGTTCATCGCGATCACGCACGCCACCCTGGACGGCGTGCCACCCGCCATCACCGAGGGCTTCGCCGAGCTGAAACGCGCCTTCGACCGAGAGATCAGCAGCGACCTGGTCTTCCGCGCCCGCGCGGAGATCAGCGCGCTGCTCGACGGCTGGTCCATGCTCGACCCCGGCTGGGTGTGGGCGCCGCAGTGGCATCCGGAGGAGACCGGCCCCAGCGTCCGTACCATCACGTTCCCGTCACCCAGCCACGCTGGCCTCTGGTCGGGTGTCGGCAGGAAGGCGTGACAATGGGTGGGTGAACTGCCCATGTGGGACGGCCCTGCCGTTCGAGGAGTGCTGCGGGCCCCTGCACTCCGGCGCGACCACCGCGCCGACGGCCGTGGCACTGATGCGCTCGCGGTACACCGCGTTCGCCGTCGGTGATGTCACGTATCTGCTGCTGACCTGGGACCCGAGCACCCGGCCGGGGACACTGACCCTGGACCCCGGTCAACACTGGCAACGCCTGGAGATCGTGACCACCAGCGGCGGCGGGCTGCTGCACACCGAGGGCACGGTCGAGTTCCGCGCGCACTACCGCGAGGCGGGCCGGCGTGGCGTACAACACGAACGCTCCCGCTTCCGCCGCCACGACGGCCGCTGGGTCTACCTGGACGGAGTGCGGCCAGTTGGTCCCGGAGAGGCGGCACAACCATGAACGCCACGTTGGTCGCCAAGGGACTGGCGGCCGGGCATGGGGACCGGGTGCTGTTCGCCGGGCTGGACATGGTGGTCGCGCCGGGCGACGTGCTCGGGCTGGTCGGCGCGAACGGCGCCGGCAAGTCGACGCTGCTGCGCGTGCTCGGCGGCCTCATCGCGCCCGAGGAGGGCGCGGTCTCGCTGAGCCCGCCGAGCGCGAACGTCGGCTACCTGCCCCAGGAACCGGACCGGCGGCCGGGCGAGACCGTGCGCGCGTTCCTCGGCAGACGGACCGGCGTCACCGCCGCCCAGCACGTGCTGGACACGGCCACCGAGGCGCTCACCGCGCAGGCACCTGGCGCCGACGACGCCTACGCCGACGCGCTGGAACGCTGGCTCGCTCTCGGCGGCGCGGACCTCGACGAGCGGATGGCCGACGCGGCCGCCGACCTCGGCCTGACCGTCGACCTGGACGCGACCATGACCTCGCTGTCGGGCGGGCAGGCGGCCCGCGCCGGGATGGCCTCGCTGCTGCTGTCGCGCTACGACATCTTCCTGCTCGACGAGCCGACCAACGACCTCGACCTGGACGGGCTGGCCAGGCTGGAGGAGTTCGTCACCGGCCTGCGCGCGGCGACCGTGGTGGTGAGCCACGACCGCGAGTTCCTCGCCCGCACGGTCACCGGCGTGGTCGAGCTGGACCTGGCCCAGCAGCAGGTGAACAGCTACGGCGGCGGATACGAGTCCTACCTGGCCGAGCGGGCCGTCGAGCGCCGGCACGCGCGCGAGCGCTACGAGGAGTACGCCGGCACGAAGGCCGCGCTGGAACAGCGGGCGCGGACCCAGCGGGCGTGGATGGACAAGGGCGTGCGCAACGCGCGGCGCAAGGCCACCGACAACGACAAGATCGGCCGGAACAAACGGGTCGAGGCCACGGAGAAGCAGGCCGCGAAGGCCAGGCAGACCGACCGGCTCATCGAGCGGCTGGACACCGTCGAGGAACCGCGCAAGGAGTGGGCGCTGCGGATGGAGATCGCCGCGGCGCCACGGTCGGGCGCGGTGGTCGCCGCGTTGCGCGGCGCGGTCGTACGCCGGGGCGAGTTCACGCTCGGGCCGGTCGACCTGCAGATCGACTGGGCCGACCGGGTGGCGATCACCGGCGCGAACGGGGCCGGGAAGTCGACGCTGCTGGCCGCGCTGCTCGGGCGGGTCGAGCTCAGTGCCGGCCACAGTGCGTTGGGGCCCGGTGTGCGGGTGGGTGAGGTCGACCAGGCCCGGGGGCTGTTCACCGGGGACCGGACGCTGCTCGGGGCGTTCGAGGCCGAGCTGCCGGACTGGCCGCCGGCCGAGATCCGTACCCTGCTGGCGAAGTTCGGGCTGACCGCCGTGCACGTGCTGCGCACCGGCGACAGCCTCTCCCCGGGTGAGCGCACCCGGGCGGCGCTGGCGTTGCTCCAGGCGCGGGGGGTGAACCTGCTGGTGCTCGACGAGCCGACCAACCACCTGGACCTGCCGGCGATCGAGCAGCTCGAATCGGCGCTGGCGAACTATCCGGGCACCCTGCTACTGGTGACCCACGACCGTCGGATGCTCGACGCCGTGCACACCAACCGCCACATTCACGTGATCGACGGCACCGTCAGCTGAGAAGTGGCACGAATCAGGCGAACCGGTACCGGTTCGCCTACTGGGAACTGCTCTGCGAGCCCGACATCGGCCACCGGCGTTTCGCTGGACTGCCCTGAAGGACGCCGTGGACCGTGGGTGTCCGTTGACGTCCTTCAGGGCAGCGCGAATTCACGGCCCCAGCTCGTGCGCCAGCTAATGGCGGGTCAGCTCTTCTTGCGGGTGCGACGCTTGGGGGCCTTCTCCACCGTCTGGGCGTCTTTGTACGCCTCCAGCACGTGACCAGGAATGCGACCGCGGGCGGAGAGCTCGAAGCCGTTCTCCTGGGCCCACTCACGGACCTGGCCCGCTTCTCCGTTGGCCGCGGCACCGTTCGTTGGTCGGCTACCACGCTTGATTCGACCACCGGTGCGCCGCGCGGCGTTCACATAGTCGGCAAGCGTGCCCCGGAGCCGCTCGGCGTTCTCTTCGGTGAGATCAATCTCATAGTTGGCACCGTCCAATCCGAACAGGACGGTGGAGATGTCGGCGGAAGCCGCACCGGTCAGATCGTCTACCAGTTGGACAAGAACTTTCTGCGCCATGAGGGGAGCCCTTCTGAGATGCCGTCGCGAATGCGACTATCAGTTGCTGAACATTAGCAAGCGCCCGGCAGTATTCCAAGCAGGGGGCGGCAGATCAAGGCATCAGGATTTATTTAGCTGGGTAGAAGTTCTCAGCCAACCCGGCCGAGTAGCGACGCGCGCTACACAGCGCAACAGTCCGAGGTGGACCATGACCGGGGGGTCAATACGATCGAGGATTCCGGCGCTCCCGGAGAGCGGGGCGAGGCGGCCCGGCTCGGTCACTCGACGAGGCTGCCTGACTGGAGGATGCCACCAGTTTTCGGCCGACGCCAGCCACGCCTGCTCATCGGGCGATGCCCTTGGCCTGAATGGGCCCCGCGCGGAGTCCGGTCCGTGCGGGATGGGCGGTTTCTTGTTTCGCCAGCGCGCGCCGACGGGGCGCTGGGCCTGCGGGTTCCCGCTGTTCCCGGCCCGAGACGGCGTCATTTCGCCCGTCATGGGCTTGTGGTGACTTGTTCGGTTTGGTGGCGCGCCAGGGCGCGCAATCCCAAAGTGCGGGAGAAGACCCTGGCCACGCCCGGTCGGTACCGCCGCCACGCCACAGCCGATCGCATTGTCGGGAGCGTTGCACTCGCGGGTCCGGAGCGTTGGGCTCGCGTGTCACGAGCGTTGGACTCGCGGGGCGGGAGCGTTGGACTCGCGCGGGGGTGGGAAAGCAGAAGCCCCCGCGAGTGCTGACAGGTCGGGGGTCCGCCAGCACCGCGGGGGCAACTGGGACATCGTCGGGGTCGGCGGGGGTGTTACAGATCGCTTTTGTGTTTCAGGGATGAGACGGGGAGCCGGGGACTCTGGTAGAACGTGTTCTAGATTCGGTCTTGGAGGTCAGGTGGGCGACGCGGCGGCTGAGGTACTGACCGGGCAGGTGTGGACGGAGTTCTGCCGGGCACTGGAGGGGGCCGGGCAGGTGGTGTTACGCGAGCACGCGCCGGCCACGGCGCTGGACCGCGCGGAGGGGTTTCGGTATCTGACCCGGCTGGTGCGCGAGATGCTCTACGCCACCATCGAGAACGCCGACCCGGACCTTCCCCGGCTGCGGGAGCTCGACCTGGTCAAGATCGGCGCCGACAACCCGGACAACGTCTACCTGTCGGCCACCATCCGCGGCGACCGGACCTACCGGATCACCGGCAGGCGGGGCACCATCGCCTACTTCAGCATCGGGTCCAAGGCCAACCGCTACGCCAAGGACGGCACGATGGCCTCCACCGGCGAGCTGTCCGACCGTGACCTGGAGGTCGACGAGGACGGCACGGTGACCATCATCGCCAGCGCCACCCCGTGCGCGGGGAACTGGCTGCCGCTGGCGGCGGACTCGACCAGCCTCGTGGTCCGCCAGACCTACCTCGACCGCGAGCGCGAGGAACCGGGCAGCTGGCGGATCGAGAACGTCGACGGCCCGGCCGCCCCCGGGCCGCTGGACCCGGAGTTCCTGGCCAAGGCCCTGCGCCGGGCGGCGCTGGCCGTGCACGGGACCGCGGCCACCTTCGCCGGCTGGACCGAGCTGTTCATGTCCCGGCCCAACGAGCTGCCCGACTTCGGCCAGGAGATGTTCCAGCGCGCCGGCGGCGACCCGGAGATCCACTACCTGCACGGCTACTGGCGGCTGGCGCCGGACGAGGCGTGGGTCATCCAGACCGTGGTGCCCGACTGCCCGTACTGGAACTTCCAGCTGGACAACTGGTGGATGGAGTCCCTCGACCACGACCACCGGATCACGGTCAACAAACACACCGCCGTCCGCGACCCCGACGGCCGGCTCACGATCATCGTCGCGGCCACCGATCCCGGCCGGGGCAACTGGATCGACACCTGCGGACACACCAGCGGCACCGCCCTACTCCGCTGGCTGGGCGCCACCGAACACCCCGTCCCCGACTGCCGCGTGGTACCGCTCAAGGAGGTCCGGTGAAGCACCCTCCGTCAACCCCAGAATCAAAGGGCCTCCCCAACCGCACCTCAGGGGAACGTGACGCAACCCAGCCACAAGTACCTCACCAACCGGCACCCTCCATCCCCAACGCAACCAACACATTTAAATCCGGGGTGGCGGGACTGCTCTACGCCGCTCGGCGGCGGACCGGGCTGGACGACTTCGGTGATGACTGGTTCATCGAGCCGTTGACCGTGCTCACCACGAGCCTGGTCGAGCAGGCGCGGCTGTCCCCGCTGGGGCTCGAGCTGACCAGGCGCCGGCTCACCGCGTTGCTCGGCGACCGGTTGCGCGCCAGGGAACTGCGCCGCCGGCACCCGGAGATCGCCGAGCTCGACGTGCCGGTGGCCGCGGTGATCTGCGGTCTGCCCCGGACCGGGTCGACGCTGCTGCACCGGTTGCTCGCCGCCTCTCCCCGGCTGACCGCCCCGCTGTCCTGGGAGACCTCCTATCCCGTCCCGTTTCCCGGCGAGGGCCGCGACGCCGAGGAACGCAAGCGGCGAGCGCGGGAGCGGGCCGCGGTCTTCCTGGAGATGTCACCCGACTTCGGCGACATCCACACCATCGAGTGGGACGGTCCGGAGGAGGACGTGATCCTGCTCGACCGCACGTTCACCTCGATGAGCTTCGACTCCTTCTACTGGGTGCCCACCTACGGCGACTGGCTACGCCAGGTCGACCAGGCCCCGGCGTACGCGGAACTGCGGGAGTGGCTCCAGCTGCTCCAGTGGCAGGACCCGGCCCGCGCCGGCCGGGCGTGGGTGCTCAAGTCGCCCCATCACCTGATGGCCACCGACACCGTGCTGGACACCTTCCCCGGCTGCCGGATCGTGATGACCCACCGGTCGCCGGTGGCCGCGGTGCCCTCCTACGCCTCGATGGTGGTGTCGATGAGCCGGCAGTACAGCGACGAGGTCGACCCGCACGCCGTCGGGCCGTACTGGGCCGACCGGTTCGCCACCACGCTGCGCGGGTTCGTCGAGTCAAGGGACCGGCGCCAGGACCGGTTCGTCGACGTCCGGTTCACCGACCTGGTCACCGACCCGATCGAGCGGACGATGGCCCTGCTCGGCGAGCTCGGCCTGCCCGCCGACGAGCACGACCGGGCCGCGTTCACCGACTACCGCGAACGCAACCGCGCGCAGCGGCACGGCACGCACACCTACACCTCGGCGGACTTCGGGCTGAGCGACGACGGCCTGGCCAGGGACTTCGCCTACTACCAGGAAGGCACCCCGTGATCCTCGACGGCGAGGTCGTGATCGTCTCCGGAGTCGGCGCCGGGCTCGGCGCCAAGCTCGCCACCCGCGCGGCCGCCGAGGGTGCGAAGGTCGTGATGGCCGCGCGGTCGACCGAGGTGATGGCCGAGGTGACCGAGCGGGTCGCCGCGGCCGGCGGCGAGGCGGTCGGCGTGCCGTGCGACGTGCGCCGGCCGGCGGACGCGGCCCGGGTCGTGGACACCGCGGTCGAGCGGTTCGGCCGGGTGACCGGGCTGGTGAACTCCGCCTACTCCCACCCCGGCTTCCACGACCTGCTCGCCACCCCGGACCGGCAGCTGCGCCGCTCGCTGGACATCATCGTGCACGGCGCGCTGGAGATGACCAGGGCCGCCGTGGCGCACATGCCGGCCGGCTCGGCGATCGTCAACGTCGGCACCATGTCCACCCGCAAGCCGATGCGCGGCGAGGGCGGCTACGCGCTGGCGAAGGCGGCCATGGCGTGCGCGAGCCAGTACCTCGCGCTGGAGCTCGGCGAGCGCGGTATCCGGGTCAACCAGGCCGTGCTCGGCTGGCTGGACGGCCCCGGCGTGCGGTACTACCTCGAACTGACCGCCACCCAGCGCGGCGTGACCAAACAGGAGGTCTACGACGAGATCGCCGCCCGCAACCCGCTCAACCGCATCCCCACCGACGAGGCCTGCGCGGGCGCCATCCTGTTCCTGCTCTCCAAGCTGTCCACCGAACTGACCGGCGCCGTCCTCGACGTCAACGGCGGCGAGCACATGCCGAGCTGAATGCGACGAAGGCGTCCTTCATCGCGGTTCAGAAGACGCCGAGGGTGTGGAGTTGGGTCAGGATGGCGTCAGCCGCCTCCTCGGCGGTGGTGGTGGCGGTGTTCACCTTCACCTCGGGGGACTCGGGGGGTTCGTAGGGGGAGTCGATGCCGGTGAAGTTGGGCAGTTCGCCTCGGCGGGCCTTGGCGTAGAGGCCCTTGCGATCCCGGCTCTCCGCCACGGCGAGCGTGGTGTCCACGTGGACCTCGCAGAACTCGTCGGCCTCGACGATGCCGCGGGCCAGTGCGCGCTCCGCGCGGAACGGCGAGATGAACGACACCAGCACGATCAGCCCGGCCTGCACCATCAGCCCGGCCACCTCGCCCACCCGGCGCACGTTCTCCACCCGGTCGACGTCGGTGAAGCCAAGGTCGCGGTTCAGGCCGTGCCGCACGTTGTCGCCGTCGAGGGTGAACGTGTGCTTGCCCTGCGCGTGCAGCCGCTGTTCGACCAGGTTCGCGATCGTCGACTTGCCGGCGCCGGACAGCCCGGTGAACCACACCACGCAGCCGCGGTGCCCGTTGAGCCGCGCCCGCTCGTCCTTGTCGACCGCCAGGTCCTGCCACTGCACGTTGGTCGACCGGCGCAGCGCGAAGCGCACCAGCCCGGCGCCGACGGTGGCGTTGGTGAGCCGGTCGATGATGATGAACCCGCCGAGATCACGGTTGTCCCGGTAGGGATCCACCGCGATCGGCTGGTCGAAGTGGACGTTGCCAAGGCCGATCTCGTTGAGGTGCAGGGTCTTCGCCGCGAGGTGGGCGCCGGTGTCGACGTCCAGCCGGTGTTTGGGCGAGTCCAGGCTCAGCCCGACGGTCCGCGCGCCGATCTTGGCCAGGTAGCGCCTGCCGGGGAGCATCTCCTGCTCCCCCAGCCAGATCAGGTCGGCCTGGCACGCGCCGGCGATCGACGGCGGGTCCCCCGCGGTGAGCACCGCGCCCCGGCTGATGTCCAGGTCGTCGGCCAGTACGACAGTGACCGACTGGCCGGCGCCTGCCTCGTCCAGGTCGCCGTCGAAGGTGACCAGCCGCTCCACCGTGGTCTCGTGCTCGCCGGGGAACACGCGCACCTTCTCGCCCGGCCGGATGGTGCCGCCGAGGATCGCCCCGGACAGGCCGCGGAAGTCCGGGTCCGGCCGGTTCACCCACTGCACGATCATCCGGAACGGCGAGGCCCGCCGGTCGTCCTCGACATCCACCCGCTCGAGCCAGTCGAGCAGGGTCGGCCCGTCGTACCACGGCATCTGGGTGGCCGGGGTGACCACGTTGGCGCCGTCGAGCGCGGAGACCGGGACGCAGGCCACCTCGTCGATGCCGATCTCGGTGGCGAACTCCCGGTAGTCCTTCGCGATCTGCTCGAAGGTCTGCTGGTCGTAGCCGACCAGGTCGATCTTGTTCACCGCGAGCACGACCTTGCGGATGCCGAGCAGCGCGACCAGATGGCTGTGCCGGCGGGTCTGGCGCAGCACGCCCCTGCGCGCGTCCAGCAGGATGACCGCGGCGTCCGCGGTGGACGCGCCGGTGACCATGTTCCTGGTGTACTGCTCGTGGCCCGGGGTGTCCGCGACGATGAACGCGCGCGCCTCGGTGGCGAAGTACCGGTAGGCGACGTCGATCGTGATGCCCTGTTCGCGCTCCGCGAGCAGGCCGTCGACCAGCAGCGACAGGTCCAGCGTCGCGCCGTGCCGCTTGGAGTCGGCGGCCAGGGTGGCGAGTTGGTCGGCGTGCAGCTGGCGGGTGTCGTAGAGCAGCCGGCCGATCAGCGTGCTCTTGCCGTCGTCGACGCTGCCGCAGGTGATGAACCGCAGGAGACCCATCAGAAGTACCCCTCCCGCTTCTTGCGCTCCATCGACCCGGACTGGTCGCGGTCGATCATCCGGCCCTGCCGCTCGGAGCTGGTCGCGCCGACGGTCTCCGCGACGACCTCGCGCACGGTCGTGGCGGTGCTCGCCACCGCGCCGGTGAGCGGGTAGCAGCCAAGCGTGCGGAACCGCACCGTGCGCTGCTCGGGAAGCTCGCCGTCGGTCAGCGGCATCCGGTCGTCGTCGACCATGATCAGCGAGCCGTCCCGCTCCACCACCGGCCGGCTGGCCGCGAAGTACAGCGGCACCACCGGGATCCGCTCCCGTTCGATGTACTGCCAGACGTCCAGCTCGGTCCAGTTGGACAGCGGGAACACCCGGATGCTCTCCCCGGGCGCGGTGCGCGCGTTGTACAGCCGCCACAGCTCGGGGCGCTGGGCGCGGGGTTCCCAGCGGTGGTCGGCGGTGCGGAAGGAGAACACCCGTTCCTTGGCGCGCGAGGCCTCCTCGTCCCGGCGGGCGCCGCCGAACGCGAGGTCGAAGCGGTGCTTGTCCATCGCCTGGCGCAGGCCCTGGGTCTTCCACATGTCGGTATGGGTGGCCGAGCCGTGGGTGAACGGGTTGATGCCAAGCGCCAGGCACTCCGGGTTGTGGTGCACGATCAGCTCGAGGCCGTGCTCGGCCACGACCCGGTCCCGGAACTCGATCATCTCCCGGAACTTCCAGGTGGTGTCGACGTGCAGCAACGGGAACGGCGGCGGTGACGGGTAGAACGCCTTCCTCGCCAGGTGGAGCAGGACAGAGGAGTCCTTGCCGATCGAGTACAACAGCACGGGTCTCTCGCTCTCGGCGACCGCCTCGCGCATGATGTCGATACTCTCGGCCTCCAGCCAGTCAAGGTGGGTCCACACTCTGGACATGCTAGGCGTAGACCGTTCGTACTAACCCGCCGGGACAGCCAGATTCACTACGGATGGGGGTGAATGTCCGGCATCAGGACGCCGGGAAACCGGGCGCGCGCGGCGCCAACCGACACCGGTTCCGGCGGGTACACCGGCCAGCCGAGCGTGTCCCACAGCCAGGCCAGGCGCTCGTGGCTCATGTTGATCGCACTCGCCTGCCAACCCAGTCCTCGGGAGCTGAACAACCGGCAGGCTGAACGGTCTGCCGGTCACCTCGCCCCGATGCCGGTGAGCGCGCGGACCGACAGCTGCTCGCCGAGGCCGGCATCGGCGCGGTCGCGGCTCAGCACGGTGCCGAGGAAGCCGAGCAGGAACGACAGCGGGATCGACACGATGCCCGGATTGCTCAACGGGAACACGTGGAAGTCCACGTTCTCGAGAATAGCGGTGCTGCTGCCGGAGAACACCGGTGAGAACACGATCAACAGCAGGCACGAGCCCAGCCCGCCGTACATGGACCACAGCGTGCCGGTCGTGTTGAAGCGCCGCCAGAACAGCGTGTAGAGGATCGTCGGCAGGTTGGCCGACGCGGCGATGGCGAACGCCAACGCCACCAACGACGCCACGTTCTGGCCCAGCGCCAGGATGCCACCGAGGATCGACAGGCAGCCGATCACCACCGCGGTGATCCGCGCGACCCGCAGCTCCGCGCCCGGTCTCGGCCGCCCGTGCCGGATCACGTTCGCGTACACGTCGTGGGCGAAGGACGCCGACGCGGTCAGCGTCAGCCCGGCCACCACCGCGAGGATCGTGGTGAACGCGACCGCGGCCACGATCGCGAACAGCACCGCGCCGCCGACCTCGAAGGCCAGCAGCGGCACCGCCGAGTTCTCCCCACCGGGCGCGGAGATGATCGCCGATGACCCGACGATCGCGCTCGCGCCGTAGCCGATGACCAACGTGGCCAGGTAGAACAGCACCATCGCCCAGATCGCGGACATCACCGACCGGCGCGCCTGCACCGCGTCGGGCACCGTGTAGAACCGCATCAGCACGTGCGGCAGCGCGCCCGCGCCGAGCACCAGCGCGACGGCCAGCGAGACGAAGTCGAGCTTGCTCGTCGCGGTCTGCCCGAACAGCGCGCCGGGGGCCAACATCGCGTCGCCGTGCCCGTTGTTGGCCGCCGCGCGGTCGAGCAGGGCGCTCAGGTTGAAGCCGAACTTGCCGAGGATGAAGACACTCAGCATGAGCACGCACGCCAACAGCAGGCTGGCCTTGATGATCTGCACCCAGGTGGTCCCCTTCATGCCACCGACCAGCACGTAGCTGACCATGATCGCGCCGACGCCGACGATCACCAGCGCCTGCCCGCCGGTGGAGCGCACGTCCAGCAGCAGCGACACCAGCACGCCGGCCCCGGCCATCTGGGCGATCAGGTAGAACGCCGAGATCACCAGCGTCGAGTACGCCGCCGCCGCGCGCACCGGGCGTTGGCGCATCCGGAAGCTGACCACGTCGCCCATGGTGAACCGGCCGACGTTGCGGAACCGCTCGGCGATCAGCAGCAGCGGGACGAGCCAGGCGACCAGAAAGCCGATCGAGTACAGGAATCCGTCATAACCATGAACCGCGATCGCGCCGGCGACCCCGAGAAAACTCGCCGCGGACAGATAGTCCCCGGACAGCGCGACCCCGTTCTGCACCCCGCTGAACGCACCGCCAGCGGCGTAGTAGTCGGCGGTGGTGGTATTGCGGCTGCTGACCCGGTAGACCACGAACAAGGTCACCGCGACGATGCCGACGAAGATCGCGATGTTGAGCACCGGGTTGCCGCTCACTCGTGCCCACCCGCCCGCGCCCGCAGTGCGCTGACCTGCGGATCCATCTTCCTTCTGGCGAACCGGGAGTAGGCGGTCATGATGAGCACGGTGCTGAGGAACTGGGACAGGCCAAGCAGCAGCCCGACATTGACCGAGCCGAACACCGGCGTCGCCATGAACTCCTCGGCGTAGGCGGCGAGCAGCACATAGGTCAGATACCAGCAGAAGAACAACGCCGCCGCGGGAAAGACGAACCGGACCACCCGGCGGCGCAGCGCGCGGAATTCCGGCAGGTCGTGGATCATGCCGAAGTCCGGTGCACCCGCCTCGTCGGCAAGGTAATCCTTTTCCGGCAGCCGGGTAAAGGAAGACATTCTGGTCATGCCGGGGCCTCCGCGATGATCTCCAGCGCGCCAACCTGGTGTGGCGCCGAAAGCGTAGCTACCACGTCAAGTTCGACTCGCGGCCGGAAGCCCCAGGTAGGGGACCTACTATCGGTATGCAACGGAGCGTATTCAACTGGTGGCGTAATCAGCTCTTGTACTCATTGTCACGACCTACTTAGGTTTATAAAAATCGTCGCACCGGCGCGTCAGCTGGGCGTATCCCGTGAAGGGCTGTTCGTGAACGGGACATGGTGGACCGCGACCGTGCGGTGGCGCAACTGGCCGCTGCTGGTCAAGCTCGGTGTGGTCCTCGTCGTGCCGGTGGTCGGCGCGCTCGTGCTCGGCGTGCTGCGGGTGCAGCAGGACGTCACGCTTGCCGGCAGCTACGCCGACATCGAGCAGGTCGCCGCCCTGCGGGTGGAGCTGGGCCGCACCCTGACCGCGGTGCAGGAGGAACGCAACGAGACCGCGCGCGGCGCGCAGGACATCACCGTGCGCGCCGCGGCCACCGACGCGGCGGTCGGCCGGACGACCGAGGCACTCGGCCAGGCGCCCGATCTCGGCGAGGACGTGTCCCGGCGCTACCGGGCGATGACCGGAAACCTCGGCCTGCTCGGCTACGCACGCGAACGGCTCAACGCCGGCGGCGACCGGTCGATCATCCTCAACGCGTACAACGCCGTGGCGAAGGCGATCCTGGAGTTCGACCGGACGCTGGTCGGCCGGTTCCCCGACGAGCAGCTGTCGGCGACCTCGATCGCGCTCAACGAGCTGCAGTCGATCCGTGAGCAGGTCGGCGTGCAGCACGCGGCCGGGTTGCTCGGGCTCGCCGACGGCACCCTGTCCACCCTCGAGGGCGCGCCGATCGTGGAGGCGGACCTGCGGCTGGACGACAACCTCAGCGACTTCCAGGGTGTCGCGCCACCGGCGATGGTCGGCCGCTACGAGCGCGCGGTGACCGGCAACGCGGTCGCCGCGCGGCAGGTGATGGCCGACGCGGTGCGCGCCGGCACCGCGCGGTTCACCCCTCGGCAGTGGGACGCCACGCTGAACACCACCGCCGAGATGATGCGCGGGGTCAGCGAGGACGAGGCCGACCGGTTGCGCGCCGAGTCCGGGCGGCTGGCCGAGTACATCAGCAACCGCGCGGGCGCGGAGTCGGTGCTGCTGCTGACGTTGGTGCTGCTCGCCGCCGGCGTCGGCGGCGGGCTCGGCCGCTATCTGGTGCGCTCGTTCGGCACCCTGCGCCGGACCGCGCTGGAGGTGGCGGCCACCCGGCTGCCGGCGGCGGTCGAGGCCATCCGCGCCGGCGAGGCGGACAAGGCGGTGATCCAGCCGGTTCCGTTGCACACCACCGAGGAGTTCGGCCAGTTGGCCAGGGCGTTCGACCGGGTGCACGAGCAGGCGGTGGCATCGGCGGCCGACGAGGCGACCCTGCGCCGCGACCTGAGCAACATCTTCCTGAACCTGTCCCGGCGCAGCCAGAGCCTGGTGGAGCGCCAGCTGCGCCAGCTCGAACAATTGGAGCAGAAGGCCGACGACCCCGACCAGCTGTCCAACCTGTTCCGGATCGACCACCTGGCAACGAGGATGCGCCGCAACAACGAGAACCTGATGGTGCTCTCCGGTGCCGTGCTCGGCCGGCGGTTCACCGAACCCGTGCCGCTGCCCGACATCCTGCGGGCCGCGGTGTCGGAGGTGGAGCAGTACCAGCGGGCGCTCGTCCGGTCGGTGCCCGACGCGCGGATCGTCGGCTACGCGGCGGGCGACCTGATCCGCTCGGTGGCCGAGCTGATCGAGAACGCCACCACCTTCTCCCCGCCGGACAGCCAGGCGGTCATCGAGAGCACCGCGCTCGGCGACGGCACGCTGCGCATCGACGTCCTCGACGACGGCATCGGCATGGGGGACACCGAGCTGCGCGAGGCCAACGAACGGGTCGCCGCCGGCGGCGGGGTCGATGTGCCGATCTCGCGCCAGATGGGCCTGTTCGTGGTCGGCAGGTTGACCGCGCGGCACGGGATCACGGTCACGTTGAACCGGCGCGAGGGCCGCGGTCTCGGCGCCTCGCTGGTGGTGCCCGCCGGCATCGTCACCGCCGGTACCGAGGGCGCAGTCACCACGGGCACAGCCATCCCTGGCACAGCCATCCCTGGCACAGCCACCACCGGTACCGCTGGCGCCGCTGGCGCCGAGCCGTCGGCGGCCGAAACCGGGACCGCGCCGGCCGTCCAGGTGGCCGACCGGCTGCAGCTGGCCGGGATCGACGTGCGGCTGCCCGAGTTCCCACTGGCCCGCACGCCGGCGTCGATCCTGTTCACCGCGCACACCCCGGTGGACCAGCAGGCGGCGGACTCCGCGTCGATCCCCGCGTCGATCCCCGCGGCGGCCACGGACTTCACCTGGCTGCGGCGCCGGGGCAACGCATCCCGGTCGTCGGCGCCCCCGCCATCGGCCGCACCGGCCGCGCCGACGGTGACGACCGGGCCAAACGGGTTGCCCAAACGCGTGCCGAAGGGCCAGTCGCGCGCGCAGGCGACACCGCAGTCGACACCGCAGTCGCCGCCGCAGGGCGGCGGTGGCCGGCCGGCCAGGGATCCCGCGCGGGCACGCGGGTTCCTCAGTGATTACCAGGCGGGCATTCGTGATGGCACAACCGAAAGGGGGAGGCATGATCGGGACTTCCGATGACACGCACCACATGGGGCAGTTCGGCTGGCTGGTGAACAATTTCGCCGACAGTGTGCCGGGGGTGGCGCACGCGGTGGTGGTGTCGGTCGACGGGCTGTTGCTGACCGCGTCCACCGGGCTGCCGACCGACCGCGCCGAGCAGATGTCGGCGATCGCCGCCGGGATCGTGAGCCTGAACCTCGGGGCGGCGCAGTGCCTCGGCGCCGAGCAGGTGATCCGGTCGGTCATCGAGATGGACCACGGCGCGCTGCTGCTGATGTCGATCAAGGACGGCTCCTGCCTGGCCGTGCTCGCCGACCGGGACACCGACATCACGCAGGTGGCCTACGAGATGACGGTGTTGGTCGACCAGGTCGGGCAGATCCTGACCCCGCAGTTGCGGGCGGCCCTGGCCGCGGGCTGACCAGAGCGACCGGCATGAGTGCGCAGGAGCCGGCGGAGCAGACCTTCGCCGACGTGCTCAACGGGCTCACCCGATCCAGACGGCCACGACCGGCCGCCGACCAGGAACCGCCCGCACCGCCCAGTGCCCGGCCGCCGCCGGTGGACCAGCCGGTGACCGAGACCGCGGCCATGGTCCGCGCCTACGCCTGGACCGGCGGCCGGACCAGGCCGAACACCAAGCTGGAGATCGAGACCCTGGTGTCCACCACGTCCAGGGCGGAGTCGGTCGTCGACGGGTTGCGCAGCGAACACCAGGCGGTCGCCCGGCTGTGCCGGCGGTCCAGGTCGGTGGCCGAGATCGCGGCGCTGCTGTCGCTGCCACTGGGCGTGGTGCGGGTACTGCTCGCGGACATGGCCGCGCTCGGGTTGGTGGACGTGCACGAGACCGGCGCCGGGCTCGACGACGAGCAGAACATCGAGCTGCTGCACCGGGTGCTGCGCGGGCTGACCAACCTACGCGGCTGATACTGGGATATATCGGTAGACCGGCAACACACTCCTCGACAGCACCGAGTGCAGCGCGAACTGACCTACGGGGCTGATACCGCGCTACCAGGACTGGCATTTACAGGACCGGCATATACAGAACTGGCATGTATCGGTGGGCCGGCGGCGCACTCCTTGTCTGGTATGGCGACCACGTACAAGGTGCACCCCGCGATCGGGATCGCCCGGGTCGGGGACAGTCCGGCGGAGTTCTTCGTCGGCCCGGAGCGGATCGGTGAACGACCGGAGCCGGCCGGCGGGTTCAAGGACGACCAGTGCCGGGTCAAGCGGCAGGCCGCCCGGTTCCGGATCTTCGCCCATCACGACGACGGCAGCGTCACCGAGGTCACCGACGCCGACGCGCGGATCAGCTGGACCGTGCACCTGGCCAACAGCAAGGCCGCATTCGTCAACCGGGGCAACCCCGAGCCGGCTGCCGACCTGGTCATCGACCCCGGCGCGCGGACCGTCAGCGGGCCGGGCGGCCACGCCGAGCTGACCGGCGGCACGATCGCCTTCGCCGGCGCGCCGAGGACGACCGTGCCGCTCGGCGAGGTGCGCACCGACGACGCCGGCCGGCTGCTGGTTCTCGGCGGGCACGGGCGGGCGGCCTCCCCGGTTGGCCGGGCGATCGTCAACTTCTGGGCCAACCCCGGCTGGTACGACGACGTGTCCGACGGTCAGGTGAGCGCGACGATCGTGCTGCGCGACAGCGGCGAGACCCCACCGGTCGCCCCGGCGTGGGCGATCGTCGGACCGCCGAAGTTCGCGCCGGGGCTGGACAGCACCACCACGCTGTGGGACCGGCTACGGCAGCGGATGGTCGAGCTCGGCCTGCTGGCGGCGCCGACCACCACGTCCTACACCGCCGACGTCCACCCGATCCTGCGCCGGGCCAGGGACATGCGCTGGGTGGAGGCCGTCCTGCGCGCGCACAACTGGCCGGCGCCGGTGACCGAGCAGGCGCTGATCGACGCCATCTGCGCGCGGCTGCGCCCGAAGGGCGACATGCCCGACCTGCGCGGTGAGGACTCGGCGCTGACCGCCGTACAGCACGCGCACCTGCTGCGCTGGCAAAAGGGCGACTACACCGCCGACTGGGCGGGGGAACCGGCCCCGGCCACCGAGATCACCCCCGACGGGCTGGACCGGGCAGCGCTCGAGGCGTGTGTCGGCGGCGCGTTCTTCCCCGGGATCGAGGCGGGTGGCCTGCCGGCCACCGGGGTGCCGATCCTGGAGGCCGCCTACGCCGAGCCGTTCCGGCTGGCGGCCGGCCTCGCGCCCGGCGCGCTCAGCGCCGCGCTCGCGCTGCCGTGGCAGGCGGACTTCAACGCCTGCGCGGACAACTGGTGGCCGGTCCCCCGGCCCAACGACGTGCTCACCGAGGCCGGCAGCGGCATCGCGGTCCGCTGGGACCGCGACATCGGCAGCCAGGAGGACATGGTCGCCAACTGGCACCGGCTCGGCTTCGTGGTGCGCGACGGCGACGACCACGTCGAGGTCGACCACTGCGACGAGGCGTCGGTCGCCCTGCGCACCCCGCACCTGTCGTTCACCGACGTGCCGCTCGGCCCGCTCGGCGCGGTCGGCGAACAGGCGTTGGCGATCGAGTTCGAGGTCATCTCCCCCAGCGCCGAGCTGACCGTCGAGTACGCGCCGGGCGGGTCGCCGGCCAACGCCCAGCTGGTCGCCGCGAGCATCTCGGCGACCGTCGGGCCGACCGCGCCCAACGAGGTGGCGACCGCGCGGCTGTGGCTGGTCTACCGCACCGGCACGGAAGCCGCCGCGCTGCCGACCCAGACGCTGACCGTCCGCGAACCGGTGTCCGGGCAGACCTGGCAGATCACCGTGGACGGCAACACCGTGGCCAGGCCGGCCACCGCGACCGCGCTGGTGCTCGACGGATCGGCGCCCATGGGCGCGGGTACCCGGCAGGCGGCGCTGCGGCAGGTCGCGCACCTACTGACCGACCTGCTGCCACCCGGCGACGGCCTGGGCATCGTGGGGGACGACCAGGACGCGCGGGTGCTCGGCGATGGCGGGCCGAGCCGCGCCGCGATCCATGAGCTGATCGACGGGCGCACTCCTGGCGACGAGACCTCGATCGGGGCGGGGCTCGCGCGCGGCCAGGAGCTGACCACCGCCGCGCCGTTCGCGAACCGGGCGATCGTGGTGGTCTGCGGCACGCGGGAGAACCAGGCGCGCCCGCTGGCCGAGGTGGCCGCCGAGCTGGATGTGCGCACGCACGCGGTGGGCATCGGCGCGCCCCAGCAGCTGAGTGTGCCGGCGTTGCGGGCGGTCACCGGCAACACCGGCGGCGTGCTGGCGGTGACCGGGCAGGCGCACGCCACGGCGCCGCTGGCCGCGCTGACGGTGCTGTCGGCGGTCACCGGCACCGAGGTGGTGACCGAGCTCGCGGGCGCGGTGGCGGCGGGCGCGGTGCACCAGCTCCCGTTCCAGCTGTGCGACACCGACGCCGCGATCGAGGTCATCCTGCTCACCGAGCGGCCGGCGGAGATCGACTTCCGGCTGCGCACGCCCAACGGGCTGCTGCTGGAGCCGTGGCGGGCGCGCGCGGAGCCGGCGATGCGCTTCGAGCTCGGCGTCGGGCTCGCGTACTTCCGGCTGGCGCTGCCCGCACAGCTGCGCACCGCGCGGTTCGACCAGGCAGGCGCCTGGCACGTGCTGCTGACCCCCGGCGAGCCGAGGCTCGAACCGGGCGAGGACGACGACGGCGTGGACCGGTCCATCCTGGCGGCCTCGAGCACCGGGACCGGCGCCGCGCTGCCGTACACGGTGGCGGTGCACGCGTACTCGGCCGTGTCGTTGCGCGCGGCGGCGCGGCCGGCGTCGACCGAGCCGGGGTCGGCGGTGACCGTGACCGCGACGCTGACCGAGTCCGGGCTGCCGGTCGGCGGGGAACCGTTCGTGTGGCTGGAACTCACCGCGCCTGACGGCACGGTCACCTCGACCCCGCTCGAACCGCGCGCCGGGGCCAGGTTCACCACGACGTTCCCGACCGGGACCGCCGGGGTGTACCTGGCCAGGGTCCGCTGTCGCGGCCGCACCCGGCGCGCACTCCCGTTCCGCAGGGAACGCACCCTCACCGTCCCGGTATGGCACCAGTGAGCCAGGCCGAACAGCACCACGACGTGGTGATCGCCGGTGGCGGGCCGGCGGGGGCGGCGGCCGCGCGGGGACTGGCCACCGCCGGGTTCTCCGTGCTGCTGGTCGATCCCGGCCGGGCCGCGCCCCGACCCGGCGAGACGCTGGCCCCCACGGTGCGCCCGCTGTTGGCCGAGTTGGGGGTGTGGGCGCGGTTCGCCGCGCTCGGCTCGCTGCCCTCGGCGGGCACCCGCAGCGTGTGGGGCGACCGGGAGCCGGTCGAGCACTCGCACCTTGGCGGTCCGTACGGCCCCGGCTGGCATGTCGACCGGGCGGCGGTGGACCGGATGCTGGTCGAGGCGGCCCTCGACGCGGGCGTGACCCCGTGCCGCGCGACGGCGGTGGTCGCCGACCACGACGGCACCCGGTGGCGGGTCACCACGTCAACCGGCGAGGTCGCCTGCCGGGTGCTGATCGACGCCACCGGCCGGCGCGCGGGCGTCGGCCGGGCGCTCGGCGCAGAGCGGATCGCGTTCGACCGGCTCACCGCGCTGGCCACGACCTGGCCGGCCGACGTGCGGCGCGAGGGCTACCTGCTCGTCGAGACCGCGCCGGACGGCTGGTGGTACTCCGCCCCGCTACCGGCGGGCGCGCTGGTGGCGGTACTGCTGACCGACGCCGACCTGTGCCGCCGCACCGGCCTGCGCACCCGGCTGCCCCAGCGTCTGGCCGCCGCGCCGGCCACCGCGGCCCGTTCGCTGGCGGCGGGACGCCCCGCCCCGCCCCCCGGCAACGCCCTGAATGAGGCATTCGGGACGCTCAACGCCCTGAATGCCTCATTCAGGGCATCCGCACCCGCGGTGGTTCCGGCCACTAGTCACCGGTTGGTTCGCGTTGGTGATCACCGTCCGTGGTTGGCGATCGGGGATGCCGCGTTGGCCGTCGACCCCGTCACCGGCAGTGGGATGGTGCGGGCGCTGCGCTCCGCGGCCGCCGGCGTCGCGCTCGCGACCCGGCTGCTCGACCGGCCGGCCGACGCCGCCGCGCTGCTCGCCGGACACGAGTCCGCGCGCAACGAGGAGTGCACCGCCTACCTGACCGAGCGCGCCCGGCTATACGCGCGCGAACGCCGGTTCGCCACCCCGTTCTGGACGCGCAGGACGGCATTCGCTAAACCATTCCTGGCGGCCTCGTAACGGGCCACCGAAACGTTACGCATCCGGCCTATGTTTGTTTTCGCCCGAATCGGGTGCTTTCGCGAACGAAGTCCCCGAACGAATCACCCTGCCGGGTGAGGCCGACCGGCGGCATGATGAACGCATGACACGGCGCGCGCTTGTCCTCGGCGGAGGCGGGATCACCGGGATCGCCTGGGAGTGGGGCATGTTGGCCGGCCTGGCCAGGGCGGGCGTCGACCTGAGCGACGCCGACCTGGTGGTCGGCACCTCCGCCGGTTCGGTGGTCGGCGCGCAGGTCGCGGCCGGGCTCGACCTCGATGACCGGTACGCCAGCCAGCTCACGCCACCCGACCACGAGGTCGGCGCCGCCCTCGGCCCGGTGATGATGGCCCGCTACGCGCTGGCCATGATCGGCCCACGCGACCCGAAGCTGGTCCGCGCCAGGCTCGGCCGGCTGGCCATGCGCGCGGCCACCGGACCGGAGGCCGACCGGATCGCGGTGATCGAGTCGCGGCTGCCGGTGCCCGAATGGCCGGACCGGTCGCTGCTGATCACCGCCGTGGACGCCGGATCGGGCGAGTTCGTCACCTTCGACCGGACCGCCGGCGTGCCGCTCGCGCTGGCCGTGGCCGCGAGCTGTGCGGTACCCGGCGTGTGGCCACCGGTCACCATCGGGGGCCGCCGCTACATCGACGGCGGCATGCGCTCGGGCACCAACGCCGACCTGGCCGCCGGCTACGACCGGGTGGTCGTGCTCTCGCCGCTGCCCCGAGGGCTTGGCCAGATGACCCCGGCGGCCACTCAGGTCGAGGCGCTGCGCGCGCGGTCGCTGGTCGAGTTGGTGAGCCCGGACCGGGCCGCGCTGCGGGCGATCGGCCGCAACGTGCTGGACCCGGCCAAGCGGGCCGCCGCCGCGCGCGCGGGCATCGTTCAGTCCGAATCCGTACTCGACCGAATTCGCTCCGTATGGAAATGACCGAATAGCCCATCGCACCATTCCGCCATTTGCACAACTGTGTGTCGGTGGCGTCTGGTTACTTGACTTTTCCGTTTCCGTCGACTTTCATCGCCGATGAATCCGCGCGACCGAATTCGCGCGCTCCGTCTTGGGCGCGGGGCACGGGTTCCATTTTCCGGTGTGGGTGGGTGGGAGCGCTGTGTCGGAGTCAGATCGACGGGACGCCGCACGATGGCGGGTCTCCGGGTGGACGCTGCGCACCAAGGTGGCCGTCGTGCTGGTCGTGCCAGCCGCGGTGGCACTGGTGCTCGGTGGCGTCCGGGTCGAGGGGCAGCTATCGAACGCGAACGGGTTGAGCACGGTCCGTGACCAACTCGCCGTGTTGACCGAGTCGGTCACGCTGGCCGACCTGGTCGCCGAGGAGATGGTGAGCGCGGCGGCCGGCGGCGCCGGGGACAACCTGGCCAACCGCGTCGAGCGGGTCGACGAGCAGGTCACCTCGGTCAGGGCGGCCGCGGACTTCGCCGGCCTGCCAACCGCGGTGGACAACCGGCTGCGGGACACGCTCGCCCGGCTGGACACGCTGCGGGCACTGCCCGGCGACGACCCGGTCGCGGTGACCGCGGGCTATCGCGAGGTGCTGACCTCCCTGGCCGACCTGATCCCGAGCGTGGTCTCGTTGGCCCGCAACGAGGATCTCGACGACCGGGCCACCGCGGTGCGGTCCCTGTCGCTGCTGCGCGCCACGCTGGCCACCGAGACCGCGCTGATCCGCTCCGGGGTGGACGGCGCGCGGCGCGGCGCGATGATCGCCGCCGCGCAGGAGGCGGTCACCGAGGAGGTCGTGCTCGGCCAACAGCTGCGCACCGAGCTGCCGGCCGCCGAGGCCGCCCGGCTCGACGACGCGACCCTGACCGTGACCCAGCGCCAGGCCGTCCTGCGCACGGCCGTCGCCGGCCGGGGCGGCGACCCGCTGCCCACCCTGCTGCTCGGCCTGGACACCACGTCCGAAGGGCTGGCGGCGTTGCTGGACGGCGTGTTCACCGACCTGTCCAACACCGTCTCGGCCAGGACGAACGAGGCGCGGGCCACCGCGCTGCGGGACTCGGCCGTCGTGCTCGGCGCGCTGCTCGCCGCGCTGGCGATCGCGCTGGCCGTGGCCCGCTCGCTGCTCTCGCCGCTGCACCGGCTGCGGTCGGCCGCGCTGCACGCGGCCAACGAGCAGCTGCCGAGCACCGTGGAACGGGTGCGCGCTGGCGAGCTGGTGGACTACCGGTCGGTCGAGCCGGTGCCGGTGCACACCGAGGAGGAGATCGGCCAGCTCGCGCGCGCGTTCGACGACATGCACCGCCAGGCCGTTCGCCTCGCCGGCGAGCAGGCCGAGTTGCGGCTACAGGTCAGCGACATGTTCATGACGCTGTCCCGGCGCAGCCAGTCGCTGGTCGAGCTGCAGCTCGGGGTGATCGAGGAGCTGGAGTCCGACGAGCAGGACCCCCAGCGGCTGGCCGGCCTGTTCCGGCTCGACCACCTCGCCACCCGCCTGCGCCGCAACGGCGAGAACCTCCAGGTGCTCGCCGGCGGCACCCCGCCCCGGCGCGGGAACAGGCCGGTCGGCGTGGTCGAGGTGCTGCGCGCGGCGACCTCGGAGATCACCGACTACCAACGGGTCTCCCTCGGCCACGCGCCGAGCGGGTCGGTGCGCGCGACCGCGGCCGCCGACGTGGTGCACATCCTGGCCGAGCTGCTGGAGAACGCGACCCGGTTCTCCCCGCCGGACCGCAAGGTGATGCTCACCGCCGACCGGGGCAGCCACGGCGGGCTGCTGTTCGAGGTGGTCGACGGCGGCCTCGGCATGGCGCCAGACGACCTCGCCGCGGCCAACGACCGACTGTCCACTCCGGACGCGGTCGACCCGGAGACCACCCGGCGGATGGGCCTGTTCGTGGTCAGCCAGCTGGCCGGGCGGCATGGCATCACCGTCCGGCTGCGCCCGAGCCACGACTCGTCGAGCCAGGCCGGGGTGACCGCGAGCGTGCACATCCCCGGCGCGCTGGTGATCGCCGACGGCACCCCCGCCACCGTGCGGGTGGCCCACCTGACACCGGCGATGACACCGGCGATGGCCAGTGCCGGCGCGCCCGTCCCCCCGCCGCCGGAGCCGGCGACCAACGGGCACTCGCTGGACTGGTTCGCCCCGGTGGTCGAGGCGACCGAACCGGAGCGACCGGTGTGGCCGGTGGCCGACACCCCGGCGCCACCGAGCACGACCTCGGCCGGCCTGCCACAACGCAGGCCGCGCGCACATGCCCCGCCAGAACCCGAACGGACGGCACCAGAACGAACGGCACCGCCGCCCGCCGAGCGCCAGGTCGAGTTCCGCGACCCGGAAGCCATCCGCAACAACCTCTCGCGGCACTACAGCGGTATGCAGGCCGCCCGGCGCGGCCGGCCGGAACTCGACTCCGGCCAGTCGCCGGACCAAGGCTGACCACACGAGTTCGGGGAACGACAGCGATGGGCGCGCTGTCCGAAGTAGAGGGAGGGAATCGATGATGACCGAAAGCACCGCGACCGAGCCGTCGCTCGGCTGGCTGGTGTCCGCGTTCACCCAGGAGGTTCCCGGGGTCACGCACGCCGTGCTGGTCTCGGCCGACGGGCTGCTGGTCGCCGCCAGCGACGGGCTGCCCCGCGACCGGGCCGACCAGATGTCGGCGCTGACCGCCGGGCTCACCAGCCTCACCGTCGGCGCGGCGCACCTGTTCACCGCGGGCAGGGTGGTGCAGTCGGTGATCGAGATGGAGGGCGGCTTCATGCTGCTGATGAGCGTCGGCGACGGCTCGCATCTCGCGGTGCTCGCCTCACCCAAGTGCGACATCGGGTTGGTCGGCTACGAGATGACGCTGCTCGTCGACCGGGTCGGACGCATGGTCGAGACGCCGGTCCGCGGATCCCATTCCATGCCATGACCGACGACGAGGCCGGGCCGGCGCTCGCCCGGCCGTACTCCTGGACCGAGGGCCGCACCGAGCCGAGCGTCGACCTGCCCGTCGAGGCCAGGGTGGTGACCACGGACAAGGGCGCCGCGCTGCCGGAACGCCGCGCGAGTGCACTGTGGACAGTGACCCAGCTGTGCTTCCAACCGCGCTCGGTCGCCGAGATCGCCGCCCACCTCCAGGTGCCGCTCGGGGTGGCCAGGGTGCTGGTCGCCGATCTGCTCGGCGAGGACCTGGTGCACGTCCAGGCGACGCTGACCAAGGACGCAGGCGCGGACGTGCGCCGTGAACTGATCGAGAGGGTCCTCAGTGGACTTCGCGCACAGTAGCCGCGCACCGCGGATCACCTCAGCCAAGATCGTCGTCGCCGGTGGCTTCGGAGTTGGCAAGACCACGTTCGTCGGCGCGACCTCGGAGATCGTGCCGCTGCGCACCGAGGCGCTGATGACCAAGGCCAGTGTCGGGGTGGACGAACTGCGACCGGGCACCGGCAAGATCTCGACCACGGTCGCGATGGACTTCGGCCGGATCACCCTGGCCGAGGACCTGGTGCTGTACGTGTTCGGCACACCGGGCCAGCACCGGTTCTGGTTCATGTGGGACGACATCGTGCAGGGCGCGATCGTGGCCGTGGTGCTCGCGGACACCCGCAGGCTCGCGGACTGTTTCCCGTCCATCGACTACTTCGAGTCCAGGGGCATCCCGTTCCTGGTGGCGCTCAACCAGTTCCACGGCGAGCAGCAGCACAGCGTGCCCGACGTCCGGGAGGCGCTCGCGCTGCCGGCCGACGTGGCGATCATGCCGTGCGACGCGCGCTCGACCGAATCCGCCAAGCAGGTGCTCATCGCGGCCAGTGAGCACGCACTGTCCCGGTTGGCGCCGTCCATCCCCGCGCCCGGGCTGCCCAAGCGGCCCATGCGCCCCCGACCGGTCGAGCGGAGCCAGCCGTGAACCACGTCGAACACTTCACCATGGGCAGCTGGTTGCTGTTCTTCGCCTACGCCACCTCCGTCGTGGGCTCCATCGTCGGGCTCGCCTGCACCCGGCAGGCGCGGTACACCACCGGCCGCGCCCGGCTGGGGTGGTTCGCGCTGGCCGCGGTGTCCATCGGCGGGGTCGGCATCTGGCTCATGCACTTCATCGCCATGCTCGGCTTCGCCACGCCGGGAATGCCGGTGCGCTACGACATCCTGCGCACGGTGTTCTCCGCGGTGCTGGCGATCGGCGCGGTGTTCATCGGCCTGATGGTCTTCGGGGTGCGCCGGGGGTTCTCCCGGTGGCGGCTGCTGGCCGGCGGGCTGATCACCGGGCTCGCGGTGAACGTCATGCACTACTCCGGCATGTGGGCGCTGCGGATCAAGGGCACCATCGGCTACGACGCCGGCCTGGTCGTGCTGTCGATCGTGATCGCGGTCGTGGCGGCGACCGCTGCCCTGCTGTTCACCGCCGTGGTCAACCGGCTCTCGCTGCAGGTGGCCGCCGGGCTGATCATGGGCGTGGCGGTCACCGGCATGCACTACACCGGCATGGCCGCGGTCCGGGTCACCATGGACGCCGGCGCGCCGGACCCGGCCGGCGTGGAGGTGTTCGGCTTCCTGTTCCCGGTGTTCGTGCTCGGCGCGGCGGCGCTGGCGGTGCCGATCAGCGCGGTGCTGATGGCCCCGGCACGCCAACCCGCCGAGCCGGCCAAGCCGCCGGCCCTCCAGGTCCCGGCCTGACCCGCACCGGGCCGACTGCCCTGAATGCCCCATTCGGGACGGTGAACGTCACCAATGCCCCATTCAGGGCGCTACAGCTCGGCGCGCAGGATCGCGGCGCCACCGGCCAGCGCGCGTAGCTTGCCGGCGGCCGACGCCCTCGGCAGGTACTTCATGCCGCAGTCCGACGCGAGGACGAGCTGTTCGGCGGGCAGGTGGGCCAGCGCGCGGCGGGCCCGCGCGGCGACGGTCTCGGCGGACTCGACGCTGTGGTCGGACAGGTCGAGCACGCCCAGGATGATCGTCTTGTCGGACAGGTCGGCCAGCACGCCGAGGTCCAGCTTGGACTGCGCGGTCTCGATGGACACCTGCGCGGCGGTGGTGGCCGCCAGCTCGGCGAGGAACGAGTAGCCGGCCGGCCGTTCGTGGATGATCGCCGCATAGCCGAAGCAGATGTGCACGGCCGTGGTGCCGCTGACCCCGGCCAGCGCGGCGTTGAGCGCCGCGACGCCGTACGCCCTGGCCGCCTCCGGCCGGGCCTGCAGGTACGGCTCGTCGATCTGCACGATGTCCGCGCCGGCCGCGAACAGGTCGATGATCTCGGCGTTCACCGCGGCGGCGTAGTCCATGGCCGCCGACTCGAGGTCCGGGTAGTGGTCGTTCTGCGCCTGCTGGCTCATGGTGAACGGGCCGGGCACGGTGATCTTGACCGGGTAATCGGTATTGGCGCGCAGGAACTCCAGGTCGGCGACCTGCACCGGCTTCGGCCGGCGGATCGGGCCGACGATGCGCGGCACCGGGTTCGGGTGGCCGCTACGGTCCAGCGCGGTGCCCGGGTTGTCCAGGTCGACACCCTCCAGCGCGGTGGCGAAGTGGTTGGAGTAGCTCTCCCGGCGGATCTCGCCGTCGGTCAGGATGTCCAGGCCGGCCTGCTCCTGCTCACGGATCGCCAGCACGGTGGCGTCGTCCTGGGCCTGGGCGAGGAACTCGGGCGCGACCCGCCACAGCTCCCTGGCGCGCACCCTCGGCGGGAACCTGTCGGCGAGCCGGGAACGGTCGATCAGCCAGTCGGGTTGGGCATAGCTGCCAACGAGCGAGGTGGGGATCATGGACGCCATCCTCTGACCTCGCGACCGCCTGGGCAACCGGCTGGAGATCGGGTGAGCGGGGTTGGCTGACCCGCGCCGGCCGGGCAGCATGGACGGATGGGCATCGGACGAGTCGTCATCGCGGGCGCCGGACTGGCTGGACTACGGACCGCGGAGCGCCTGCGCCACCTCGGCCACACCGACCCGATCACCCTGGTCGGCGCGGAGAAACACCTGCCATACGACCGGCCGCCACTGTCCAAGGCGGTACTGGCCGACGCGGCCGCCGACCGGCCGCCGCTGCGCACGGAGGACTACGCGGCGCTGGAGCTGGACCTGCGGCTTGGCGCGCGGGCCACCGGCGTCGACGTCGCCGGCACCCGGCTGCTGCTCGGCCAGGACGCGGTCGGCTACGACCGGCTGGTGATCGCCACCGGGGTGCGGCCCAAGCTGCCGGCGCTGTTCACGTCGTGGGCCGGGGTGCACGCGCTGCGCGACTGGGAGCACTGCGTCGCGCTGCGCGCCGAGCTGGCGGAGGCGCGCAACCTGGTGGTCATCGGCGCCGGCGTGCTCGGCTGTGAGGTGGCCGCGACCGCGCGCGGCCTCGGCAAGGACGTCACGTTGGTGGAGCGGCTGGACCAGCCGCTGGCCCCGGTGCTCGGCACCGGCCTCGGCGCGCACGTGGCCGGCCTGCACCGGGCCGCGGGCGTGCGGGTGCTGTGCCAGACCGAGGTGACCGCGCTCAAGGGCGACGGCCGGGTGGCCGGCGTCGAACTGGCCGACGGCACCGTGCTCCCGGCCGACGTGGTGGTGGTCGCCGTCGGCTCGGCGCCCAACACCGAATGGCTGGCCCACTCCGGCATCGCGCTGGAGGACGGCGTGATGTGCGACCGCACGGGCGCCACGTCGGTGCCCAGGGTGTACGCGGTGGGCGACGTGGCCCGCCTGCCGCACCCGTGGACGGCCGGCACGGTGCGCTTCGAGCACTGGACCGGCGCGATCGACTCCGCCAACGCGGTCGCCGCCAACCTGCTGGCCGACGAGCCCAAGCCGCTGACCGCCGTCCCGTACTTCTGGACCGACCAGTACGGCCTGCGCCTGCAGGCCCTCGGCCTGCCATCGCCGACCGACGAGTTCACCATCGCCGCCGGCTCCCTGGAGTCCGGCAAGTTCCTCGCGCACTACCACCGCGCCGGCATCATCACCGCCACCGCCGCCATCGGCATGCCCGGCCCCCTGGCCAAAACCCGCCGCCTGATCGGCACCCCCGTCCCCTGAACCCGCGAGTCCAACGCTCCTGACCTGTGGACAGGCGGCGATCAGGTGCGCACGATGGGTGTCGACAACCGGCCAATGGAGGTCAGGCATGCGATTCCGGGGACTTCTGCTCACCCTGGTGCTCCTGTTCAGTCTGGTGCTCACCCAACCCGCGTCGGCGACCCGCGGCGGCGCGTGGGTCGTGCACGAGGAGCAACTCAGCGAACGACTGGTCGAGCTGACCGTGAGATCGACGGCCGTCGGCCACGACATCGGCGTCCGCGTGCTGCTGCCGAGGAACTGGGACCGCTCCCCCCGCCGCGAGTGGCCGACGCTCTACCTGCTGCACGGCTGCTGCGACGGCGACACCGGCTACCGCTCCTGGACGGACAAGACCGACGTCGAGGAGCTGACCGCGCGCACCGACATGCTGATCGTGATGCCCGAGGCGGGACCGGCCGGGTTCTACTCGGACTGGCGGGTCGGCCCGGCCTGGGAGACCTTCCACCTCACCGAGCTGCGCACACTGCTGGAACGGCGGTACCGGTCCGGCGATGACCGGGCGGTCGCCGGCCTGTCGATGGGCGGCTTCGGCGCCCTGTCCTACGCCGCCCGCCACCCCGGGTTCTTCAAAGCCGCCGCCTCCTACAGCGGCGTGGTGCACCCGACCTACGGCGGCTCGCTGAGCACCGACCTGATCCAGGGCCTGATCGCGAGCCAGGGCCACGACCCGGACGCGCTGTGGGGCGACCCGGTCGCCGACGCGCGGATCTGGGCCGCGCACAACCCGTTCGACCTGGCCAAGCGACTGCGCGGCACCCCGGTCTACCTGTCGACCGGCAACGGCCAGCCAGGACCGCTCGACCCGCCGGACGCGCAGCCAGACGGGTTGGAGCAGCTGCTCGGCGAGCAGACGGTGGCGCTGGCCGACCGGCTGCGGGCGGTCGACGTGCCGCTGCGGACCGACTTCTACGGCGCCGGCCGGCACGCCTGGCCGTACTGGGAGCGCGCGCTACACGACTCGTTCCCACTGCTGGAACGCGCCATGTGCCACGGCCGGTGCTAGGCGGGACCCTGGTGTTAGGCAGCTTCCTGCCAGGCTCGGTTCAGTGCCGCGGTGAAGACCTCGACCGACTGGGCGCCGGACACCAGGTACCGGTCGGCGAAGACGAACGCCGGCACCCCGGTCACCCCGAGACGGCGGGCCAGGTCCTCGTCCGCGCGGACCTCGTCGGCGTAGTCGTCCCCGTCGAGCAGGTCGGTGACCGTCGCCGGTGACAGGCCGGCCGGCTCGGTCACCGACAGCAGGGTCTCCCGGTCGGACAGGTCGGCGACGGCGCAGTGCTGGGCGTGCATCAGCGCCTCCAGCACGGCGTCGCCGACCTCCCGCTCGGCGGCCAGGTGCAGCAGCCGGTGCAGGTGGAAGGAGTTGACCTGACGGGCCTCGGCCAGCCGGTAGTCCAGGCCCTCGGCCGCGGCCAACTCGGTGACCTGCGCGAACATCTGCTCGACCTGTTCGGCGCTCAGGCCGTGATCACGTTGCAGGCGCTCGGGAACGGGCAGGTCCCCCACCGAGGGCGCGTTCGGGTCGAGTTCGAAACTTCGCCAGCGGACCCCGACCTCCCCGCGGTGGGGGAACTCGGCCAGCGCCGCCTCGAAGCGGCGTTTGCCGATGTAGCACCACGGGCAGACGATGTCCGACCACACGTCGACGACCATAGTCACGCGCTCAACAGTAGGCGGCCCCGTGCCACCACGAACCACCAGGCGGACGTGACCGCGACCATAGTCACGCGCCCAACAGTAGGCCGCCCCGCGCCACCACGAACCACCAGGCGGGCGTGACCGCGACCATGGTCAAGGATCAGTAGTCACGCGCCGGCGGTGGGCCGTGCGGTACTGCCGCGGACCACCAGACGCGGTGGCGCGTTCTCGAAGTCGCTCACCTCCTGGCCGTCCAGCAGCGCGACCAGGTGCTCGGCCAGGTGCATGCCGTAGGCGGTGATGTCCCGGCTGACCGCGGTCAGCGCGGGGTGCACGATCTCACACAGCACCGAGTCGTCCCACGCCATGATCGACAGCTCCCCCGGCACGTCCACGCCCATCTCGTGGGCGACCGACACGCCGGCCACGGCCATCACGTCGTTGTCGTAGACGATCGCGGTCGGTGGGGTCGCCGCGCTGAGCAGCCTGCGGGTGGCCTGGGCGCCCTCGTCGGGGGTGTAGTCGGTGCTGATCGTGGTCGCCTCGATGCCGATGCGGGTGGTGACCTCGTTGAACGCCTGGGTGCGCAGTTCGGTGTGCAGCATGCCGGGCATCCCGGCCACCCTGGCGATCCGGCGGTGCCGCAGCGCCGCGAGGTACTCGATCACCACGACCATCGCGCCCGCGTCGTCGATCCACACGCCGGGCAGGCTGCCGTGGTGGCCGGGGCCGCCGACCACCATCGCCGGCAGCCGCAGCTCCTCCAGCACCGGGACGCGTTTGTCCTCGCAGCGCAGGTCGAGCAGGAACACGCCGTCGACCCGCCGTTCGGCCCACCACCGGCGGTAGGTGGCGATCTCCAGGTCGTGGTCGGCGACCACCTGGAGCAGCAACGCGGTCTGGCTCACCGCCATCGCGCTCTCCATGCCGGAGATCAGCTTCATGAAGAACGGCTCGATGCCCAGCGTCGCCGGCGAGCGGGCCATGACCAGACCGAACGCGCCCGCCCGCGCGCCGGACAGCGCCTTGGCCGCGCTGTTGGGATGCCAGCCCATCTCCAGCGCCATCCGCAGCACCCGTTGCCGAGTCGCCTCCGAGACGCCCGGCTGACCGTTGAGCGCGTAGGACACCGCGCCCTTGGACAGCCCGGCCCGCTCGGCGATATCGGCGATCGTCACTCGTTTCGTCACGACGCACCGCATTTCCGGTCCTCGTTGAGCGCGAAACAGGCCACGAAGTGGTCGTCGGACACCGCGGCGAGCGCCGGGCCGCCGTCGGGGTGGATCGCGTGGTAGCGGCACGGGCCGTGCTCGGTGTCCACATCGGACCACCGGACGCCCAGCCTTGGCACCGACGCGAGCAACGTCCTGGTGTAGGGGTGCACGGGGTCGCCGAACACCTCGGCGGTCGCCCCACGCTCCACAATGGAGCCTCGGCGCAGGATGACCGTCTGGTCGGCGAGGTAGTTGCCGAGCGAGAGGTCGTGGGTGATGAACAGGACCGCGAGGCCGCGTTGCTTGAGGTCCGCCAACAGGTTCAGCACGTCGATGCGGGTGGACGCGTCGAGCATGCTGATCACCTCGTCGGCCACCAGCACCTTGATGTCCAGCAGCAGCGCGCGGGCGATCAGCAGCCGCTGCAGCTGCCCGCCGGAGAGCTGATGGGGGTACTTGTCGAGTACCAGGTCCGGGTTCAGGCTGACCGCGGCGAGCGCGTCGTGCACCCGGGTGTCCCAGTCCGCCGCGGTGACGTCGGGGAAGTAGGCCTGGCGGATCATGGCAAGTACCCGGTCGGCCTTGAACACCGGGTTGTAGGTGCTGAACGGGTCCTGGAACACGCCCTGGGCCTCGCGGTAGTACTCCTTGAGCGCGCCCCGCCGCAGGGTGGCGATGTCCTTGCCACCGAAGGTGATCGTGCCGCTGGTGGTGCTGGTCAGCCGCAGGATCATCCGGCCGATCGTCGACTTCCCGCTGCCGCTCTCGCCGATCAGCGACACCACCTCGCCCGGCCGCAGCTCGAAGCTGACATCGCGCACCGCGGCCAGTTCCTGGCGCGCGAACGCACCCACCTTGTAGGTCTTGGAAACCCCGTCCAGCTTAAGCATTTACGCCGCCTTCCAGCACGCCACCGAGTGACCGGGCTCGACCTCGATGAACGGTGGCTCCTCGGCGCACTTGTCGAACGCCAGCGGGCAGCGGTCCCGGAACCGGCACCCGGTCGGCGCCGGCCGAAGCGACGGCGGGCTGCCGGGAATCCCGACCAGCCGCTTGCCGTCGTACCGGACGCCGACCTCGGGCAGTGCGGAGATCAGCAGCCGGGTGTAGGGGTGTTTCGGCCGCTGGACCACCACGTCCGTGGCCGCCTTCTCCGCCAGCTTGCCCGCGTACATCACCATGATCGTGTCCGCGATCTGGTAGACCAGCGACACGTCGTGGGTGATCACGACCATGCTGCGCACCAGCTCGCGGTCGCGGAACCCGGCGAGCGCGGTGGCCACCGCGCGCTGGGTGGACACGTCCAGCGCGGAAGTGACCTCGTCGGCCACCAGCAGCGACGGGTTGAGCAGCGTGGAGATCACCATGACCATCCGCTGCTTCATCCCGCCGGACAGCTCGATCGGGAACCGGTCGAGCACGTCCTGGTCGAGGCCGACCAACGCCAGCCGACTGTCCAGATCGGACCGCACGGTGGCGAACCTGATCCCGCGCGACTCCACCAGCTCCTTGACCATGGTGCCGATCCGCCTGGTCGGGTTCAGCGCGCTCATCGCGTACTGCGGGATGACCGAGACCTTCTTGAACCGGAACTCGTTCATCCGCGCGTCGTCGGCGATCGGCAGCACCTCGCCGTCCAGCTCGGCGGTGCCGCCGACGTGGCGCATCCGCCCGTCCAGCCGGACCAGGCTCTTGCCCAGCGTGGTCTTGCCGCAGCCGGACTCGCCGACCAGGCCCATGATCTCCTTGTCCGCCAACGAGAAGCTCACGCCGTCGAGCGCCTGCACGTCGCCGCGCACGGTCCGGTAGTACACCCGGAGATCGTCCACCTTCAGCATCACATCTCCCGCAGCTTCGGGTTGAACACCTCGTCCAGACCGACGTTCATGATGTACAGCGCGCCGACGATCGTGGTGATGCCCAGCCCTGGCGGGATGAACCACCACCACATGCCCAGGTTCATCGCGCTCCACTGCTTGGCGTGGTTGAGCATCAGGCCAAGCGAGATGCCGTCGGTCGGCCCGAGGCCGATGAAGTCCAGCGTCGCGGCGAACAGCACCGAGCCGCCGAACAGCAGGATGAACACCATGAACAGGTAGGAGGCCATGTTCGGCGCGATCTCCCGGAAGATGATCCGCCGCGCCGGCATCCCGGACAGCCTGGCCAGGTCGACGAACTCCCTGGTACGCAGGGAGAACGTTTGCGCGCGGACCGCGCGGGCCACCCACGGCCAGGAGAACAGCCCGATGATCACGGCCTGGATCTCGATGTTGCGCACCTCGAGGTAGGCCGCGATGATGATCAGCACCGCCAACACGGGCAGCACCAACACGATGTTGGTGAGCATGTTGAGCACCTCGTCGACCAGCCCGCCCCGATAGCCCGCGGTGAACCCGATCACCATGCCGATCACCCCGGCGATCAGCGCGGCCACCGTGCCGACCAGGAACGTCGCCCGCAGCCCGTGCAGGAACTGCGCCCAGACGTCCTGCCCGAACGTGGTGGTACCCAGCCAGAACGCCCCCGACGGCCCTTCGGCAGGCGGCCCGACATAGGCGAGCGGATCGTCCACCACGAACCACGGCCCGATGATCGCGAGCCCGAGGAACACCACCACGACGGCCAGGCCGCCGACGAGTTTTCGGTTGCGCAGCGCGAAGTACAGCGCCTCCCGGCGCACCCCCGCACCGGGCACGGCCGCCACCCCGGGCACCGCCGCGAGCTCTGGCCCGGACACCGGCTCCGGCGCCCCGTCCGCCGCGCTACTCATCAGCTGCCTCCCATGCCGGCTCTGGTCCGTGGGTCGACCAGGACGTAGACGATGTCGATGATGAAGTTGGCCACCAGCACACCGATCACGATGAACAGGAAGATGCCCTGCAGCAGGAAGAAGTCGCTGGTCTTGATCGCCTCCAGTACCAGGTACCCGAGGCCGCGGTAGTCGAAGACGATCTCGGTCACCACCGCGCCGCCGACGATCACCCCGAGCTGCAGCGCCAGCCCGGTCACCTGCGGCAGCAGGGCGTTGCGGAACGCGTAGCGGCGCACCAGCTTGGTCGGCGCGCCGAGCGCGCCGAGGTAGTGCGAGTAGTCCGCCTCCAGCTCGTAGATGATCAGGTTGCGCATGCCGATCGCCCAGCCGCCGAAGGCCACCAGGAACAGCGACAGGAACGGCAGGAACCAGTGGCTGATCAGGTCGGTGACGAACACCCACGACCACTCCGGCCGCAGCGACGCGCTGAAGCTGCGGCCGACCGGGAACAGCCCGGCGACCTTGCCCAGCGCCCAGGCCAACAGGATCGCCAGCCACATGTAGGGCGTCGCGGTCAGCACGTACCAGATCGGCAGGACCGTGTTGTCCAACACCTTCTTGCGCGCGGCGTAGGCGCCGAACTTGTTGCCGGCCCACCAGCTCAGCAGGATCGCCGGGATCAGCAGGCCGAGGGTGTATGGCACGGCGGCCATGATGATCGAGGTGACCGGCTGCGGGAACGCCCACAGGCTCACCCCGAGGTCGCCCCGGAACAGCCCCGCCCAGAAGTTCAGGTACTGCTGCCAGACGGGCACGTCGAAGCCGAACAGGCTCGTGTAGTACTCCCGCATCGCCGCCACCCCTTCCGGGGTCTGCAGCCCCGCGCGGGCGACCATGGCGCGCACCGGATCGCCCGGCATGAATCTCGGGATCAGCCAGTTGATCGTCACCGCGACGACGAACGTGAGCGCGTAGATCAGCAGTTTGCGGGAGAAGTAGCGTCCCATCCGGCCCTCCTGGACGTGGCAGCGGCCGCTCCCGCCCGGCCGGGGTGACCGGCGGGCGGGAGCGGCGTGGTCACTGCTGCTCGGCGGGCCGCAGCTCGGTCAGCATCTTGATCGCGCCGCGCTGCAGGTAGCCGCGCCACATGGTCGGCACGTAGCTGGGCGCGCCCTCCTTGGCCGATGGCCAGTTGGTCCACACCGAGTTACTCGACTGGGACCACAAACCGTTGTACCACAAGGGGATCACCGGCATCTCGGTCAGCTGGATTTGCTGTAGCTGAGCAGTGATGGCGTTCATCCCCGCCTGGTCGTCGATCTTGGTCGCGTCGAGCTGGTTGACCAGGTCCCACGCCTGCTCGTTCTCGTAGCGGCCGAAGTTGACCGTCGTCTGCTGGTCCTGGACCGGCAGGCCGAAGATGTACTCGTAGTAGCGCCACGGCGAGTTGTCCATCTGCCGCTCGTTGTTCAGGATCAGGTCGAAATCGCCGGTCTCCCGGATGTCCTGCACCACGGTGTCGGCCGGGGTCTCGGAGGTGATGTTGATGCCGGCGGCCTTGGCGCCCTCGGTGATCACCCTGGCGGCCTCGTTCCAGTCGGTCCAGCCAGACGGGGTGGCGAGCTTGAGCGCGATCGGCGAGCCGTCCTTGTTCTCCACCAACCCGTCGCCGTTGGTGTCCCGGTAGCCTGCGCCGGCGAGCGCCTGCTTGGCCGAGCCGGTGTTGAACGAGTAGCCGAGCTGGTCGACCGTGCCCTGGTCGACGTACTTGTCCCAGATGGGCAGCAGGCCGGTCGGGTTCGCGGCGGACACGATCTGCCCGTACACCGAGTTCACGATCTTGTTCGTGTCCACCGAGGCGGCCAGCGCGCGGCGGAACGCGGGGTCGTTCAACGGCGCCCTGGTGGTGTTGGGCACCATCCAGGTCGTGTTGGCGGCCAGCATGTACGGCGCCTCGGGGAAGTAGGTCTGCAGCTTGTAGCCGCCCTTGACCAGGGACGCGATCCCGGGCAGGAAGTTGTTGCTCAGGTCGATGTTCCCGGCGAGCAGCTGGCCGAGCGCGGCCTCGTTGGACGAGTTCACGATGTCCACGATGTAGCGCGGCTTGACGTCCAGGTCGAGCTTCTCCTTGCCCCACCAGTCCTCGTTCTTCACCCAGACCTGGCGGTCCTGGTCGTGGGTCTCGTACTTGTACGGACCGGAGCCGACCGGGTTCTCGTTGGCGCCCGCGGTGACGTCCTTCTCGTTCTTGTCCTCCCACAGGTGCTTGGGCACGATCGGGTTGAAGTAGACCCAGTTCGCCCACTGCTGGTAGCGCGGCTCGGAGAAGGTGAACCGGGCGGTGCGCTCGTCGACGGCCTCCGCGCTGTCCAGGAACGCCATCATGGGGTTGTAGGGCACCGACTTCATGTTGCCGAGCTCGACGGTGAACACCACGTCCTCGGCCGTGATCGGCTTCCCGTCACTCCATTTGAGACCCTCGCGCAGGGTCACCTCGTAGGTGTTGTCGTTGGTCCAGTCGCCCTTCTCCGCGAGCCACGGCTCGAACTCGTCGGTGAGCGGGTCGTAGAGGAACAGCGTCTCGTAGACCAACCCGACCGTGCCGGTGGAGTAGGCCCAGTTCATGACCGGGTTCCAGTTGGACGGTGGGCCCCACTGGGTTCCGCTGGTGAACAGGGTTTCCGCCCTGGGATAGCTGCCGCCTCCCTCGGCATCACCCCCGGCGTTCGCACCGTCGGCGCCCGTGCAGGCCCCAGCCATCAGGCCGGCCGACAGGAGCAGGATCAGAAACCTCACCCGGTTTCGCATCGTGATCTCTCCTTCTTCGACACACGACTCAGGAGTCAGGCGTCAGTTGCAGCACATGAACCCCGTAGGGCGGCAGAGTCAGCTGATCGACCGGCTCGTCGGCCGCCAGCTCGGTCAGCTTGCCCTCGACGGCCGGGCGAACGTCCAGCGCCGACGGCGACTGGCTGACCAGCCAGACGAACCGGCGGCCGTCGGCGTGGGTCAGCGAACCCGCGTGTACCAACGGATCGGCCACGGTCACCGGACGCCGCACACCCGCCACCGACGCGAGCGCGTCGTAGATGGCGTGGGTCGGCTCCGGGTTGACCATCGGCAGGGCCGCGGCCAGGTGTTCCAGCGGATAGGTGCACAGCACGACCCGGCCGGCGCCGGTGCGGCGCTCGAGCAGCACCGGCCGGTCGTGCTGGTCGACCGCGACGACCTCGGCGCCCGCCGGGCGCACCGGCAGGTAGGCGCGGGAGTTCTCGTCACCGCCGACGCGGAAGGTCAGCTCGGTGCCACTGGTCAGCGGCCCGAGGTCGCGCACGAAGCGGACGGTCACCTCGTCGTCGGCGATCGGGTCGACCAGGCCGTAGCGCAGTTGGTGCTCGACGCCGAACATCCCGTTGAGGTCGGCGTACCAGGGGCCGCGCTGCACCCCGTTGCCGCCAGGGCTGTAGGAGACGTACACGACCGCGCCGGCGTCGGCGGCGTGCGCGAGCACCCGCCAGGCCGGGGCGGTGAGCTGTTTGGCCGACGGCACAAGGTAGAGCGGCAGTCCGGGAGTGATCCCGTCGTGCTCGCGCACCAACGTCACCGGCAGGTCGGCCGCGCGGGTGGCCACATAGCTCTGGCGCAGCACCTGGAAGATGTAGCCGCGGTCGGAGTCCTCGGTGAACGGGTACGCGTGCTCCAAATAGGACGGCACGATCAGCCCGACCTGGCCGGGTGGCCTGGCACACCGGGGAAAGTCGACCTGGTCGAGCACCGCCGCGAAGTCCCGGAACTCCTCCAGCTGCGGCTTGGGCCTGCCCCGGGCGTCGGTGACGCCGAAGTGCATCTCGAACGCGTGGTGGCGGTAGGGGTCCTGGTCGTAGAGGTCGTCGTAGTCGGTGTTGTTCCAGGCGATCCAGCCGGTCGAGCCGGCCAGCAGGGTGTTGTGCAGGATCTGCCGGTAGTAGTGGCGCGCGTGTTCGGCGGAGACGAAGTTGTCGGTGACCCCGAACTCCTCCAGCACCACCGGTTTTCCCGATCCGGCGGCCGTGCCGGCCAGCTCGCAGACGAACGCGGCGGACAGGTGCTGGCGGGTGACGTCGTTCTCCATGCGGTAGACGTGCGGGCCGACGAAGTCGGTGCGCTGGGCCAGTTCGCGCACGGAGAACCCGTTGTCCACCCCGGTGACCTCGATGCCCCACGCGCCGTCGCCGATGGACACCGGCTGGGTGCCGCCGCCGGCGCGCACCGCCTGGACCATCAGCTCGGCCCACGGCGTGACCTGCTCGCGGGTGGCCGGTTCGCCGTAGATGGGCATCTCGTTGGAGATCAGCCAGCCGGCGACCGCGTCGTGGTCGCGGAAGCGCGCGGTCATCTCCCGGACGAACCACGCCTGGCGGGCCACCAGCCAGACGTCGGTGTAGAGGTCGCGGCCCTGCCGCCACGACGGATCCCAGTTCTCCCCGGACATGTGGCCGACCAGGAACGTCGGCACGGTGCACATGCCGGCCTCGAGGTGGCGGTCGAGGAAGTCGGCGTACCTGGCGACCATGTCCTCGTCGATCCGGTCGGGTGCCGGCATGAAGTCGGGCCAGTAGAAGAACGAGCGGGTGAGGTTCATCCCGTGGTCGCGCAGGACACGCAGTTCCTGGCGGATCAGGTCGGCATCGTAGCGGCGCCACATCAACGGACCGCCCGCCCGGGACCAGAAGTTCGCGCCCAGCCACGGTCGGCCACCGGTCAGAAGCATCATCGCCTCCAGCTATTCGCGCGCGTTCACTGAACCGGATCAGCGGGGGTGAGTTCCGACGGGCGAATGGCCACACCATACGCGGTGACTTGTTCAGAACACCAGACTTTCCTCATCGGTTGAGACTGCTTAACGTTCAGTGAAGCGGTTAAGTACAGCTCTTCGCGATCACGAAGCGGCGCAGGGAATCGGCACGTTCCGCTGCCACCGGCACACCGGCTCGGTCAGTATTGGCTGATCGGCAGAGGGAGCAGAGATGAGTCAACCGTGGGGGATATCCGGACCGGGTTTCCTGTGGCTCTACGGCGGCGCGCTGGTAATCGCGCTGGCCGTGGCGCTTGGCGTGCGGGCGCGGGCGCGGCGGCCACAACTGGTCGAGCAGCCGCCGGAGCTTGATCTGGAGTCGGTCGCGTATCTGGCCGGTGGCGCCCGGCGGGTGCTCGAGCTGGCGATCGCACGGCTGATCGAGGACGGCGCGGTGCGGGCCAACCGTGGCGGCACCATCCGGGCGGTCCGGGACGCGACGGCGTGGGATCCGCTTGGCGACGCGATCCTCAAGAAGCTCGGCCGGGGCTCCCCCAACATCAACACGTTGATCCGGTCGGTCCGCGCGACCAAGCACCTCGACCAGGTGTCCGCCGCGCTGGCCGCCTTCCAGCTGGTGCTCACGCCGAAGGCGGCGGCCAGGGCCAACCGGCTCGCCCGGCTCTGGCTGTTCCTGCTGTTGTTCGTCGGCGTGGCGCGCTTCGTCAACGGGATCATCGAACTCCAGCCGGTCGGGTTCCTGATGATCCAGCTCGTGGTGACCGTGATGGTGCTCATCGTGCTGAGCAACCGCCGGATCCGGCCGCGTACGGTGCATGGTGACCGTGCTCTTGACCAGGCGCGGGCGGGTATCACCGACGGCGTCGAGCTGGTCGCGCTCGGCGGCCTCGCGGCGTTCCCGGACGACGACGTCCGCGGCGCGCTCGGCCCGGTCGTCACCGGGTCGGTGGCGACCGCCTCGTGGAGCTACGGCGCCGGGACGTACGCCAGCTGCGGGGGAACGTCCTCCTGCGGCGGGTCCAGCGGCGGTGGCGGGTCGAGTTGTGGCGGTGGTGGCGGCGGCGGTGGTTGTGGCGGCGGAGGTGGCGGATGAACCGGCTCGGGGTCGGCATCGGGTGGCGCGCGGAGATCGACCTGACGGTAGAACGGTTGCCGGGGGTCGACTTCGTCGAGGTGCTCGCCGAGAACGTGACCCCGGACCCGTTGCCGGAGTCGCTGCGGGTGTTGCGCGGGCGGGGGATGCCGGTGGTGGCGCACGCGGTGTCGCTGTCGCTGGGTGGTGCCGAGCCGGTGGACGCCGGGCGGGTCGCGCATCTGGCGGCCGTCGCCGAGGCGGTGTCCGCGCCGCTGGTCAGTGAGCACGTGGCGTTCACCGGGGCGGGTGGGCTGGACTCCGGGCATCTGCTGCCGGTGCCCAGGACCAGGGAAGCGCTGGCGGTGTTGGTGGCCAATGTGCGGGCCGTGCGCCAGGACCTGCCGGTGCCGTTGGCGTTGGAGAACATCGCGGCGCTGCTGGACTGGCCGGACGCGGAGCTGTCCGAGGGCCAGTTCCTGGCCGAGCTGGTCGAGCGCACGGACTGTTGGCTGTTGGTCGACGTGGCGAACCTGTACGCGAACGCGGTCAACCTGGGCACCGACCCTGGCCGGTTCCTCGACGAGATCCCGGTGGAGCGCCTGGCCTACGTGCACGTGGCGGGCGGCGTCCGGCACGACGGCGTCTACCACGACACCCACGCGCACGCCGTCGCCCAGGAGGTCCTGGACGTGCTGGCCGACCTGTGCACCCGCGTGACCCCACCAGGTGTCCTCCTGGAACGCGACGACGACTACCCGACCGACGCCGAGCTCGCCGCCGAACTGGCCGCGATCCGCGCGGTCGTCGAACCGCGGTGAAGGGTCCCTTCGCTGCGGTGTGGGCCGGTAGGTGGGGGCGTGGGTGAGCGGGAGCGATTGGGGCGGGAGCAGGCGGCGTTGGTGCGGGCGTTGTTGGCCGGTGGGGCGGTGCCGGCGGGGTTCGATCCGGAGCGGGTGCGGATCGAGGCGCGGGCGCTGCACGCCAAGCGCCGAGGGATCGCCGAGCGGCTGCGGCCCGATCTCGTCGAGGCGCTCGGGGAACGGTTCGGGCCGCTGTTCGACGAGTGGGCCGCCGACCGGCCCCGGCGGTCCGGGGTCTCCTTCCGCGCCGATCTCGAGGAGTTCGCCGCCTGGCTCACCGAAACCGGCCACCTTCGCCGGCCGAAGCGCCGCTGGTGGACCCGCTTCGCCACCGACCGGTGAAAGCCCTGAATGCCTCATTGCGGACGTTCAGCGTCCCGAATGAGGCATTCAGGGCATTGTCCTGATGTCGTGGTCGCGTTCTGGGGCGGCGAATGCCAGTAGCCGGGCGCCTTCCTCCTCGACCTCCGCGATGTCCACAGTGGACAGCCGGCGGAACGGTGTCACGGTCAGGCGCGCGGTACGGTCGTCGTCGTCGATCGACCAGGTCGCGGCCACGGTGCCGTCGACGAGCACGGTGGCGGCGACCCCGGAGCCGACACACACCCGCGCGCGGACCTCGTCGGTCATCATCCGAGTGCGGTCGGCGTAGGCGAGCAGCGGTGCGTCGAACTCCGGCAGGAACCGCACCGGTGCTGGCAGGTCGGCCGGCGGCAGCGTCGCCGCCGGGTCGTCGAACAGCTCGCGGCCGGACTCGTCCTGGTAGACCCGCAGGCTCGGGCGCAGCTCCGCGAACACGTCCCGCAACCCGCTCACCCCCGACCACGCCCGCGCGTCGGCGACCGTCGCCGGGCCGAAGGCCGCCAGGTAGCGGCGAACCAGCTCCGACAGGTCGGCCAGCGCACCCACCCCGGTCCACTCCGCACTGGCGAACGGCGTCGCGCCGTAGACGTTCCAGGTGCCGCTTGGCGCCGGGTGCACCACCGGCTCCAGGTACTGCACACTCCACCCGAGCGCACCGGTCTCCTTGACCGGGAACCGTTTGGCCAGCTCCCGGCCGAGCTCCGGGCGGGTGAGCACCGCGCCGTCGGCAAGCAGTTCCCTGGCCGCGACGACCAACGCGTCCAGGTCGACGCCCTCGGTGCGCCTGCCGAACGCGTTGCGCCGCGCCCGACTCAGCAACGGCGCCACCGCGGGACGCAGCAGCCGGAAGTCCGCGACGGTGACCACGTGCTGGGTGGCGCGCATGAGCACCGAGCGGACGAGCACCCGGTCGGTGATCGACGCGGTCAGGTCCGCGAGCGCGAACCGGGACAGCCGGGTCCACAGGGCGAGGTAGGGCAGGTTCGGGCTCTGCGCGTTCAGCCCGAGCAACCGCTCGACCGCGTCGACGACCGGCAGGTCCACCCGCGCCAGCAGCAGTTGCCGGGACAGCACCGACCGGTTGAGCACCCGGGAACTGATCACCGGGTGTCCCCGTCCGGCGCGCCGAGCACCGGGCCGGTCGGCGGCAGGTCGTCGGTCAGGTCGGCCAGCCACGGGTGTTCGTTGCCCGGTCCGCGCGGGGTCGGCTCGACGGGTTCCTCGTAGCCGGTCTCGGTCGGCGCCATCCTGGCGCGGCCGTTGCGGAAGCCCCGGTAGGGCCGCACCGGCTCCGGCTCGAGCAGCCCCCGCCGGTCCGGCGGCAGGTAGAGCGGGTTGCGGCCGAACCTCCTGGCGATCCAGTCGATCACCGCCATGTCGTGCGCCCGCTCGGCGTCGGCCAACTCGGCACGCTGCCGCTGCCACGCCCTGCTGAACCGGCCGGGTCGCCTGGCTCCCATACCCCAACCGTACATTGAGGTCCATGGCGAACGAGCGAATTCTGGTGACCGGCAGCGCCGGGCACCTCGGCGAGGCCCTGGTCCGGGTGCTGACCGCGCATGGCCACGACGTCGTCGGCCTGGACATCCTGGAATCACCGCACACCACCGTAGTCGGCGACGTCGCCGACCGGGACGTGATACGCGCCTGCCTGCCCGGCGTCGGCACCGTGCTACACACCGCGACCCTGCACAAGCCGCACGTCGGCTCGCACGGTCGACAGTCCTTTGTCGACACCAACGTCACCGGCACCCTGGCGCTGCTGGAGGAGTCGGCGGCTGCCGGCGTCGGCAGCTTCGTGTTCACCAGCACCACCAGCACTTTCGGCCGCGCGCTCACCCCGCGCACCGGCGAGCCGGCCGCATGGATCACCGAGGACGTCGTGCCGATCCCGCGCAACATCTACGGCGTCACCAAGACCGCCGCCGAGAACCTGTGCGAGCTGGCGCACCGCGACCTCGGCCTGCCGGTGGTCATCCTGCGCACGTCCCGGTTCTTCCCCGAGGCAGACGACCGCGACGAGGTCCGCACCGCCTACGCCGACGACAACACCAAGGCCACCGAGTACCTCTACCGCCGTGTCGACCTCCAGGACGTCGCCGACGCCCACCTGCTGGCCGCCCGGCGCGCGCCGGACATCGGCTTCGACCGGTTCATCATCAGCGCCACCACCCCGTTCACCCAGGCCGACCTGCCGGCGCTGCACCGCGACGCGCCGGCGGTGGTGGCCGGGTTGTTCCCCGAGCAGCCCGCCGAGTACGCCCGCCGCGGCTGGCGGATGTTCGACCGGCTCGACCGGGTCTATGTCAACACCCGCGCCCGCGAGGTCCTCGGCTGGCAGCCGCACTACGACTTCGCCACCGTGCTCGACCTGTTGCGCGCGGACGAGGACTTCCGCAGTCCCCTGGCCAGAACGGTCGGCGCCAAGGGCTACCACGCCGTGCCGACCGGCCCGTACACCGTCACCTAGAGCCATCCTCGACCGGATGTCGAGCCGCGCGCCCAATCCTCCGACGGAGCCGGCAACCATCCAGTCACGAGGTGACATCCATGCGTACCAGGGTGATCGCGTCCATCATCACCTTCATCGCCGTCTTCGGCCTCCTCACCCCGGGGGTCGCGCAGGCGGCCGACTGCGGGACGACCACGGTCGACCAGTGGGTCGGCACCCACACCGGGACCCTCACCGCCGACCCCTTCACCGAGCCCATGAAGGTCGTGATCGAGAAGGAGGGCTCGTCCGGCCTGAAGATCACCACGATCCTCGAGGAAAGGGCTGACCCGGTCCTGACCCCGACCGGGACACCCGCCATCAACGGGGAGATCTACGACATCTGGTGGTCGGTGATCCCGGTGGAGCCGGTCTACCACTTCGCGAGTAGCGAGCTCAGCTGTGCCAACGGCGTCGTGACGGGCTTCAGCGGCATCGAGTACACCTGGCTCCCCGGGTGGGGGATGTACATCGTCGCGACGTTCGAGCTGTCCCGGAGTGCCTAGAACCGGGTCCACTCCGTGCGTACCTGACGGCCGTCCGGAGTACTGACCCGTAAGCAGCACAGGCCACTTGGCCGAGGCCGGACCACGAACCAACCGACGTCGTCCGCCTCGGCCGAGCTGGTCTCGCCGTCCCGGCTGTGCATCTCCACCGTGCCCCGCTGCGGCGGCACGAGCTGCCCGGACAACGCGTCCGGCGCCACCTCCAGCTCGATGGTCAGCTCGGTGGTGACGAACGTGAGCGCCCGCCGATCCGCCGACCCGGCCCGCGAACCGGCCAACGGCGTGCACGACGCCGAGTCGTAGATCAGTCCGGCCAGCTCACCGTCCACCGTGCGCCACGCGAACGCCGCCTTGCCGATCTCCACCAACCGGTGGGGCACCGCGCTCCTGGCCCGCACCGCGGCCCCGAGATCGGCGAGCAACCCCTCATCGTCCTGCCACCTGGTCATCATCGTCCGCCCGTCGGGCTGGCGTCCATCAGCGCCGCCACCGCCGGGCTCTCCCGGACCTTGTCCAGGCAGCGCATCCGGGTGGGGCCGATGCCGCCAACGGTCATCCCCAGTTCGTCCGCGATCTGCCGGTAGGGCGTCGGCGGCTCGCCGAACACCAGCGACAGCAGCCGCCGGCAACGCTGCGACAGCTCCGCGAACGCGGCCCGCAGCGCGATATGCCGTTCCTGCTCGAGCAACCACTCGTCGGACACCGCCTGGGTGCCCTCCTCGGTGAGCCGCTCGTCGTCGAGCAACACGTGGCGGTTGCGCGACTGCTGCACCCGCAGGCACTCCCGCGCGGTGGTGGTCGCGATCCAGCCCGGCAGCGCGGCCGGCTCGCGGATCGTGTCGAGCCGTTCCACCAGCCGCAGCCACACGCTCGCCGCCACGTCCTCGGCGTCCCCGCCGATGAGCCGGAAGCGCCGGCACACCGACCAGACCAGCGGGCTGAACCGCTCGACGAGCTGGTCCCACGCGGCCTGCTCCCCCTGCCGCGCCCGGTCGACCAGCTCGTAGACCGCCTCAGTCGGCGACATGGCGGTGGACTCCGGAATCGGGCGCGTCGAGCAACCGCGCGAAGGCCTCCCGCGCGCCGACGCGCCCGGGCACCATCCGCGCCGCGATCTTCCCGCTCACCGACGCGGTCGCGAACGAGGACCCGCCCCACAGCGCGTAACCGTCGAAGATGGTCAGCCCCGGTGGGTCGGTGAGCACCACCTTGCCCGTCAGGTAGGCGCTGACCAGCTCGCCCTGGGCGGTGCAGGTGACCCACGGCAGGTTGGGGGTCAACCCGCTGTCCCACGCGCCGACCGCGACCACCCCCTCCTCGGCCGCCGGCCAGACCGGCAGCTTCCTGGCCGAGTTGTTGGCCTCGCCCCGGTTGCCGGCCGAGGCGATCACCAGGGTGTCCGGCCCGAGCCGGGCGAGCGCCCTGGCGAACAGCAGCGGCACCTCACCGTCGAGGGTTCGGCTGCCCAGCGAGAGGTTGACGATGTCGTAGCCGGCGTCGGCCAGCTCGACCAGCGCCTTGGCCACCGCCCACGCGCTGGCCCGCCCGTCGGCGCTGTCCAGCACGCCGACCGCCCGCAGGTGCGCGGCGGAGGCCTCGCCGCGGATCAGCCCGGCGACGAAGGTGCCGTGTCCGGCGCGCTTGGGGTGCTCGATGGTCCCGGCGTACATGGTGCTGGCCGACACCACCGTGTCCGGCAGGTCGGCGTGCGCGGTGACCGGCGTGTCGAGCAGCGCGACCCGCACGCCGTCGCCGAGGCCCTGCATCGGCCGGTGGGGGCGGTTCGCGGGGATCGGGTCGTCGGTCGCCTTGCTCTGCGGCGTGCCGACGACGGTCATCCTGCCCTTGCCGGTCGGCGGCGCCCAGTTGCCGTAGTCGCGGCGGATCCTGGCCCGCACCACGGAGGTCAGCACGTCGAACCGGTAGTACCGGTGGTCGAGGTCGGCCGGTTCCGCGGCGGGGCCCTGCAGTTCCCGCCACTGCTCGAAGGTCGGCGGCGTCAGGCGCAGCGTCGGATCCCGCTCGCAGTCGGCGATGGCGGCCTCGGGGTAGGACTCGGCGATCTCGATGCCGCTCAGGCAGGCGAGACCCAGCCGGGCGGACACCTCCGGGGTGCCGGTCACGGTCACCCCGGGTTCGGCCACCAGCCTGGCCGTGACCAGGTCGACGTACTCCTGGTCGACGATGAACGTGGTCGGGTCGAATTCCGCGGTCGGATCGGTGGTCGACTTCGGCTCGGTCACGACGCCCCTCCCCTGGAGACTTCTGACGACAACTAACCGGAGCCGACTCATGGCCGGCTGATACATAAGTGTCCAAAAGAGGTGCGCGAAGTCGCGAGCGGGGGCCATCCTGTTCGGGTGGAACGTGCCAGCGCGGCTGATGCGGCCCGCGAGGCCATGCGTCGCGCGGACTTCGAGCCAGCGAAGGCGGTGCCGTTCGCGGCCAGGGTGGCCGCGCGCGCGGTGCGCGAGGGCGATCTGGCCGCCGCGGCCGTCGCCGAGCGCGCGTGGGGCCGGGCCTCCCTGCAGACCAAGCACGTCGACCGCGCGATCGAGCACCTGCGCCGCTCCATCGCGCACGCCCAGCGGATCGGGAACGCCGAGCTGGCAGGCGAAGCGCGGATCCCGCTGTCGGCGGCGCTGCTGCAGCGCGGGCGGCCGCGCCAGGCGTTGCGGGAGATCGACATCGCGGTGCGCGACCTCAACGGGGACGGGCACGCCAGGGCCAGGGGGCAGCGGGCCGACCTGCTGCGCCAGATCGGCCGCCTGGACGCCGGCCTGACCGAGTTCCAGGTGGCGATCCCGTTGCTGCGGGCCACCACCGACCTGGTGAGCCTGCAACGCACCCTGGTCAACCGGGGCATCCTGCACACCGAGCGGCACGAGTTCACCTCGGCGGAGGCCGACCTGCGCGAGGCCGACCGGCTGGCCAAGCAGCTTGGCCGGCACCTCGCGGTCGGCATCATCGCGGAGAACCTCGGCTACCTGGAGACCCTGCGCGGCGACGTGCCGGCCGCGCTGGCCCACCTCGACCGGGCCGAACAGATCATCGGCGCGCTGGGTGGCCAGCTCGGCCCGGTCTACTCCGACCAGTGCGAGCTGCTGCTCTCCGCCGGGGTGCCGGCCGAGGCCCAGCTGGTCGCACACCGGGCGATCCGCGCGTTCGAACGCCAGCGGCGCAGGCTGATGGTGCCCGGCGCCCGGCTGTTCCTCGCCCAGGCGGCGTTCGCCGACGGGGACGTGCCGGCCGCGCTGGCCCATGCCCGCCGCGCGCGCCGGGAGTTCGCCAGGCAGCACCGCACCGAGTGGGCCGCGCTCGCGCACCTGGTGGTGGTGCGCGCCGAGCTGGCCACCCCGGCCGGCACCCGGATCACCACCAGCGCGTTGACCGCCATGGTCGACACGCTCGTGGCCGCCGGCTGGCCGGCCGCCGCGCTGGAGGCCAGGCTGGTCGCCGCCAGGATCAGCGGCCCGCGTGGGCGTACCGCCGAACGCGGCGCACACCTGGCGCTGGCCGCGGAGGCCAGGCGCGGCGGGCCGGCGACGTTGCGGGCGCGCGGCTGGTACGCCGAGGCGCTGACCCGCGCCGGGGACGACCGAGGTGTCGCCAGGGCGGTCCGCGCCGGCCTGCGGGTACTCGACGAGCACGCCGCGGCGCTGGGCGCGACCGACCTGCGGGTGCACTCGGCAACCCACCGCGCCGAGCTGAGCGAGCTAGGCCTGCGGCTCGCGCTGCGCCGCGGCCGGGCGGGCGGCGTGCTGGAGTGGGCCGAACGCGGGCGCGCCGGCCGGTTCATGCACCGGGCCGTGCTGCCGGCCGAGGACCCGGTGCTCGCCGACCTGCTCGCCCAGCTGCGGGCCACCGCCGCCGAGATCGACCGAGGCCGGGGCGGGCTGATGGCCAGGCGGGTGGCGTTGGAGCGGCGCATCCGGCACCACTGCCGGCTGCACCCGCCGCAGTCCGGCGGGCAGCCGGGTGAGCCGGTGCGCGCCGGCACGCTCGGCGACGCGCTCGGCAGCCGCGCGCTGGTGGAGTTCGCGCAGCTGAACGGAACCCTCTACGCGGTGACCATGGTGGACCGGCGGATGCGGTTGCGCCAGCTCGGTTCCGCCGAGGTCGCGGGCGGGTTGGTCGAGCGGATGCCGTTCGCGTTGCAGCGGCTGGTCCGGGGTGCCGGCGCGTCCTGCTCGGCGGCCGGCACGCTGCTGGCCGACGCGGCCAGGCGCCTGGACGAGGTGTTGTTGGCGCCGCTGCCCGAGCTCGCCGGCCGGCCACTGGTGGTGGTGCCCACCGGCGCGTTGCACTGTGTGCCGTGGTCGGTGCTGCCGTCCTGCGCCGACCGGCCGGTCACCGTGTCGCCGTCGGCCACGTTGTGGCACACGGCATCCAGCGAGCCGATCATCCCGCGCGGCCGGGTGATGGCGGCCGCGGGCCCCGGCCTGTCCGGCGCCCGCGCGGAGGCCGCCGTGGTGGCCGCGATCCACGGCCGCACCGCCCTGCTCGACGGCGCGGCGACCGCCGACGCGGTGCTGGCCGAGCTGGCCACCGCCGACATCGCCCACCTCGCCGCGCACGGCGACCTGGCCCCGGACAACCCGCTGTTCTCCAGGCTGCGGCTGCACGACGGCCCGCTGGTGACCTACGACATCGAGCGCCTGCCCCGAGTCCCGCACACGGTGGTGCTCGCCTCCTGCGACAGCGGGCGTTCGCTGGTGTGCACCGGCGACGAGCTGCTCGGCCTGAGCGCGGCGTTCATCGCCAAGGGGGCCGCGCAGCTGGTCGCCTCGGTCGTGCCGATCCCCGACCTGGAGACCGCGCCGCTGATGGTCGAGCTGCACCGGGGTCTGGCCGCCGGACTGTCCGCGCCGGTCGCGCTCTCGTTGGCACAGCGGGAGATCCGCGACCGGGGACCGGCCGACCTCGCCGCCGCAGCCGGGTTCGTGAGTCTCGGCGGCGAACGCGACACCTTCGCACCCCGGCCGGCACAGTCACTGGTCGCCGCGGCGACCGGCCGGCCGACCGTGGCCGAACACTGGTAATCCCACCTTCGGCCCCGTCGGCTCAGTCGCTGGCCGCCGCCGTTGCCGGGCGGCCGCGCGTGGCCGAACTCTGGTAATCGGTGTAGGTGTAAGGGTTGTCGAGCACCTTGCTCTCCGGGATCGCCGGGTGCATGCCCCGCGCCCACTCCTGTTCACCCAGCTCGGCTCGCAGGTGGGCGACGGTGTCCGCGACCTCCCGGCGCGCCGCGGCCAGGTCGGCGTCCACCAGCCGGTGCTCGTGCTTGACCACCCGGCCGTTCACCACCACCGTGTGCACATCCCCCCGCTGGGCCTGGAACGCCACGTGCCCGTAGGGGTTGAGCAGCGGGAAGGACACCGGCGAGTGCTCGTTCCTGATCAACACCACATCCGCCTTCTTGCCCACCGCAAGGGATCCGAGGTCCGACCGGCCCAGCGCCGCCGCGCCGCCCCTGGTCGCCCACTCGACGACCTGGTCGGCGCGCAGCCGGCACTCGGTGACCGTCTCGCCGTTGGCGTGCGCCTCCAGGTGACAGCGCGACCGGTCGGCACCCAGCGTGGTCCGCATGGCGCTGAACAGGTCGCCGCTCCACCACACGCTGGTGTCCATCGACAGCGACACCGGGATGCCGTGTTCGCGGATCGCCCACGTGGGCGGGTAGCCCTGGCCCGCGCTCTGCTCGCTCTCGGTGGACACCGAGATCGAGCCGCCGGTGGCCGCGATCCGGTGGTAGGAGTCGGCCGACAGCGACGCGGCGTGCACGTAGATCGTGTCCTGGCCCATGAACCCGTTGTCGTACATCAGCCGGATGCCGTCGTCGCTGGTCGCGCCCCACACGCCGGCGTGGGTGGTGACCGGGAGGCCGAGTTCGCGGGCCACCTCGAAGGCGGGCCTCTCCGGGAACGACGGGTCGCCGGTGACGTCGAAGGCCAGTTGGATGCCGAGCAGGTCGTCGCCGGTGTGGTGGCGGTCGACGAACGCGCGGAACTCCGGTGTGGCGGTCCATTCCGCCGGCGGCTGCTGGATGTTGCCGTAGGCCAGGACGAACCGGCCGGGCACCGAGCGCAGCGCGTCGACGGCCGCCTCGGCGTGCTCGACGGTCTGCAGGCCGTGGGACCAGTCGACGACCGTGGTCACCCCGGCGTCGATGGCCTCCAGCGCGGCCACCAGGTTGCCGGCGTGGATGTCCTGCGGGCGGAACCGCCGGCCGTGCTCCAGGTAGTACCAGACGAAGTACTGGGTCAGCGTCCAGTCGGCGCCGTAGCCGCGCATCGCGGTCTGCCACATGTGCCGGTGGGTGTCGATCATGCCGGGCATGACGATGCCGCCGGCCGCGTCGATCTCCACCGTGCCGTCGGGGACGGCCAGCGCGGGACCGACCCCGGCGATCCGGTCGCCGACCACCAGGACGTCGGTGTCGGCGAGCACCTGACGGGTGTCGTCCATGGGCAGCACGGTGCCGCCGCGGAACACGAGGGGCCGTCCTGGGGCGATCTCGGTCATCGATGACTCCTCGTGCCATATTCGGACTACTGTCCGCCTGGCGGCTACTCTGGTCCGCGGGCACGGGGAAGTCAATGGTTGCGCCGACAAGGAGTCGCAGATGCCACGAGCAGGCACCGGACCGGATTTCATCGAGGCGCTGGCCCGTGGGCTCGAGGTGATCGCCGCCTTCCGGCCCAACCGGCCGGCGATGTCGCTGGCCGACATCGCCACCGCGACCGGCCTGGCCCGGCCCACCGCGCGGCGCATCCTGCTGACGCTGGCCGAGCTTGGCTACGTGCGCGTCGAGGGGTCCGGCTACACGCTCACCCCGCGGGTGCTCGAGCTCGGCGTGGCCTACGTCCGCTCGCTCGGCCTGTGGGACGTCGCCCGGCCGCACCTGACCCGGCTGTCCGAGCGCACCGCCGAGTCCTGCTCGGTCGCCCAGCTCGACGGCTCGGACATCGTCTACGTCGCCAGGGTCGCGGTGCCCAAGATCGTGGAGCTCACCGTGCAGATCGGCACCCGGTTCCCGGCACTGCAGACCTCGCTGGGCAAGGTGCTGCTCGCCGCGCTGTGCGACGAGGAGGTCGACGCCGTGCTCGCCGAGCCGAGCCGCGCCGGCCTCACCCCGCGCTGGCAGCCCGACCTGCGGGAGCGCGCGGCAGAGCTGCGGGAGGTCCGGGCGCGCGGCTGGGCGCTGACCGACGGCCAGCTCGCCCTGGGCATCCGCTCGGTGGCCGCCCCGCTGCGCGACGGCGACGGCCGGGTGATCGCCGCGGTGAACGTCAACAGCCAGGCCGCCGAGACCTCGCTGGACCACCTCGTCGAGCACCACCTGCCGCTGCTGCTGCACGCCGCGGGCGAGATCAGCGCCGACTTCGCCCGGCTGGCGACCGTGCCGCACACGGTCCGGTCTTGACCGTCGTGCCAGAATCGCCGTTACGGACACCTGTCCGTGATACGGACGGAGGCCTATCATCGGACCGCTCGACGGCGTGCTGGTCGCCGACTTCTCCCGCATTCTCGCCGGCCCGTACGCCACCATGTTGCTGGCCGACCTCGGCGCGGAGGTGGTCAAGGTCGAAGGCCGGCAGGGCGACGACACCCGCTCCTGGACCCCACCGGTGCGCGACGGCGTGTCGACCTACTACCTGGGCATCAACCGGGGCAAGCGGTCGATCGCGCTCGACCTGCGGGAGCCGGCGGACGCCACCGCCGCCAGGGAGCTCGCCGCCCGCGCGGACGTGCTGATCGAGAACTTCAAGCCGGGCGGGCTGGACCGCTACGGCCTGGACTTCGAGTCGGTGCGCGCGGCCAACCCTGGCGTGGTGTACGCCTCGATCAGCGGCTTCGGCACCGGCCCAGGGCGGCACGTGCCCGGCTACGACCTGATGGTGCAGGCGATCTCCGGGCTGATGAGCCTGACCGGCGACCCCGACGGCCCGCCCTATCGGGCCGGGATCTCGGTGTTCGACGTGATGGCCGGCAACCACGCGGTGATCGGCATCCTGGCCGCGCTGCGGCACCGGGACGCCACCGGGCAGGGCCAGCACGTCGAGGTGAACCTGTTGTCCTCGGCGCTGACCGGCCTGGTCAACCACAGTTCGGCGTATGCCGCCGGCGGCGTGGTGCCCTACCGGATGGGCAACGCGCACCCGAGCGTCGTGCCCTACGAGCCGCTGCCGACCGCGGACAACGACCTGATCGTCGCCGCCGCCAACGACGCGCAGTTCCGCAAGCTGTGTGTGGTGCTCGGCCGCCCCGAGTTGGCCGACGACCCCCGGTTCGCCCGCAACGCCGACCGCACCGAGCACCGCGACCAACTGCGCCCGCTACTGGTGGAGCTGTTGGCCGAACGCGGTGCGGTGGAATGGTTCGACCTGCTCGTCGACGCCGGTGTCCCGTGTGGACCGATCAACACCATCGACGGCGGTTTCGCGATGGCCGACCGGTTCGGCCTGGACCCGGTGGTCGAGGTCGGCGACGGCGACCGGGCGATCCCCACCACCAGACACCCGATCCGCTTCTCCGAGACACCGGCGAGCTACCGGCTGCCCCCGCCGCGGCTAGACGAACACGGCGCCGAGCTGCGCGCCTGGCTGGCCGAGCCGAGGGAGGCCCGGCCGTGACCGCGCACCCGCCTGAACTGCGCGCCTGGCTCGCCGGACCAAGGGAGGCCAAGCCGTGACCGACCACCCGACCGAGTACCCGACCGCGCTCGGGGCGTCCACCCGGGAGCGGATCACGTTGCTCGGCAAGGATCTCGCCGACGACGTGATGGGCGAGGTCGGCTTCGGCGAGCTGGCGTTCTGGCTGGCCACCCAGCGCCGCCCGACCACCGGCGAGACCAGGGTGTTCGAGGCGGTACTCGCCGCGCTGGCCGACCACGGCTTCACCCCGACCGCGATCGTCACCCGGCTGACCTACCTGTCCGCGCCGGACTCGGTGCAGGGCGCGCTCGCCGCCGGCCTGCTCGGCGGCGGCTCCCGGTTCCTCGGCGTCACCGAGGACTGCGGCCGGTTCCTGCACGCCGCGCTGGCCGGCCGCCAGCCGCCGACCGACGAGTCCGGTTGGGACGACATCGCGCTGGAGGTGGTGACCGCGCAACGGGAAGCCGGCGAGTTCGTGCCGGGCCTCGGCCATCACGTGCACAAGGACGGCGACCCGCGCACCCCCCGGCTGTTCGCCATCGCGGCCGAGGAGGGGCTGGTCGGCCCGCACCTCGCGCTGTTCGCCGCCATCGGCCGGGTGCACCACCGGGTGCTCGGCCGGACCCTGCCGCTCAACGGGGCCGGCGTGTGCGGGGCCGCGCTTGCCGACCTCGGGCTGCCGCTGGAGTTGTTGCGCGGCTTCGCGTTGCTCGCGCGGACCGCCGGGCTGATCGGGCAGCTGGCCGAGGAGCTGCGCAACCCCGTCGGCAACGAGATCTTCCTGTCCGTCGACCTGAACAACCGGTCCGTACCGCCGGCGCCGTACGCACAAGGAGGTTCGCATGGCTGAGCTGGTCGCGGTGATCGCGTCCACGCACCATCCCTTCTACTACAAGGCAAGCACGGCCACCGGCGAGGACCGCCCGCCGTTCGCCGACGAGTGGGTACGCAAGGTCGAGGCGTTCCGGGAAACGCTGACCAGGGCGCGGCCAGACGTGCTGGTGATGGTCGGCTCGGACCACTTCCACCAGCTGTGGCTGGACAACATGCCGCAGTTCCTGGTCGGCAAGGCGCCGTTCTACGACGCCAACTGGTACAACGAGGAGCGCGAGTTCGGCCTGCCGCGAATGGTCATGCAGGGACAGGAGGACCTGTCCTCCTACGTGCTGCGCGAGGGCCTGGACGCCGGGTTCGACCTGGCGTTCTCCAACGAGCTGCGCATCGACCACTCGATCACCTGCCCGATCATCACCCTCCGGCCGCAGAACGACTTACCGATCGTTCCCGTCTACACCAACATCTTCGCCCCGCCGCTGCCGCAGCCGAAACGGTTCGTCCAACTGGGACAGACGCTGCGCGAGCTGGTCGAGTCCTGGCCGTCGGACCAACGGGTGGCGATCATCGGCACCGGACACCTGTCCCTGGAGCTCGGTGGGCCACGCCAGTTCGGCCCGCACGGCCCGGACCCGGAGTTCGACCGCCGCGCGGTGGAGTGGATCGCCGATGGCGACCTGGACGGCTGCCTGTCGGAGGTCACCCTGGACAGCCTGCACGCGCCGGGCAACGCCACCCACGGGTTCATGGACTTCATGCTGATGATGGGCGTGGCCGGCGAGGGCCGCAAAGCCGACTACGTGGACACCTACGACCTGTTCCACACCATGGAGGCCTACTTCACCTGGTACCCGGGCGGGAAATCATGAGCAAGTACCTACTCAACAAGTTTCTGTTCACTGTGGACCGTGATCCGGAGTTGGTCGAGCGCTACCGCGAGGATCCGGAGGAGACCGTGCGGTGGTGGGAGGAGTCCCAGGCCAACCGGATCCTCAACTGCCACGGCGCGGAGTCCTCGACCTGGCTGCGCTTCGAGGACACCGAACGCGCCGCACTGTCCACTCACGACTATCCGCGACTGTTCGAGCTCGGCGCGCACCCGTTCCTCACGCTGACGCTGTTCATCGCGATGTTCGAGCGCGACCACGACGGGCTCGGCTTCCAACTGGAGTACGCCAGGCGGCTGGACCGGTTCTCGCTGCCCTACCCGGACATCGCGACCTGATGCGCGCCGCCGTCCTGCACACCCCCGGCGAGCCACCGACGGTGGTCGACCGGGAGTTCCCGATGCCCGACCCCGACCAGACCCTGGTCCGGGTACTCGCCGCGCCGGTCACGCCGCTGGACCTGTTGTGCGCCAGCGGCACGTCCTACTTCGGCCGGCCACAGACGCCCTACGTGCCCGGCGTGCAGGGCGTCGGCGTGGTGGCCGACCAGCCGGTGTGGTTTCCCACCACGGCCGGCATGGCGCCCGGCGACGGCAGTATGGCCGAGGTGGTGGCGGTGCCGGCGACATCGGTGGTCGAGCTGCCGGCCGGCATCGACCCGCTGGCCTTCGCCGCGCTCGGGCTGTCCGCGGTGGCCGCGTTGCACGCGCTGACCGAGCGCGGTGGGCTCACCGCGGGCGAGCAGGTGATCGTGCTCGGTGCCGGTGGGGTGGTCGGGCAGGCGGCCGTCCGACTGGCCAGGCTCTACGGTGCCCGCCGGGTGATCGCCGGCGCCCGCTCACCCTCGGCCATGGCCCGCGCCTCGCTGGCGGGCGCGGACGTGGTGGTGCCCCTGGACGCCGACGACGTGCCGACCCTGGCGGCCCGGTTCGCCGAGGCGACCGACGGCCCGGCCGACCTGGTGATCGACCCATTGTTCGGCGCACCGGCGGCCGCGGCCGCCAAGGCGCTGCGCCATGGCGGCCGGTTGGTGAACCTCGGCTCGTCGGCGGCCGAGACGAGCCCTCTGGACTCGTCGACGATCCGCGGGAGATCCTTGCGAATACTGGGTTACACGAACAACGAGCTGTCCGACGAGCAGCGCGCGGCGGCCATCCGCGTGGTCGCCGGCCACGCCGCGACCGGCGACCTGTCCGTCAACTACGAACCGCTGCCACTGGCCGACATCGCCACCGCCTGGTCCCGCCAGGCGGCCGGCGCCCCCGCCGGCCGCATTGTCCTCACACCGTGATGGTGGTGTGCCGAACACCCACCGCGCCTACTCGACCATGCGCACCGCGCCGATGACCGTCCCGTCCGCTTCGAGGGCGGCGAAGGCGCAGACGAGGTAGTCACCGACCCGGACGGCCCGCTTCGCGCCGGGCAGTTTCTCGGCCACCCGGGAATCCAGCTCGGGGGCCCGCACCACCTCGTTCGCTCCCGCCACGGTGTACAGCGTGGATGGCCCCGGCTCGACCACCAGCACCGTCACCGCGTCGTCGTCGACGGCCAGCAGGCTCACCTCGGTCGTGTCGCGCAGGGCGTGCTCCCAGCGCCGGTGACCGTCCGAGGACGCGAGTACGCCGTTGCTCGTGGTCCGCTCACCCCTGGCGAAGTAGAGCATCCGGTCGTCCAGCAGTAGGTTCTTCGGCGGGTTCCCCGCGCCGCCCCCGGTGGCGACACTCTCGAGCGCGACACCATCGAGGCTGACGGGATCGGCGTGCCAGGCGTTGGGCAACGTGTAGAGGCGTCCCAGGGTCGCGCTGGCGAAACACCCGAGCAACAGGGTGTCCGTGCCGGTCGAGCGCATGAAGGCGGTGTCAACGGAGTTGGCGACCTCCCCGCACCCTTCCAGGCCGGTCCCCTGCCGCCACTTGGCGTCCTCCTTGCTCCACACCACCGTCCTGGCGCCGTAGGTGGCACAGTTGGCGACGGCGATGACGTTCGTCGTCTGTGCCTGCGCGTAGCCGCTGAGCGTGCACTGGTCGAGCAGGGGCTCCGCGCCGAGGTCGGTCGACCCGATGCGCTCTCCGGTCCGGGTGTCGACCCAGGTCAGGTCCGTGCTGTTCGCCGCCTGGGACTTGTCGCCGGCGTAGGCCGCGGTCACCAGGTCGTCGCTGATGGACAGCGACGTGCCGCCGATCTCGCCCAGCCAGCCGGAGTAGCCCGCCGCCACCAGTGACACCGGGTCGTCCCAGTTGAGCTCACCGGACTCCACCGAGATGGTCTGCAGGATGGTGCAGTCATCCCCGCCGCTGTCGCCCTTCCCGTAGGTGAACGCGCCGAGGCCCGACGCCGTGACGGTGGGGCTCATGCCACACAGGAAGTTCCCGTCGGGGACCTCCCAGGACCACAGCTCCCTGCCCGACTCGGGGTCGTAGGCGGCGAGCCCGTCCCAGCTGCCGAACACCACGCTGTCGGGAGCGGCCCACATACCGGTGTAGTAGCCGGCCTCCTCGTTGGTCAGCGACCAGTGGAAGCCGCCCTTGCCGTTGGGTCCCGGCGGCGGCGACGCCGTCGTCGTGGTCGGCCGGTTCACCAGCACGATGGCCGCGACGAGCGCGGCGACGAGCACCACGGACAGCACGCCGACCACCACGCCCACGCGCGACCGGCGCGCACGGCGGGCCGGGGCGTACGGGAGGAGCTGGCCGAGCGGGCGGGTCTGCGGGCCGAGTCCGTTCAGGTCGACCTGGTGGGCGCCGAACGCGACGGCGGTCTCCGGCTGGCCCAGTGCCGTCGGCACGACCGGCAGCTGCTCGGCGATCATGGTCGCCACCAGGGGGATCCGGCTCGACCCGCCGACCAGGTACACCCCGGCCAGCCAGCCGACGTCCATCCCGGCGCCGCGCGTGGTGGTCCCCAGCGACTCGACGCCGTGTCGCAGACCTGGGCGGATCAGCGTCTCCAGCTCGTCCCGGGTGACCGGCGCGGAGCCGAACGGCTCCGGCATGACCACCTCGGTCCTCGGGTGCTCGGACAGCGCCTCCTTGGCCACCCGGATGTCCTCGCGCAGCACGAGTGCGACCCGCCGGTCCTCGGCCGACAGCGGGGTGACCAGCCGCCGCCAGGCCTCCGGATCCCGCTCGGCGACCTGGCGGCCGAGGTGGTCGAGCAGCGCCTGGTCGATGTCCAGGCCGCCGAGGTCGGCCAACCCGGACTCGGCCAGCACCGTGAGCCCCTGTTGCCCGGCGCCGACGACGGCCACGTCGAACGTGCCGGCGCCGAGGTCGCAGACCGCGAGTGCCTGCCCCGGCGCGAGCACCCGCCCGGTCACCGAGGCGACGTGCGCGGCCGCCGCGACCGGCTCGGGCACCAGCGCCACGGCGGTGGTGATGCCGGCCTGCCGGGCGGCGTCGAGCAGCACCGCGCGGCGCGCGGCGTCCCACGAGGCGGGGTGGGTGAGCCGGACCTGGTCCGGCAGGACACCGCCGAGCTGGCGGCTCACCTCCCGGACGATCTTGCCGAGAACCGCGCCGAGCGCGGCCGCGACCGGCACCACGACGTCGCCGAGCGACAGGGTGCCCTCGTCGACCCGGCGTCTGGGGTTGGGCGCCAACCGCGCCGGCGCCGTCCTGGCCAACCGGAGCGCCTCCCGGCCGACCACGAGACGGCCGTCCTCGGCGGCGAACACCGCGGAGGGCATCGTCGACGCGCCGTCCACGTCGACCACCCGGGGCGGCCACCCGTTGGCGGCCAGCACCGCCACCGTGTTGGACGTTCCCAGATCGATGGACAGGACCCGCACACTCACCCGTTGATTCCCTTCCTCGACCCGTCATCCCCCCAGTGGGTCGACGGGGCCTCACGATCGGGTCAGCGCGGGGTGACGGTCCAGGCCAGGGACCGGCCATTCGTTGCCGGTTCACCCTATGGGGTACGCGGACAACGTGCCGCGGAATAACGTCTCCTGTCAGACTCCTCTGCTAAGATCGGGTCGTCTTTCCGGGAGTTCTCACATGCATTCACCCCTGCCTGGCCGCGCCGGAATAATCGACCTGTTCGAGAATTGTGTTATCTGGCCGAGACCGCGCGGGCGCCAACTGCCGATCACCCTGTTGCTCGGTCCGGCCGGCAGCGGCAAGACCGCGCTGCTACACGAGTTCGACCAGCTCGCGGCCGCCATCCCGCACGCGTACACCGATCTCGCGACGAGCAACCCGGCCACGCCGATCGACATCATGGTCGATCTGGTCACCCAACTCAGTATCGGCCACCGCCGGCTCGGCCGGCTGCGTTTTCCGCGTTTCTGGGTCGGCCTGCTGGTCACCAAAATGGACCACGACGGCCAGTCCCCGGAAGAACAGCGGGTCGCGGTCAGGAACATGCTCACCAGTATCCGGAGATTCCGCAGAATCCCGACAGAGGTCCGCGATCTGGTCACCCGGCTCGTCGTCGCGCTGACCAACCCGGCGCCGCCGGCCAACGTCGCCGTCGCGGTCGACACCGCGGCCCAGACCCTGCAGCTGCTGCACGGCCCGGCGGAGCGCTGGTGGGCCAGCCGGGGCAACCAATCGGCCGTCGACGCCCTGCTGCGCCTCAAGGTCACCTTCGACCGCGGCGGCCAGCTCGACCTGCGCACCGTCGAGGAACGGCTCTGCTCGGCCTTCCTCGCCGACCTGCGCGCCGCCTACACCAACAAGCTCCGCGGCCCCGACCGCACGGTCGCCACGGTGGCGCTGCTGGACAACGCGCACGGCGCGGTCGGCAAGGCGTTCCTCGAACTGCTGGCGCGCGTCCGGTCCACGCCGGAGAGCAGGCCCGACCCGCTGCTGGTGGTCGCCGCCAGCCGGCACACGCTCAACCCCGAGCTGTTCACCGGCGAGGTCGCCACCCCGGAGGAGGCCAGCCGCACCGCCTGGGAGCAGCGGTTCAACCACGCCGACTGGCGGTCCCGGTGCTATCCGGTCGGCCTGCGCGACCTCAGCCGCGACGAGGTCGAGCGGTTGGCCCAGCGCTACGGGCTGCGCAGCCGGGGATCGCTCGCGAGCTTCGTCCACCGGCTCACCGCCGGGCATCCCGGCGGGGTCCGGGCCGTGCTCGGCCTGCTCGCCGGCTCCCCCGCCGCCGCCCCGCGCCAGATGCTGGCCCAGGCCCCGGAACTGCTCGACGCCCTGCTCGTCGACGTGCCGGCCGAGCTGCGCGAACACCTGGTCACCTGCGCGGCGGCCCGGCAGCTGACGCTGGCCACGCTGCGGGCCGCGCTCGGCTCGGTCACCGACGACGACCACCGCCAGGCCGCCCAGGACCTCAGCACCACCATCCGCGAGCTGCACTGGCTGAACCCGGCGACCGGCGAGCCGCACCCGTGGCTGCGCCGGCTGCTGTTGCTCCGGCTGGCACAGCGGCCAGCCGAGCACCCGTCGTCCTGGGACCGGGTGCACCGGCGGCTGGCCGCCCACCACCAGGAGGCCGGCGACCTCACCGGCGAGCTGGGCCACCGGCTGGCCGTCGGCGAGGTCGAGCGGGTCGTCCGGGAGCTGAACCAGGCACTGACCCCCGACCGGCCGGCGCCGGACTGGCTCGCGGCCTTCACCGCGGTCACCGCCGCCCCCACCGCGATCGACGGCGACCGCACCACCCTGCGTGAGCTGGCGAGCTGGGCCGACGAGCAGGACCGGCGGACCAGGGACCTGGCCTGGCTGGTGCCGGCGCACTGGCTGGAGGCCGACCCGCTCAACGACCCGTTCGCCGCGCTGCTGCCCCGGATCGCCGCCCGCTGGCAGGAGCTGTCCGGCGAGGTCCCCGCCCACGCCGACGCGCTGTTCGACCGCGGCCAGGAGGTCAACGCGACCGCAAGGCGCCACGGCGACCTGGTGGAGAGCCTGGCGTCCTGGCGCTCGGGCGGCCAGCCTGGCCACCAGCCGAGGCGCCAGCCGGTCCGGCCGAGGGTCTCCCCCCGGCGGCAGGTGCTGCGTGTCGGCGCGGCGGCGCTGCCGGTCGTGCTCGCCGCCGCGGTGCTGCTCCCGTCGGCGTTCGCGCAGGAGACCTGCGCGGCGGGCATCGAGTCCCGCGACGGCGAGTGCGTCGGGATCACCGACGGCGGCTTCGAGTTCCATCCCCGGCTGGCGCCCGTGCTGAAGCGCATCCACGAGCGCAACGTCGAGGTCGGCACCGGCGACGGGGTGGTCACCGTGGTGGCCGCGGTGCCGGTGCCCCACGAGGGTGCCGGACTGCTGTCCATCGACGCCGTCGCGCACACGTTGCAGGGCGCCTACGTCGCGCAGTACCAGGCCAACGTGCGCTCCTCGGCCACGCCGAAGATCAGGCTGCTGGTGGCCAACGTCGGCGACCAGGCCGACCACTGGGCGCCGGTCCTCGACCAGCTGGCCGACCTCGAGGACCTGCGCGTGGTCGTGGAGCTCAACCCCAGCCGCAAGAACGGCCTGGCGGCGATGCGCACCCTCGGCGAGCGCGGCATCCCCACCATGGCCGCGATCATCACCTCCGACGACATCCACGGCGACGCCACCGCCGGCGGCATCCGCCGGTTCGCCAGGGTCGCGCCCACCAACCGCGACCAGGTCGAGGTCGGCATCAGCACCCAGCACCTGACCAGCGACCGGACGTTGTTGATCAGGGACAGCAACCAGGACGACCTCTACAACACCACGCTGGCCGAGCACTTCCTGCGGCTGCTGCCCGGCGCCGCGACCGAGACGTTCGAGTCCACACCGGACGGGGCGGCGGACGTGGCCGTGCGGATGCGCAACATCGTCAACGAGATCTGCGCCGGGGACTACCGGTCGGTGTACTTCGCCGGGCGCAGTGCCGCGCTGCGCCAGTTCGTGATCGAGCTCGGCGACCGGCACTGCAACCCGAACCTGCCGGTGACCGTGGTGACCGCGGACGACGCCACGGTGATCGAGATCGACGAGGACAACCCGGAGCACGAACGGTTCGCCACCGCGCTGCGCGAGCGGGGCGTGACCGTGCTGTGCACCGCGCTGGCCCACCCCGACCAGTGGCGCGACGCCGACCGGGGCGAGGCGAGCGCGTTCGTCTGGTTCGCCGAGCACTACCGGCAGACCTTCCCCGACTCCCCACTGGACGACGGCCAGGCCATGATGTCCCACGACGCGCTGACGACCACGGTGAAGGCCGTCCAGGGCGGCGGCGCGGCAAACATCTGGCTGAACATGCACGGCGAGAACAAGGTCGACGGGGTCACCGGCCCGATCGAGCTGGACCAGCACGGCAACACGATCGGCAAGCGGATCCCGATCCTGCGCCTGGAACCGGACGGCGCCAAGTCCTTCGTGCAACTCGGCGCCGCCGACCGGTGATCACTCAGTCAGTTCTGGACCCGGTTCTCCCATGACCAGGCGGCGATGCCGACCCGGTTGCGCACCCCGAGCTTGGCCTGGATCGCGGACACGTGGGTCTTGACCGTGCTCAGCGAGATGAACAGCTCGGCGGCGATCTCCTGGTTGGTGCGCGCCCGCGCGATGGCACCGACGACCTCCAACTCCCGGTCCGACAGCGGGCGGGCAGGCCAGGCGGCCGGTGGGGCGTGCTGGTCCGCGAGCCGGCGCAGCAGCCGCAGAGTGATCGACGGCGACACCAGCGCGTCGCCGATGTTCGCGGCCCGGACGGCCTCGGCGAGCAGCGCGGGACCGGCGTCCTTCAGCACGAACCCGACCGCGCCGCCGCGCAGCGCGCCGTAGACGTAGTCGTCGAGGTCGAAGGTGGTGATCACGACCACCCGGAGCGGGTCGGCGACGCCGGGGCCGGCCAGCGCGCGGGTGACCTCGATGCCGTCGAGCCGGGGCATCCGGATGTCCACCAGGCACACGTCCGGGCGCAGCCGTCTGGCCAGCTCGATCGCCTCGACACCGTCGGACGCCTCGGCGACCACGCTGATGTCGGGCTCGTCATCGAGCAGCAGGCGCAAGCCACTACGGATCATGGCCTGGTCGTCGGCAAGCAAAACGCTGATCCGGCTCACCGGGGCTCCTCGGCGGGCAGCGGCAGGGTGGCGCGCACCGACCAGCCCGCGCCGGCGTGCGGGCCGGCGGACAGCGTGCCGTCGAGCGCCTCGACGCGTTCCCGGATCCCGATCAGGCCGTAGCCGCCTCGGCGGGGGTGGCGGGTCGGGGTCGGCGCGGCGTCGTCGACGACCTCGACGGTGACGGCCTGCCGGTCGGTGGCCGTGGGGTGGCGGACTGTGGGGTTGCGGACTGTGGGGTTGCGGGCCATGGGGTGGCGGGTGACGGTGACCGCGACCGAGGTGGCGTGCCGGGCGTGGCGGGCGATGTTGGTCAGGGACTCCTGCACGACCCGGTACACCGTGCTGGCCGTCGCGGGCGGCCAGGCCGGCTCGTCGTCGGGTAGTCGCAGGCGCACGGCGGGGCCGGGGAAGCGGGCGACCAGTTCGCTGAGCTGCTCCGGGCCGGGTGCGGCCGGTGCCGCGTCGTCGGTGTCGCGCAGCAGGCCGACGACCCGGCGCATCGCGGCCAACGCCTCGGTGCTGGCGGCCTCGATGCCGGCGAGCGAGTCCTCCAGGTTCTCCGGCTGCCGGCGGCGCACGACCCGCGCGGCCTGGGCGTGCAGCACGATACCGGCGATGTGGTGGGCGACCACGTCGTGCAGTTCCCTGGCCAGCTCGAGGCGTTCGGCGCGGCGCACCTGGTCGACGACGGCGCGGCGACGGTGATCGAGCAGTCGCAGGCACAGGCCGGTCGCGACCGCGGCGAACCAGGTGGCGCCGTTGAACGTCGTCACACCGGACGGGGAGCCCGGGACGGTGGCCAGGGAACCGACGACCAGCGCGAGCCCGCCGGCGGTGATGGCGCAGGCCACCGGGACCGGCAGGGTTCTGATCGCGGAGCCGACCAGCACCGACAGGCCCAGCGCCGCGGCGAGCCCCGGTTCGGCCGGCAGGTGGGCTGCCCTGGCGATCGCGATCGCGACCGCCGCGACGACCAGGGCCAGCACAGCGGCGCCGACCGGGTAGCGCCCGCGCGCCAGGGCGAGCAGGCACACGACCAGTCCGACGGCGCAGCCGAACATCCAGTAGCGGCCGCCCCAGGTATCCGCGATCGCCAACGCCGTGCCGGCGAGCAGCACGGCGAACCCGACACCGAGCCCGGCCTGCTGAACGCGATGATCCACAGGGTGCAGGCTACGAAACCGCCGCCGGTACGCGGCATCGGTCAAAAGTACGGTTGCGAACCGTTCTTCGTCCCGATGTCCGGCGGCGGGCCAGCGCCCAGCATTGGCCCATGCCACATCAACGCACAGTGTTGCGCCGCGGTCTGGTCGCCGGCGCCGCACTGCTCACCATCACGGCCGCCATCGCGGCCGCCTCCGCTGCCGCCACCGCGGCCGGCTCCCCCGACACGCCGGCCGCGCCGGCGCTGCCGGCGCCGACCGGCCACCATCCGGTCGGCACCACCTCGCTGCACCTGACCGACCCGACCCGCCAGGACCCCTGGGTCCCGACCGCGGGCAACCGCGAGCTCATGGTCTCCCTGTGGTTCCCGGCGACGGCGCCGGGCACGCGGCGCGCGGCGTACATGACACCGACGGAGTCCGCGGCGGTGCTGGCCGGCACGGGCGTCACCGATGTCGAGCCCGACGTGCTGAGCACAACCAGGACCAACGCGTTCACCGACGTGACCCCGGCGGGCGGCACACGGCCGCTCGCGGTGCTCTCCCCCGGCTTCACCTGGCCCCGCACGTCGCTCACCGCCCTGGCCGAGGAGTTGGCGAGCAACGGCTACGTGGTGGCCGCCATCGACCACACCTACGAGAACTTCGCCATGACCTTCCCCGACGGCCGGGTCACCGCGTGCGCGGCGTGCGAACTGCCCGACGTCACCGACTTCGAGATCGCCGTGGTGGAGAGCCGGGCCCGCGACGTGTCCTTCGTGCTCGACGAGCTGACCGAACGGAAGCGGGCGTGGCCGGGTGGCGCGCGGATCGACCCGACGCGAATCGCGATGGTCGGCATGTCCCTCGGCGGCGCGAGCGTCGGCGAGACCATGTTGACCGACGCGCGGGTGCGGGCCGGAGCCGACCTGGACGGCACGATGTTCAAGCCACTGCCCGAGACCGGCCTGGCGCGCCCGTTCATGGTCTTCGGCGCGGCCGGCCAGGATGAGTCGTGGACCGCCGCCTGGTCACGGCTGACCGGCTGGAAACGCTGGCTCGCGGTCACCGGTGCGATCCACACGTCCTTCACCGACTACGACCTGCTCGCCCAGCAGATCGGCGTCGACCTCGGCAGCGAGCTGCCCGACACCCGGTCGGTGGAGATCACCCGCGCCTACGTCCGCGCCTTCCTCGACCTGCACCTGCTGGGCAAGCCACAGCCAATGCTCGACCGGCCGACCACCCGCTTCCCCGAAGTCGGCTTCTGCGCGCCGGTGCAATGCCCTGAATGAGGCATTGAGGACGTTCACCGTCCCGAATGGGGCATTCAGGGCGGGCCGGGTGCCGTGGGGCACCCGGCCCGTTCTGGGTCAGGCGTCGACCTCGGAGCGGTCGGCGCCCCACAGGGTGTGGAAGCTGCCGTCGCGGTCGACCCGGCGGTAGGTGTGCGCGCCGAAGAAGTCCCGCAGGCCCTGGATCAGCGCGGCCGGCAGCCGCTCGGCGCGCAGCGCGTCGTAGTAGGCCAGCGCGGAGGAGAAGCCCGGCGTGGGGATGCCGGCGCGGGCCGCGTGCGCGACCACCCGCCGCCACGCCTCCTGGCCTTCGGCGACCGCGTCCCGGAAGTAGGGCGCGACCAGTAGCGACGCCGGCCGCTCGGTGGCGTAGGCGTCCTTGATCCGGTCGAGGAACCGGGCCCGGATGATGCAGCCGCCGCGCCAGATCGTGGCCATCGCGCCGAGGTCGATGTCCCAGCCGTACTCCGCGCTCGCCGCCGCCATCTGGTCGTAGCCCTGCGCGTAGGCCACCACCTTCGACGCGTACAGCGCCTTGCGCACGTCGTCGACGAACGCGTCCCGCTCCTCGGCCGGCACCTTGGTCCTGGTCGCCGGGCCGGGCAGTGCCGCCCGCGCCGCCGCGCGCTGGTCGGGGTGGGCCGACAGCGCCCTGGCGAAGGTGGCCTCGGCGATCCCGGTGACCGGCACGCCGAGGTCGAGCGCGGTCTGCACGGTCCACCGACCGGTGCCCTTCTGCTCGGCCTGGTCGACCACCACGTCCACGAACGCCGAGCCGGTCGCGGCGTCGGTGTGCGCGAGCACCTCCGCGGTGATCTCGATCAGGAACGACTCCAGGTCACCGGAGTTCCACTCGGCGAAGATCGCGGCCAGTTCCTGGGGGGTCGCGCCGAGCCCGTCGCGCAGCAGGTCGTAGGCCTCCGCGATGAGCTGCATGTCGGCGTACTCGATGCCGTTGTGCACCATCTTGACGAAGTGCCCCGCGCCGTCCGGGCCGACGTGCACACAGCAGGACTCGCCGTCCACCTGCGCGGCGATCTTCTCGAACATCGGGCCGAGGGTGGCGTAGGACTCCTTGGAGCCGCCGGGCATTATGCTCGGCCCGAGCAGCGCGCCCTCCTCGCCACCGGACACACCCGCGCCGACGAAGTGCAGCCCGCGCTCGCGCAGGTCGGCCTCGCGCCTGCGGGTGTCGGCGTAGTGCGCGTTGCCACAGTCGATGACGATGTCGCCCTGGTCGAGCAGGGGGACGAGCTCGTCGATGACCGCGTCGGTCGGCCCGCCGGCCTTCACCATGATCACCACGCGCCGGGGCCGCTCGAGCGCGCCGACGAACTCCTCGAGCGTCTCGGTCGGCACGAAGGTGCCCTCGTCGCCGTGCTCGGCGACCAGCGATTTCGTCTTCGCCGACGTGCGGTTGTGCAGCGCGACCGAGAAGCCGTTGCGGGCGAGGTTGCGTGCGAGGTTACGGCCCATGACCGCCAGCCCGCTGACACCGATCTGTGCCAGATCTGCCATCTGGGTTCCTTCCCGTGAGATGCTCGGTGGCCACTTTGCCCGAGGTTGCGCCCGCTGTCAGCCGCGGGTGGGATCAACGGTGGAGTCAACGGTGGAGTCACTGCTGGGGTCAGTGCTGGGGTCACTGGTGGGGTCACTGTTGGATGGCCGCGCGGATCCGTTCGACCAGCACCCGGCCCGCCGGGTTGGCCGGGCCGCCGACCCGCCACCCGAGCACCAGCCGGCCGCGCAGTGCCGGCCGGTCGATGGTGAGCGTGCGCAGCCGGTCGGACCTGGCCAGCGCGAACGCGGCGGGCAGGATGGCCGCGCCGAGCCCGTGGGCGGCGAGCTGGGCCAGCACCTCCGGGTCGGAGGCCTCGAACGCGATCCGCGGCCGGAAGCCGGCGGCGGTGCACGCCTCGTCGAGCCGGGCACGCAGCCCGGTGCCCGGCGGGAGGCTGATCAGGTCCCGGCCGCGCAGGGTGTCCAGCGTGATGGTGGGGTGCGCGGCCAGCTCGTGGTCGGGGGCCACGGCGGCGACGATGGCCTGGTCGGTGACCACCTCGCCCTCGATACCGGGGGGCATCGTGGCGCCGACGCTGATGATCGCCACGTCCAGCCGGCCCTCGCGCAGGCCGTCGAGCAGCTCGTCGGTGGTGGCTTCGGTCATCGTGATCTCGACCGCGGGATGGTCGCGGTGGAAGCCGGCGAGCAGGCCGGGCAGGTCGACGGTGTGCGAGGTCACCGCGCCGATGGCGAGCCGTCCACGCAGCAGCCCGGCCAACTCGTCGACGGCCGAGCGGGCGGCGGCCACCGCGGCGAGCGCGGCCCTGGCGTGCGGCAGGACGGCCGCGCCCGCCTCGGTCAGGCGCACCGAGCGGCTGGTCCGGTCGAGCAGCGGCTGGCCGAGCTCACGTTCCAGCCGGCGGATCTGCGCACTGACCCCTGGTTGGGCGACGTGGGCGCGCTCGGCGGCGCGGGTGAAGTTCCGCTCCTCGGCGACCGCGACGAAGTACTCGAGCTGACGCAGTTCCATAACTGATAATGCTAGCTGCCAGACCAACTATCTCTTGGACTTATGATCCAGATGGGCGCAGGGTGGTCGGTATGGATATCGCGACCACCCCAGAGGACCTGACCCGACTGTTCGTCGAACGCGCCAACGAGCGGGATGCCGACGGCATCGCCGCGCTCTACGCCGAGGACGCCGTCATGGCCTACCCGCCGGGCGCGACGACCGTCGGCCGGGAGGCGATCCGCGCGGTGCTGGCGAAGATGCTCGAGCACGCGCCGCTGCCGTTCCCGGCCGAGGACCCGCTGCCCAGCGTGCGGTACGGCGACCTGGCGCTGACCACCACCCGCTCGTCGGACGCCAAGGGCGCCCGGGTGCAGGTGGTGCGCCGGGAGCCGGACGGCTCGTGGGTGCGGATCATCGACCGGCCGGAGGCGTGACCGGTCAGTTCGGCTCCCACACCAGTTCCAGCGGAGTGACGGCGCTGTACCGCTGACGCGCCGACTCGACGGACTGATGCATACCGAACATTGTCTGCCCATCGGCCTCGCGACGGAATGTTATGACGTCGCGCCCGGTGGGCAGATCTATTTCCAGCCCGTAGGCGAAGATCTTGTCCTGGTTTTCGGAACTGACCAGAGCGAAGGCGATCGCGGTCATTGTTTCTCCAGACCTGAGTAGCTGTTCCGGCGGCATATCCGAACCGGAATTCGGGCGCCGTTGACACCGGTGCCCTTCGGCGCCGGCACCAGCGGGAACCGGGCGCCGCGCTCGTCGGGGCGGGGCAGCGTGAGCAACGCGCGCAGCACCCATACCATGCTGTTTCCGCCATACCACCAGCAAACGTGCGCCGGGGCGAACACGTCGGTGGTCGGGTTGGTCGGCGTGCGGTAGGCGTGCGAGTTGTCGTCGTCGGCGAGCACAAGGACGTCGGCGCAGGCGCGCCACTGGAACACGCCGGCGAGCACTTCCGGGCCGTGCCGGTCGATGCGGAACTGATGCCAGAGGAAGCCGCGTTTCGCGGCTTTCTCGATGAGTGCGTCCAGTTCGCAGATATCGGCAGACACACCCATTGGGAAGCCCTCCTTTCGAATCGCGACGGTGTGGTCGGAAGATTAGAGTCCGGTCCAGAAACCCGCTCGTTCAGTCAAAGTTCGAAAGGATCATGGTTAATGGCAGGCAAGGCCCCGACCCCACGTGACCGGCAGGTAGGGATGCGCCTACGGGAGTTGCGCACGAGCCACCCGAAGCTGAGCCTGGAGGCCGCGGCGAGGGTGGCCGAGGTGAGCCCGGCGATGCTGAGCCGGATGGAGACCGGGAAGCGACACATCTCGCCCGAGGAGGTCGCCATGATCACCACGGCGTATCGGGTGCCGGTGGCGCAGCGCCGGGAGTTGATCGAGTTCGTGAAGTCCGGCGATGCCGGCGGCTGGTGGGAGCGACCGCTTCCCGGTGTGCCGCAGGAGATGGGGCTGCTCGCCAGCTACGCCAACGAGGCAACCAGTCTGACCGACTGGTCGGTGATGCTCATACCCGGCCTACTACAGGTGGAGTCCTACGCCAGAGCAGTGTGGCTGGCCGACGGGGTATCGCCAGACGACGCCGATCTTCGATGGGTCGCGCGGAGGCGCCGGCAGGAGATCGTGGGCAGGATCGACTACACGGCCTTCGTGCACGAGAGGGCACTGCGGATTCCCATCGGTGGTGCGGAGGTTCACCGCGAGCAACTCGAACACCTTGTGGGAGCACGTGATCGTGGAGTGTCGCTGCGTGTCGTGGAGCGGCGCCAACGCATCGGCGGGATGCTGTCGCACAGTTGGCACTACATGTCGTTCCCGAGCGCGACCCCGGTGGTCAACGTCGAAGTCTATGGCGGCGGGTTCTACCTGCAGGACGACCGTGCCGAGCCCTATACCCACCGCCTGAAGAGGTTGGGCGACATCGCGCTTTCCAGCACTGCCAGCCGGACTATCATTCAGGCAGTGCTGAAGGAGGTTCCATGACGTGGCGTAGCTCTTCGTACTCCGGGACTGACGGCAACTGCGTCCAGATCCGGGGCGACCTGGCAGCCATCCGCGACAGCAAGAACCCCACCGGGCCAAACCTGTCGATCAACCTGCCCAACCTCGTAACCGCAGTGAAAACAGGACGCCTCCAGGTTCAGTAAGGCGGCGGATCCGGGTCCGCGATGGGTTCTGGCCAGTGGGGATATCGGTACCCCGCCGGGGAGACCCAGACCAGGGTGTCGGTTTGGTCGTGCACCTGCCAACCTCCGTGGGTCTTGCCCTGGTGATGTCGCCGGCACGCGGGATGCAGGTTGTCCCGATCGGTTGGCCCGTCAGGGAACGGCTGCCGATGATCAAGGTCGCACTGGTATGCCGGCCGGACGCAGCCCGGCGCGGTACACGTCGGTAGCTCTGCCCTTACCTGGTCACGCAACGCGGCCGGTGGGGTGTAGCGACGGCGGCCGACATCGATGGCTTGTCCGGTCTTCGGGTCGGTCAAGATCCGCCGCCAGGTAGCGTCGGTCTGGCCAGCGAGGACCAACGCCCGCCGCGCCGGCAGATCCCCATAACCAGCCAACTGAGCAGGCGCGGTAGAAACACCGAGAGCGGTAGCGGCCGACAAGGTGAGCTGCACAGTGACTTTGGCGTGTTCGAAATCCTTGCCCGCCAACAAATCCAACGCCACATCCGCCCGCAACTGATCCAACGTGCGGTCGCCCGCGGCGCCAGTCTCCTTCAGACGACGAGCGATCGCGTTCACCCGCTCATCAGCGAGATGAACACGATCAGCCGGACCGTGGACAGTGAACGCCGCGCAGCCGTCCTCGGTGGGGTAGGCGTCCACCCGCCGTGCGGCTACCCGCTGCTCATGCCGCCGCAGAATCGCCGCCGCATCAATGCGGCGGATCACCCTACCTAGCAACCGATTCAACGAGGCGGGCGCGAGATCCTCCACCTGCGGGACCACCTCCGCCTCGACAATGGCCGCGTCCTGATCAGACAGGACCGCGACCGCCTCCGCGACCCTGCCCGCCCGGTAACTATCGAACCGACCCTGCTTCACCGCCTCCAACGTCAACGGAAGACGAGTAACCAGGGTGACCGCCAGATCGAGCCGACGTTGCGCCGCACGAAACGACATCCCCAACAACGCAGCCACCTCCAACGCAGCAAACCTCTCATCCGCGTTCGCGGCGAAGACAGCCAAGTGTTCCAAGGCATGGCCCTCGGCCTGCCACGCCACCCGCTGCATTCCAAACGCCTTCGCCAGAGGCACCGCTTGCGCGGCATCCCCCGGAGGCACCTCGAAGACAGGAGTGAACATGTGTTCGAGAATACCCTCGGCCCGGACACTTGTCCTTGCCACAAAAGGGAATCACCTGATCGAGAACACCGTGACAGGACGTAGCGAAAGCCCACCCGAGGCCCGAACTTATTCTTGACTGGACGTTCCAGATACTGCTACGGTTCACTCGTGGCCAGGACCAAGGAGTTCGATCAGGACGTCGTCCTGCGGGCGGCGATGGACCTGTTCTGGCGCAACGGGTACGAGGCCACCTCGATGCAGGACCTGGTGGACCACCTCGGCATCGGGCGGGGCAGCATCTACGCCACGTTCGGCAGCAAGCACGAGCTCTATCTACTGGCGCTCGACCGCTACGCCGAGGAGCGCGGGGGCGACACGCTCACGGAACTGTCCCAGCCGGGCCCGGTACTACCCGCGGTGCGTGAACTGGTGCGCGCGTTCCTCGACGAGTCACTGACCGATCGCCGAGGCTGTCTGGTCACCAACACCGCGGTCGAGTGCGCGACCGTCGACCGGGAGATCGCGCGGCGCGTGGAGTCCAACTGGGACGGCCTGGAGACCGCCATCGCCGGTGCGCTCATCCGGGCGCGGAGCCAGGGCGAACTCCCTGAGGACAAGGATCCCCGTGCGCTGGCCAGGTTTCTGATCACCCTGATCCAGGGACTCAAGGTGATGGCCAAACTGCCTGACGCCCGTCGCCTGCGCGACGCGGTGGACCAGGCGCTTTCCCTGCTCGACTGACGGTGCTGTTTTTCTGTCCTAATATTGGAACGATCATTCCAGTTTGGAGAGCTGTTGATGTCCATCCAACGACGGAGCATTCTGGGTGCGGGCGCGATGGGCGGCCTGCTCGCCGCGACCGGTGTGCCGGCGGACGCCACACCACCCGGCGCGCCATCCGACGAGGCGCTCGCACGGTCCCTACCTGGCGACTTCCGTGACGGATACGCCACAGTCAACGGTGTTCGGCTGCACTACGTGACCGGCGGCCAGGGTCGCCCACTGGTCCTGCTGCCCGGTTGGCCGCGCACCTGGTGGGAGTTTCACCTGGCGATGCCGGCGCTGGCGCGGACCAACCGGGTGTTCGCGGTCGACCTGCGTGGCATGGGCAGATCCGCCAAACCGGCCGACGGCTACGACAAGAAGACCATGGCGGCCGACATCGCCGCGCTCGTGCGCCACCTCGGGTACGACCAGGTGGACGTGGTCGGCTCCGACATCGGTGCGATGGTCGGGTTCAGCTTCGCGGCCAACCACCCCGAGCTGGTCAGGCGGTTGGTGCTGCTGGATGTCCCCCATCCCGAGGAAGGCATGTACCAGCTGACGCTGATCCCGCGACCCGACACCTTCCATCTGTGGTGGTTCGCGTTCAACCAGGCCCGTGGGCTACCGGAACAGCTACTGGCCGGCAGGGCACGGCTGCTGATCGACTACATGTGTGACCTCAATCTGGTGAACCCCGACTCGGTGACCGAGCGCGACCGCGAGATCTACGCGCGCGCCTATGACACCGAGGACGCCATCCGCGCCGGCAACGGGTGGTATCAGGCGTTCGGGCAGGACATCGCCGACGACCGGACCTACCTGCCGGTGACCGCGCCCCTGCTCGCTCTCGCCCACCACGGCAACTACCCGACGCTGCGGGAACTGCTCCCCACCAAGGCAACCGACGTGCGGGTGACCCTGATCGAGAACTCCGGCCACTACCTTGTTGAGGAACAGCCAGCGGAAGTGGTGGCCGAGATAACCGCCTTTCTGACCTGACCGGAACAGTTGAAGACTGACTAACTGGCGATCATTATGGAAATTATTTACTGAACCTTTACTTAATCTCCCGACGCGGTGATACTGGCGGCGAGGGGAGTACTTCCGAAGCGCTCTCCCGGTCAATACGGACATCCCGTCTGATGTCCTCGGGAAGCCGCCCCATGGGCGAAGGAGACCTCGAACGCACCCGCTGTTCGAGGAGGTCCGATGCCCGACTCAACCGTCGTACTGGCCGCCCCCGTGGAGTCGATCGGCTCACCCGGACTGTGGGCCGTGAGCATCGCGGTCCTCTTGGGACTGTTGGTCGCGGACTTCGTGGTGACCCGTCGCCCGCACGAGGTGTCGATGCGGGAAGCCGTCGGCTGGTCGGTGTTCTACCTGACCTTGCCGGTGCTGTTCGGGTTATGGCTGTTTGCGGCCTTCGGTGGCGGCCAGGCGCTGGAGTTCATGACCGGCTTCGTGGTCGAGAAATCCCTGTCGGTGGACAACCTGTTCGTGTTCATGTTGCTGCTCACCGCGTTCGCGGTGCCGCCCGCGGTGCAGCAACGTGTGCTGCTCTACGGCATCGTCGGTGCGCTGGTGCTGCGGGGCGTGTTCATCGCGGCCGGCGCCGCCCTGCTGTCGGCCGGCACCTGGGCATTCCTCGTGTTCGGGGTCATCCTGCTCGCGTCGGCGGGCAAGATCCTGCATCAGGCGATGAGCGGCGCGGCCGCGGTGCAGGACACCTCGCGGATGCGGTCCGTGCGGCTGTTGCGCCGGCTGCTCCCGGTCACCGACGACTACCGGGGTGCGCGGCTGACCGTGCGCGAACAGGGAAAGCGGGCGCTCACCCCGTTGGCGGTCGTGGTGGTGGCCGTGTTCGCGACGGACGTGGTGTTCGCGGTCGACTCGGTGCCCGCGGTCTACGGCATCACCGAGGACCCCTACCTGGTGTTCGCCACCAACGCCTTCGCCCTGCTCGGGCTGCGCGCGCTCTACTTCGTCCTGCACACCGCGCTGGCCAAGCTCGTCCACCTCAACCACGGCCTCGCGATCATCCTCGCGTTCATCGGCGTGAAACTGATCCTGCACTGGGCACATGGCCTCTGGCCCTCGGTGCCGCAGATCCCGACCCCGGTCTCACTGCTCGTCATCGTCGCCGTCCTGGGCACGGTCATCGCGACCAGCCTGCGCGCCCGGCGCCGGGCCGCCAGCCACACCAGTGCGCGGGAGGGCTGACCGTGCTCACCGAACTCGTCATCAACGCCCTGATCGAGCTGTTCACCCTGCTGCTCGTCATCGCCGCGCTGCTGATCACCTGTGCGGCGCTGACACCGCCGAGAGGACCGCGCCACTAGGCACCGGTGACCAGCGCGCGAGCCGTGTCCGTCCACCAGTAGAGGACCTCGCGGCCCGACCGGCGCCGGTGCAGCAGGCCGGAGTGCAGCAGGACCCGCAGGTGGTTGCCGACGGTGCCCAGCGGCAGGCCGGTGGTCGCGACCAGGCCGGTGGTGCTGATCGCCGAGGACGCCCCCACGAGCACGGTGCTCCTGGCGCGTCCCAGCAGGTCGACCAGGTGGTCGGGGGCGCGGACGGGATCCTGGGCGAACACGCCGGTCACCGGGTAGACGATCGCGAAGCGATCCGGCATCCGCCACGATGCCCAGCCGCCTCGGCAGTGCGCCGCGATGAAGGTCAGCTCCCGCCCCCGGACGTCGCACGGCGGGTACGAGTCCTCGTTGACCTGGAGCTCGCCGGCGCCGAGCCAGCGCATTCCCGAGCGCAGGTTGTTCATCACCCCCGACCAGCCATCCTGGGACAGCGCGCTGATGCGGGAGACCACGTCCGCGCGCAACACCGCCTGCCGGCGTGACCAGTCCGCCTCGATCGTCTGCCGCCAGACCCAGCGCAACAGGTCGGCCGTGCGCGTCGCGAGACCGGTGCCGCACAGCTGCGCGGGCAGTCGGGCACGACCCCGCGCCAGGTCGGCGCGTACCTGGTCGTCCGACAGCGCCGACAGCACCGCCAGTTCGTCGTCCAACGTCAGGTCCGGGCGTTCCGGCGGGGCCGCGACGTAGTCGGCGATCCACGTGGTCGAGAAGCCGTACTCGACGATCGCGGCGGTCACCGGATCGTCCGCCAACCGCGACCGGAAGGGCTCAACGTGCTCGTTCTTCCAGACGCGGTGCCACGGAAAGGGCTGGGCCGCCTGGAGAATGCTCACCGCCGCCACCGTCTCGGCCAGTTGCGAGGTGCCGAACCGGGTCCTGGCCAGGACATCGGCGTCGACCTGGAACACCGCCATGTTTCCTCCTCCGTGGAAACGTTTGAGCCGCCGGCTCCTGGACCGGCAGGCTCGCCGCATGTCAGCACAGACCAGGCGGAACTTCACGGCCCTGTGGCTCGGCGCCGCGGTCACCAACCTCGCGGACGGCATGTTCAAGCTGGCACTGCCCCTGATCGCGGTCTCGATGACCGACTCGCCCGCGCTGGTCGCCGGTGCGACCCTGGCCAACACGCTGCCATGGCTGCTGTTCGCCCTGCCCGCGGGCGTGCTCGCCGATCGCGTCGACCGGCGGCGGCTGATCATGGTGGCGACCGGCGGGCGGGTCGTCGTGGCCGCCGTCCTCGTGGCCCTTGTGCTGGGCGACGTGCTCTCCCTGCCCGTCCTGTACGGGGCGGCCGGCCTGCTCGGGGTGGGTGAGGTGGTCACCGACACCACCCGGATGTCGGTCATCCAGCAGGTGGTGCCCCGCAACCGGATGGAGTCCGCGCTGGCGAAGCTGACCGCGACCGAGACCGTGGCCAACGAGTTCGCCGGGCCGCCGCTGGGCGGGCTGCTGGCGGCGGCCGGGTTCGCCTTGGCCGTCGGCGCGAGCGGGATCGGCTACCTGGTCGCGCTGCTGGCCCTGGCGGTGATGACCGGCCGCTACCGGCCCGCCGCCCCGGCCGAGCCCACGATGATCCGCGCTGATCTCCTGGCGGGCCTGCGGTACGTGTGGCACGAGCGGACCCTACGGACCCTGCTGCTGGTGGCCGGGGGCGCGGCCGGCTGTTGGGCCGGGTGGAACGCCGTGATCGCCCTGTACGCCGTCGCGCCGGGCCCGGTCGGGTTGACCCGGTCGGAGTTCGGCCTGCTGATCGGGGCGCTGGGTGTCGGGGGGTTCCTCGGCGCCGCCGCCGCGCCGGTGATGATCCGGCTGGCGGGGCGGCGCGTGGTGTTGGTCGGCGCGATGGCGTGCTACGCGGTCTTTCTCGCGACGCCGGCCGCGGTCGCGTCGCCTTACCTCATCGCCGCGGGCACGTTCCTCGGCGGCCTCGGCGTCGGCGCCTGGAACGTCACCTACAGCGCGTTGCGCGCCCTGATCGTGCCCAACGAGATGATGGGCCGCTACAGCGGCGTCAGCCGCCTGGCGAGCTGGGGATCGATGCCGCTCGGCGCGCTGCTCGCGGGCGTGCTGGCGGAGTTCGTCGGGGTGCGGGCGGTGTTCGGCCTCGGCGGGGCCGTCTGCCTGCTGCTGGTCGTGATCACCGGCCGCACGGTGTGGTCGGGCGACTTCCGGCGGCTGGAGGCGAACGCACTCAGAGCAGCGCCAGCTGCTTGAACAGTGTGATCAGGCTCCGGCGGCTGGAGGCAAAACGCATTCAGAGCAGCGCCAGCTGCTTGACCTGGGCGGTGCGCGACTCGACGATCCGGGTCGCCAGGTCGCGCGCGTCCGGGTGCCGGCCCTCCGCCAGCTCCATTCTGGCCAGCTCGACCGCGCCGTGCTGGTGGCCGGTGAACAGGTTGACGAACGTCGCGTCGAACGTGGCCGGCTCGGCCTCCGCCAGCGCCGTGACCGCCACCGGGTCGTCTGGGCTGTGCAGCCCGTCACCGTGGCCGTGGTGGGCGTTGGGGTCCGGGTCGGCCGCGGTCGGCTGGTTCCAGTCGGTCAGCCACGCCTCCACGTCGGTCAGCTCGTCGGTCTGGGTGGCGACGACGGCGGCGGCGAACTCCCGGACCTCGGCGCGACCGCCCTTGTCCTCGGCCAGCTCGGCCAGGCGCAGGCCCTGCTGATGGTGCGGGATCAGCATCTGCAGGAACATCACGTCGGTGTCGTTGAACGAGCCGTCCAACGGCGGCGCGGAGGCCGACACGGGCTGCTCGGTGCCGGTGGTCAGCGCGCTGCCGCAGCCGGTGAGCACCAGCAGCACCGCGATCAGCAGAGAACGGCCCCTGGGCGCCGGCCGGCCCGCGGCACGCACGGGCCGGCCGGCACACCTCAGACGGGTTGCCACAGTGCGGGGGTGCTCGCCGGCTCCCATCCCGGCAGTGCGGTGTGGTTGCGCACGCTGCGGTAGGTGGTGGTCCCGTAGGTCACCTGCGAGCCGGCGTCGTAGGCGGCGCCGGCCGTCCAGGTGCCGCCGGGGTCCGCGCGCGGCGTGTCCACCGGCGTGGTCTGTGCCGGTGCCTTACCGCCGACCTGCAGGTCGACACAGGCGTAGAACGCGTTGCCGGTGTCGCCGACGTTCCAGACCGCCAGCAGCTTCTGCCGGCCGGAGTAGTTGCCGAGGTCGATCGTGTGCGTCAGGCCGGGCGCCGGCTGCTGGTTGTTGAGGTTGAAGTTCGCCACCCGGGTGTTGCCGATGTAGTACTCGAAGTTGCTGGTCACGTGCCGCACGGTGAACGTCCAGGTGAACGTCACCGTCCGGCCGACCGAGGTCGCCCGCCACGGCAGGCTGTCGTCGTTGAGCTCGGCGAACCTGGCGACGTTGCCATGGCAGTTGCGCAGGCCCTTCGGTCCCTCGACGCTCTGCGGCTCCCACTGGATCCCACCGCAGGTCACCGTGCCCTGCGCGCACTGCGCCTGGCGGCTCGGCGGGGACGAGATGTAGCCGTGCGCGCTGGCGGTGCCGGCCGGCAGCACGAACAGACCCAGTGGGGCGAGGGTGGCGGCGGCCGCGAACACGGCCAGTTTTCGTTTCAGTGTCATTGTCAACTCCCGTGAGGGCAGGGAACAGCTCCGGGACGTGGTCTGGACCACCTTCTTGGTCTAGACCAAAAAGCCCGCGTAGTCAACCCGTCACAAGGCGTTATCCTCTGGTTTGACCCCACCACCGAGTGGGCATACCCGTCCGCACACGACGACCCAAGGAGGTCCGCATGATCGGCTTTCTCATCGCCGGCCTGATCATCGGCGCACTCGCTCGACTGATCAAACCGGGCAAACAGAACCTCGGCATCCTCGCCACGCTGGCGCTCGGCCTGGTCGGCTCGCTCATCGGCGGGACCATCGCCTGGCTGCTGGGCACCGGCGACATCTGGGAGCTCAACATCCTCGGCTTCATCCTCGCCGTGATCGCCGCGGTACTGCTGATCGGCGCCGCGGAGGCGATCGTCGGCCGCCAACACCGCGCCCAGGGCGCCAAGGGCACCGTGCCCCACCGCTGACCAGCGGGTGAACGCGATGAAGGACGCCTTCATCGCGTTCAGTGCGCTGCAGGACGCCTTCATCGCACCACCGGACGGGTCCGCGATGATGTGGAGCTATGAGTGCTCCGCTTGTTCTGGGTGCTGGGCAGGCCAACTGTGTCGCGTTGGATGTGGCCGCGAACGTCGCGACGGCCGCCAGGCTCGTGCGGCGCGCGTCGGCCGCCGGCGCCGAACTGTTGGTACTGCCCGAGCTGTTCCTCACCGGCCATGATCTGGCCGCCGTGGTCGTCGAGCCGGCCAAGTACACCGTTGGCGCCGAGGACAGCCGGCTCGACCCGCTGGCCGACGCCTGCGCCGAGACCAGGACCGCCGCGATCGCCGGCGCCCCGGTCTGGGAGGACGGCCAGGTGTTCAACTCGCTGCACGTCATCGGCCGGGGCGGGCAACCCGCCGGGCGCTACGACAAGCAGCATCTCACCGCCGCCGAGCGCGACGCCGGGCTGAGCCCCGGCGAGCACGGCCACACGGTCACCCTCGACAGCTGGCGGATCGGGCTCGCGATCGGCGCCGACCTCGACCACACCGAGCACGCGCGGGCCGCCGCCCGCGACGGCTGCCTGGTCTACGTGATCAGCACGCGGCGCCCGGCCAGGGTCACCGACCTGCTCGCCGAACGGGCGGCCGACAACGGGTTGTTCACCGTGCTGGCCGGTCATCGCGACTCCGGCACCGGCGTCTGGCATCCGGAGGGCACGCTGCTCGCCGAGGCGGGCACCGCCGACCCCGGCCTCGCGGTCGCCGAGCTCGTGCGCGGCTGACCAGCGCACTTGCTTCATAGATACCGAGTATGCATACTCCGTATCTATGTCCATCAAGTACGGCCTACTGGCGTTGCTCGAGCGCGCGCCGATGTACGGCTACCAACTACGCGCCGAGTTCGAACGCTCGACCGGCGCCACCTGGCCACTGAACATCGGGCAGGTCTACACGACCCTGTCCCGCCTGCACCGCGACGGCCTGGTCGAGGAGACCGGCGAGGCCGACGCCCAGGGCAAGGTCGTCTACCAGCTCACCGACGAGGGCCGGGCCGAGCTGGCCAGGTGGTTCACCACGCCGGTCACCCAGGACGACCGGCCACGCGACGAGCTGGCGATCAAGATCGCGCTCGCGGTGACCACGCCGGGAGTCGACGCGCCGTCGGTCATCCAGGCGCAGCGCACCGCGACCGTGCGGCACCTGCAGGAGCTGACCCGCCTCAAGCTCACCGCCGACCAGGACGCGGACACCGCGTGGCTGCTCGTCCTCGACTCGATGATCTTCCGCGCGGAGGCCGAGGTCCGCTGGCTCGACCACTCCGAGACCCGCCTGGCCAGGATGCCCGCGCCACCGGCCGGCGCACCGGCGAAGAACCCTGCCCAGCACAAGCAGGCGACCACGGCCCGGCAGGAGGTCCGGTGATGACCGAGCTGGCACTCGAGCTGCGCGACGTCACCCGCGTGCACGGCAGCGGTCCGACGGCGGTGACCGCGCTGCGCAACGTGAACCTGCGGGTCGCCCACGGCACGCTGATCGCCGTGATGGGCCCGTCGGGGTCCGGCAAGTCGACGCTGCTGCAGTTGGCCGGCGGGCTGGACACGCCCACCGAGGGCATGGTCGCGGTGGCCGGCAACCGGCTCGACGAGCAGGGCAGGGCCGGGCTCGCCGCGTTGCGCAGGCGCAACGTCGGCTATGTCTTCCAGGACCTGAACCTCCTCCCGGCGCTGACCGCCGTGGAGAACGTGGCGCTGCCACGGGAGCTGGACGGGGTGCGCCTGCAGGTGGCCCTGGACGAGGCGATGACCGCGCTGCGCGAGGTCGGGGTCGCGGAGCTGGCCAAGCGGTTCCCCGACGAGATGTCCGGCGGCCAGCAGCAGCGGGTGGCGATCGCCCGCGCACTGGTCGGGCCCCGGCGGCTGCTGCTGGCCGACGAGCCGACCGGCGCGCTGGACTCCAACACCGGCGAGGCCGTGCTGCGCACCATCCGCGCCCGCTGCGACGCCGGTGCGGCCGGCGTGCTGGTCACCCACGAGGCCAGGCACGCCGCGTGGGCCGACGAGATCGTCTTCCTGCGCGACGGCAAGGTCGTCGACGAGACCGGCAGCCAGCAAACCCCCGACTCCCTCCTCAAAGGCGCCTCATGACTCGCCCCCAGCTCCAGCCCGCACGCAGCGAAGGGTCCCTTCACTGCACTGGACGCAGCGAAGGGACCCTTCGCTGCGGTGCCACCGGGGAGGCTGGCCGATGAGCGGGTGGCGGCCGGCGTTGCGGATCGCGCGGCGATCGGTGCGGCGGAACCTGAAGCGGTCGATCCTCATCGCGGCGCTGATCGCGGTGCCCATCGGCGGGGCCACCCTGGTCGACGGCCTGCTGCGCACGCTGACCGGCAACGAGCCGAACGCCGAGCGGTTCCTCGGCAGCGCCGACGGTCGCGTCTTCGTCACCAGCCGCACCACCCTCGGCGACTGGCAGCTCGGCGATTCGGTGTACCACGAGGCGGGCAGCGAACGTGACCCGTCGATGGTCGACCCGCGCAACCTGCTTCCGCCGGGATCGCGGATCGTGCCCGTGCCGCAGCCGTACGGACTGCGGCTGCGCGAGGACGAGCGGATCGTGCGCACCGAACTGCTGCCCTTCTCCGTCGGCGATCCGCTGACCAACCACGTCGGGCGGCTGGCCACCGGCAGGCTGCCGGCCGGGCCGACCGAGGCACTGGTCACCGAGCCGCTGGCGGAGCGGCTGGGACTGCTCGACGGCGACGAGATCCGCGCCGGCGCGACGATCACCGCGGACGACGGGCCGACGGTCACGGTCACCGGGATCGGGGTCGACCCGTACCAGCTCGACCAGGCGGCGGTGTTCGCGCCGACTGACTCCGCGCTGCTGGGCGCCGAGACGACCTTCGCGCCGGAGCCGTGGTGGCAGTACTTCGTCGACCTGCCACCGGACACCACGGTCGACGAGACCTGGCCGGCGCTCGCCGAGCACGGCGTGGAGTTCCAGACCGCGTGGCAGCGATCCGGCGACGGCCTGAAGACGACCGCCCCGGTCGCGATGGTGGCCGGTCTCGGCCTGCTGGAGGTCGTCCTGCTGGCCGGCACGGCGTTCGCGGTCGGGGCGCGACGGCAGGTCCGCGAGCTCGGACTGGTCGGCGCCAACGGCGGCACCTCGGCCCACGTCCGGCGCATCGTGCTGGCCCAGGGCCTGGTCCTCGGTGTCCTCGGCACGCTGGCCGGGGTGTTCATCGGCTGGCTGCTGCTGGCCGCCGGCACCCCGGTGTGGGAACAGGTGACCAACCAGCTCATCGACGGCTGGCGGTTCGGCTGGTTGGAGCTGATGGTCGCGGCCGTGATCGGGCTCGTCTCCGGCGTCGGGGCCGCGCTGCTGCCGGCGATCGTCGTGGCCAGGATGCGGCCGGTCGACGCGCTGGCCCAGCGCTTCCGCAACAACACGGGCAACGCACGGCTGCCGGTCCTCGGCATGGTGGTACTGGGGGTGGGGATCGTCGGTGTGCTCGGCACCGGGTTGCTGGCCAGGCAGACGGTGATCGCCCGGCAGGCGGCCGGCGAGAACGCCGTCGACCTGACGACGCACATCGTGGGCGTCCTGCTGGGCACGGTCACGATCGTGGTCGGCATGTTCCTGGTGGCGCCCAAGCTGATCACCGCACTCGGCCGGAGCGGGGCACGGCTGCCGCTGTCTGGCCGGCTCGCGCTGCGCGACGCCGGCCGCCATCGGCACCGCACGGTGCCCACGGTCATCGCGATCATGGTCGTGGTGACCGGGTCGGTGACGCTGGCGTTCAGCCTGGCCGCCACCGCCCCCAGGCAGTTCCGGACGGTGCCCGACGACACGATCGTCGTGAGCGAGGACCCGGGGGTCACCGACCCGGACGCCGACGCCCAGCTGGCCGACGCGACCTCGGAGATCGCCGACGAGCTGCCCGGTGCGGCGACCCACGAGGTCCAGATGATCATGGATCCGACGGTGAGCGAGCACGGCCCCATCTCGACGTCGCTGGCCTGGGACGCCTCGAACCCCGACTGTCAGCTGGCGACCTCGGCCAGGCTCGGCGTCGGCACGCCGGAGATGATCGAGCTGGTCACCGGCCAGCGGCCGCCGCCCGCCGCGCTCGCCGCGTTGGCCGATGGCAAGGCCCTGGTGACCGACGAGTGCGTGCTCGCCGACGGCGTGGCCACGACCGAGCGCTTCAACGACACCGACGCCGAGCCACGGCAGTTCCCCGCGCAGTACCTGCCGATGGCGGACGGGAACGAGCGAACCTACTTCACCGACCTGCCGGACGCGTTCATCTCGGCGGAGACGGCCGCGGCGCACGGGTTGACCACCAAGCGCACCGCCATCGCCGTGGTCCACCGGGCCGACGCGACCCAGGACCAGGTCGACGCGGCCCTCTCGGTGGCCGAGGACCAGGGCCTGACCGCGCACGTGCAGCCGGACTACGCGGCCGAGGCCAACCTGATCGCCCTCGCGCTCGCGGGCGGCGCCGGGCTGGTCACCCTGCTCGGGGTGGGCATCACGGTGGCGCTGTCGGGGGCCGAGAGCCGCGCCGACCTGGCCACGCTGGCGGCGATCGGCGCCCAGCCCCGGCGGCGGCGCACGCTCGCCGGCGCGCAGGCACTGGTGCTGAGCACGCTGGGCACGGGGTTGGGCCTGGGGTTCGGCGCGGTGCTCGGGGTCGCGGTGGTGTGGCTCACCGGGCTGACCGAGATCGTGCTGCCGTGGCAGAACCTGGCGATCACGGTGGTCGCGGTGCCGCTGCTGGCGGTGGCGGTCGCCCTGGTCACGACCAGGGCCACGCTGCCGATGGTCCGGCGCGTGGAGTGACCCGGCGCTCGCCACCGGGTCGGGTCACCGACTACGGTGCGGGCGTGCACCGATACGCGAGTCAGCACCGCCGCCAGGTGGCGGCGGTGCTGCTCGTCGCGGTGCTGGCCGTGTTCGGCATGGGCACCTGCGCCAACGCCCAGACCCCGGAGGACCCGAGCCACGGCGCGGTGGTGTTGGCCGTGGCCACCCCACCCGCCGGCGGCCTGGCCCACGCGCCGGGCGCGCCCGACCTCCCGCTGGCCGACGCCGAACCGACGCCGCCCCGCGACCAGCCGCGCCCGG